>JAAOIJ010000092.1 GCA_015163815.1 Endozoicomonadaceae bacterium
ATCTCGTCAATATCTGCCAAAGAAAACAGAGTTTATAGGCATAGAAAATGATGAGATTTTAGCGATTCAAAAAGCACTCAATAATAGACCTAGAAAAGTGTTAAACTATCGAACACCTAACGAAGTTATGCGAGGAATAGAAAAACCTTTAGGTGTTGCACTTCATGGTTGAATGGGCCCATGTAAATTAATATATAACACATTGAATGGCATAATATTTTTTATAAATATCAATTAATTACAAAAAATTTAAGCTACTTTTCATCCTATCTAAGAGAGTATTACTCTACAACAATAGAATGCTGGAAATAATATATTACCTTGTGTCGTTTTTTAAAAACAATCAAAACGCATCATGTTTGCCATACCTTTTTCATGGAAACAGATTTTCTTTATAAAATAATTTATGTGCTGTTCAGAAAGATAGGCAACGTCATCATTGAAAATAGCTATCATATGATCATGATTATTATTTAATTTGCCTCCACGCCTGACGCCCGTTTTGATTATTCTTTTGTAGATTATTTTTCAATTTTAAGTTAAAAATAATACCATTGGATGTATTTAAATACTGAATACTTTGATTTCCTGCAGATAACAAAGAAGAAGATAAGATCAATCCATCAAACAATACACCAACAATTTTTTCATTATTTGAAGAAGAAGGTACTAAAGTTGTTTCACCATCAACAATAACTGCTTGAGAAGAATCTTTTTGATCAAAAACACCATCTTGATTTAAATCAAAAACCACGTCATCAAACCCTACACCAGTATAAGCATCTAACCCTAATACCCAACTATAGCCTCCATTCCCGCAAGGTATATTATAAGGCGAAAAAGTAATACATTTTAATCGGCGACCGTTAACAATAGGTTGCTGCAATATACGCTCCCCTATCGCAGGGGCTAAAGGATTATTCATCAAGTATAATCGCCATCCTCTATATCTATCCCAATTCATGGTTTCATTTAGAGGAGCCGGTGGAATATGCCTAACCACTGTTGTTTCAGTAGATCGAATTAATTCATCATTATCATTTCTACGACCTACGTGGATCGTATCTGGTGTATTCATATATCGTGATTGTAGTTGGTAATCAAGAATCCATCCTTCAGCTTCTACATTATCTTCAATAGCACATAAATATTGTGGTGCTTGAAAAGTTGAGTATCTTTCATGTGCTAATAAATAACGACCTGTACCAAATATAATTAAATTATTACCATTGAACAATTTGACAATATTGAGTTCTGCGCTAATTGGATTTTTAATGTCGCCTCTAAATAAAGGATAAGCAAGACCGTTACTATGGCGATAAGCAGAACGCCAATTATTAGGATTTTCATCATTACAATCAAATTTCCAAATATGACCTCTAACATCGGCAGCATAAATATACTCTACTTCGCCTGTGATGTTATTACCAATGACCATTGGAGAACATAAACCATTACTTAGAATTTGCAAATGATCGCCACCAAAGGCTACAGACGGCACACTAATAATTTTAATCGGCCTCCCTGTTAAGGCATTTAAAATAAACAGACGCGGTAAATTATCTGAACCTTCATTATCAATACTATTATAACCATTTCCAACGATCACTGCCCATTGATTATTTTTCATTTTTCCAATACTAGGTGCATGTAACTGATGCCCCATATTTTCATTTTTTGTCCACTCTTCTGCTCGTATTTTTGATTTATCACTAGCAGATAATTCCCATAAAACAGGATTACTTCCTTGTTTAATCGCTTCAGGATTGGTAATATCTAATGCCACTAAACCTTTCACGCCTACACCAAATCCTGTGACTAATATGGTTCGCCATTGTTGCCCATCATAAATATCTTGCACTTTAGGTTTAGCATCAAAAAAAGCATAATGCTTATACAGTGGTGATGCAAGTTGATGTAAAAAAGGAGCCATTTGAAAAGAAAGATAAGCAAAATACTCATCGCCTGTCAATGCATCAAAAGCATGCAACATACCATCGTTCGCTCCAACATACAATAAAGGTCTTCTATTTCGATGATGCTTTTTAAAAATCGAATAGTCTGCACTTACATATAATCTACTGTTTTGATCAGGATTCTTCACTAAAACTGGGCTAGAGTGAATAATATCACCTAATTTTTTAGACTTTCTACGAAATACAGTATTGGTTGCATATGTCATATTTCCACGTAAAAAATTGACAAAATGATTTAAATATTCATCATCTGATTGAAAGAAATATTTATTTTCTAATAAAATAGATCTCCAACTTTCCGGTAAATGATTTGAAAAAAATGAACGACTACTAAAATGATTTAATGTATCTGAATAAGAAAATAAAATACTTCGAATGGCTTGATCAGATTGTACGTTTAATCTATCTTCTGCACTCCATAAAGGAGTTGGATTAATGGCTCCAGTCGATTGATTCACCGAATAAGCAAAAATATCACCACTCCAATCATAAGGATTAAATTGACATTGATATAAAATATTAGCTTTTTTCAAATTTGAACTATCTAATAAAATTGAGTTGCTGAGGCGTGTATCTTTTCTTTCAATTGATTCTGTTATTTTTTCAAAAGCTTCAAAAAAATTTTTGCTAATATCCAAAAATAACCCTCCACTATTAAAAGCGGCATGATGCAAATCATTGGCTTGTCTTATGCGTGCATCCGGTTGTCCAGCATGCCCCCATTCTACACTATTAGCTGATAAAGGGTTATTTAAGCTATCTACTGGCACGCCTAACTCATTTGTTTTGATTGAACTAAATAATCCAAAACCAAGCACTAACATAGTTAAATGCTGATGCATTAAAGTTCCATCTGTATTTGTAGTATTATTTTCTAAATCAGGACGTAAATCAGTTATATAATAATAACGAGCTATATCTGCAACGGTTGTTTCAACCCCGTCTTGATCAATATCTCCACTTGTAACATCATCTCCAGGTAGACTAGAAATAATCGAAGCCACATCACCATCTGTTGCTAGTAATAGGTAATTATTTTGGCAAGAATAATAGATTGGTCCGTTCTGTGTCTCCGTAAAATAACTACCAATCTTATCAATTGTCTCGTGTAATAAGTAATTATTATTTGTTTGCACAATAGGTGTTTGCTCTATTGCGCGAATAATATTTATATTATGATCATATAAATTAGAAGGTTGCATATCATAGGTTACAGCCGGTGCTTTTTTTAAAATTGACCCAAAATCGCTCACTTTAGCAAATGAGTAACGGTAATGTGGATATTTTTTAATTAATTCAAATAAAGTACTTTTTAATGCCAGTAAGCGTGTTCTATAAAACTGAAACCAAATGGCATAGTTTCTTTTCATGTTTGAAACAATGAATCGATCTGTGATGTCATACTGAAAGACATAATTAATTAAACCGGTACTCGTAGCAGTTATAATGCTAAATTCAGCTGTATAACATTTCACTTTATTATCTTCAAATATATAAACATGATGCGTATCCCATAAATCGATAGTGCCATTGGCAATATTGGTTCTACTGTCTAAATAATTATCAGGGAACGATTCATTATAACCATGCGTGTCTTCACTAACAACATATAAACTACCATTTAATGATATTCTTTCGCCTCCACTAAGCTCAATATTATCAAAATCATCGGGGCTTTCAATAGATGGCCATTTTTTATATTTTATTGTCGGATTGTAGTACAATAAATTATGTTGACTTGAAAAAAAACGCCAGTCTGTTAATTGATTAAAGAATACATTTAAATCAGCTGGTTTGTAATTAATGGTTTCACCTGTATATAATTGGCTGGCTTCTTCATAGACCGCATAATGATTTGTATCCGAAGAAGCAAAATTACTAGATAAAGCATGAATATAAGGGAAAGGTTGAAATATGTTATCTGTTCTTATTTTACTCAACATCAAACCAGTCCTGACATAGACTGGGCCAGTTCTTGACATAGGTAGGAAATAAGCAGGGGCACTCCAATGAGGAGCAGTTAACACTTCATAATCCATCGTTTCTGTATCATCTAATAAAATCATCACATTTGGCCTAGCAACAATGGATAAATACAGTGGTGTTTGTGATAAAGGCAAAGAATCTGGATTCATAAATCCAAAACTAGCATACGATATCAAACTAACCCAAAATAACACGACAACTCTTAAGTATAAATCGCATTGATTTGCCAACATATTAGAACTCCAAAAAAAACTAATAAATATACTCTTTTTTATAAAGGGTCTGAATAATAGATTCAGATAAAGCATCTGGCAATAAGGCAGAATCACCATAATTTTGAATAATATATCTATTGTTATGACTTAAACCACGAGATGTAATACGATAATTCCATAATTCAGTATCAGAAGAAATAGATAAATTTAAGAAAGTTGTTTCATTATAATAGATTTCTATCACGACTTGAGCTGCAGGAAATGCGGCGTATACAGGCACCGATATCCAAAAAGAAGCATCAGAATAATCATGATGAACTAAAGGAACTAAATGATCTAAAGATATATTGAGTGGCATTAATAATTCGACCAGATGATTGGGAGAAGTTGCTTCAGAAATCAAATTTTCAACAATTTGAATACCAACTTCAGCATTGTAAAATGACTCTTGTTTTTCAGTCGCCATATGATTCAATTGCATTAAAAAAGAATGTCGTTGAAATTGTAAAACCAATGTTGTTGTGACAATTAATAAAAAAATAAAAGTGATAGGTAATGCGACACCATATTGGTGGTGCATAGGTTTGATTATTTTGAAAGTAAATATCATAAGTTAAATATATTTCTAAAAGTATTGATCAGTAAAAATGATAATCCAAAACGATTGGATAAAATATCACGATAATTTAAAAACTGAGATTGGCGTGCCAGATCAGTTGCTATATTTTGATAATCAGACATCAATGTAACGCTAAGGGCACTATCAATAAATACAGAACGATGATCTTCATCATCGTTCCCTAAAGTTCTAAAGGTACTCATCTCCAGATTAAAAGCATTGATACTATTGTCAGCACTATCATTCAGTCTAGCGACCTCTTGTTTATTCGTAAACAGACCTTCTATATTCATAATTTGTGAATACATTTTCGTCACACTATCTATATCTTTTTGCTCTACTGTATATAATATAGGACGTGAGATTAATACTTCAATAGGTCCATGCATAGCATTCAATGCTGTTGTTGCTAAAAAATTCGATATCTCGATTTGAGCACTGGTTTTATTGATACGAGTCGGTTTCACTAAAATAGTGGACTGGCAACTTGAAATAAGCAATAATCTCAAATCTAAATCATCTCTTAAAAAAATAGGGCTATCCAAATTAATCTGTAAAATAGAACGCTCTTCAGTTACATTCGTATCATGTGATAAAACATAACTCACATCAGGTTCAATAGACCAAGCATAGAATATCTCTTTTCTTTCAAAAAAAACATCAGGAGAATATACCTCATCATGCTTCTGTATAGGTATATTAGGAGTCATGTTATACAGTTGATAGTCATTAGGAATGGTAGAGCCTATGATGACTTGTTGATTTTTTCCTGAACATCCTTTATAGCCTGCCATTCGAATATCATAAGATAATATTTCAGATATTTGATATTTATTGTTGTATAGATCCATTGCTTTTTGCGTAATTTCTTTATTTTTATACACAACTGATAAATTTTGCAACATAATATATAATAATGAAACACTCAAAGCCATTGAAATCATCATTTCAATCAACAAAAGCCCTATTTGCTTCTGATGTGCTTTAGCGTGTCGATTCATCAAGTTTTTTTCACCATGTTAAGGTACAAAAATTTGGATATGACTTGCTGTCGTATGTGGATTTTTTGTTAATTTCAATGGTTCTAATAAAGCATGATTATCCAACGAATTACCGGCTAATAAATGCCGGACAGGCCCTAATGATACTCCGACATCTCGAGTCCATTGAATCGCTGGATTATTACTCCAGATAATATGTATTGTATAAATATTACCAGTTTGCGTACAACGCGATAAAATTTCATCTTGTAATATTAAATCATACACATCAGAATGCTCTAATTTTTCAGTACTACGACAAACCAAACCTAAACCATGCGGTAAAGCCATCCCTATCGAATAATTCCATCTAAAAATTTGATTTTTTACTTTTTCTTCTGGTGTACAGTCATTCTCATTACATGCTTTTCTTGCAGGATCAGGATTATCATATACACTAGGATCAATATTAAATTGTTTATTATGCAATATCGTTTCAGCCATATTTCTAGCTAAATCAATAGCTTGAGAATGATACTCCACATAAATACTTTGACGTTTTATTAAAAACTGAACAGATAAAAAACCTAAAGCCGTCACTGTAAAAATAAATAATGCTAATAAATTATCAATTAAACCAAAACCTAGCTCATTAGACTGCATTCGCATCATGAACAATCAACCTCCACTCCTTGCCGAAGGATTATGTCACCAAAGATCACGTGAACAGATTTAGCATATTGTGCATTTAAATGGTTTAATGATGAGCAAAAATTGATTTTAACATTCGGTGAATTCATACCATTTGGATTAAAAGTAATTGCATTCACGCTATTGGTAGAAAAAGTGGTTTGAATACTATAGAGTGGTTTTAATATAAAGCGTTTCACAGGAACAACAAATGATATATCCGACTGAAAAGCCAATTGCCAGCCATTGTCCCAATCTGAATTTGAACCACACGTCATGTCATTAGGATTTAGAGCACACACTGAGATGCGTGTTTTTTTTAAAATCGCTGTTATTTTTGCCATTTTCAAAAAACCAATGAGTGACTCAGCTCGATCTTCAAGGCCTAATATCACACGTCGGTTTTCCATGATAGGCAAAACCCAGGAAAATAAAATTGCTGAGATCGCCACGACACACATTAACTCCAATAAAGTAAACCCTTTACAGAATATAGTATTATCTCTCATGAACAGTTGAGTCCTTCAATGAGTCAGCATGATATCCTTAATTTCAGGTAATGCATTACGATTTCCTGGTCTTATCTTGAGAATAAACACTTTAAAATATAATATACGGCCTGCTAAAGGATGATTAAAATCAACGGTCACGATTGTATCTGAAATATTTTGAACAACCCCTAATATTTCTTCATGATTTGCAGTATCGAAAGCTACGACTAAACCAATTTTTAAATCAACTGATTTAAATAACGCCATAGATAGCCTTTTAATATTATTTTCTTGTTTTTCTCCAAACCCTTGTTCAGGTGATAATGTAAATGTTTTTTCTTGATTGACGAGTACGTTTTGCATAAGTTTTTCAAAACGTGCTGGCATTTGGCCTGAACCAATCATTAATTCAACAGGTTCACCTTCAAAGGTGCTATCTACACATGACTCATTTGATTGATCGCAAGAAAGCGAGAAATGCAATAAAACTTGATCGCCTTTTTTCATAAATAGAATCTCATTTTCACAACACAATCAATAATCAATAATCAATAATCAATAATCAATAATCAATAATCAATAATCAATAAGAATCGTGTGATTTTTTATCATAACATTATTTTGATAAAAATATACTACGACTTGCTAATAAAAGAGCGCCTATTGTAATTGAAATGTCAGCGACATTAAAAATTGGAAAATATACAGACTGGTAATGCAGTGCAATAAAATCGATGACGTACCCATACATCAGTCGATCTAATAAATTACCCACAGCACCGCCTAATAATAACATAATAGCCATTGCTTTAAATCGATCGGAAACTGAAAATTTCAGCCAAACGATTAAAATAAAACTCATTATAATAGCCAATATACTTAAGAATGGGCGCTGCCAACCAGAAGCTTGGCTTAAAAAACTAAAAGCTGCACCTGAATTATAGGCTATTTTTATGTCTAACCAAGAGGTTAAATGTACTCCAGTTGAATATAATGCATGATGATCTAATATCCATATTTTTGTTTGTTGATCTAGTAAAATAATGAGTAAACTGAAACAAAACCAACCAAAAAAACAAGAACAATGTTGCTTTACCATCATTTTTTCTCTCATACTAAAAATATTGACTGTATCAATATAGTTTTCATTAAACTATCGATCATCTGATTTAATATGTTTATAATATTTGTCGACGTTGTTCAGGTTGCGCTTTTTTAATAAATTGATCATGCTTTTTTCGAATCAACTTAGCCGTTTTAATTGGATTTTTATGTTTCACAGGTAAAGCTGTAGAAATTGATTTAGGTGGCAACTTGACCAATTCATATAATGCATTCACTTCTAATTGTGTTAATTCACGATACTTGCCTTTTGTTAAATTTCTAGGCAATAAAATATTACCCATACGGACACGTTTTAAGCGATTGACGGTTAATCCTTGGCTATCCCATAGTCGCCTTACTTCTCTATTTTTACCTTCTTTTATACAGACATAATACCAATGATTACATCCTTCACCGCCAGCATCAAAAATATCAGTAAAGTGTCCTAAACTACCATCTAATAAAACACCTGCTTTCATCGCAATCTGTTGCTCTTCAGTGGCTGTCCCAAAAATACGAACAGCATATTCTCGATCTACTTCAGAGCTAGGATGCATTAATTGATGCGCAAGATCACCATCGGTTGTTAAAATTAATAAACCAGATGTATTATAATCTAATCGACCAACTGTAATCCAACGGGTTGTTTTCAATTTTGGCAACCCATTAAAAATAGTTTCACGTTGCTGAGGATCATGCCGAGTACATAATTCACCTTCCATTTTATGATAAATTAAGACGCGACACTCATCAGGTTGTGATGTTGTATATCGAACAGGCTGCCCGTTAACATGTATTTTTTCTCGACCGGTGACACGCATACCTAATGCAGCAGGCTTAGAGTTGACTGTAATTTGGCCTTGCTGCATCATCACTTCAATTTGACGACGAGAAGCGACACCATATCGTGCTAAAAGCTTTTGCAGCCTTTCTCCCACATCATTATTATTTTCTTGATTTAAAGGCATTTTTTTGATCTCATTACATCATGTTACTGGGTCGTTGTGGCTCAGTTTAGTCCACACAGAGAAGCTTGTCTATGCATTTGAAAAAATTGATACGCAGAGATAAAGTCACTCATCTGATTGATCAGACTGATCTGCTTGCATTGATTCATTATTCATATTATCTTTTTCTGATAAATCACTATCCACAAAATCAGTTTTCACTGTACTCAACAATTCATCTAAACTAGAAAAAATAACTTGATCAGCCTCATCTGCTTGCTCTTTAAAATTTTTCGCAAGATCAAGATCAACTAAAGTGAGCGCTTGTTTTGTCGTGCTCTGCCGATCGATCGCTTGCTCGGTCATGTCTTGATTGTTTTTAGAATCATCTAGCAAGGTCGTTTCAGATAATATTTTTTCAGATAAGTAGTTGAATTCTGGAAGATCTTTTAAACTTTTTAAATTAAAATAATCCAAAAATTGTCGCGTGGTTGCATACATAGCAGGTCGACCAGGCACTTCGCGATAACCAATAATTCGAATCCATTCACGTTCTTGTAATGTGCGCATAATATGACTACTCACACTCACACCTCGAACTTCTTCAATTTCTCCTCGAGTTACCGGTTGTTTATAGGTAATAATCGCTAAAGTTTCTAAAAAAGAACGCCCATATTTAGGTGGCTTTTCAGACCAAAGCTTATGAACCCAAGGTACTACATCATTTTTTATTTGAAAACGATACCCACTAGCCACTTCAATTAACTCAATACCGCGAGACTGGTACTCAGCAGTTAAAGCATTCAAAGTAGTCTGTATTTCATCAGCAGTAATCGCTTTCTCTTCAGGTAAAACAGCGATCAGTTGAGCGATAGTCATCGGTTTTTTTACAGCAAATAAAATAGATTCAATGATATTTTGTAATGGTACTGATGTGTCATATTGATTGTCAATGGGAGATTCACGCTGTTTTTCGACCCATTCCATGTCATCCATCTGCACCATCATGATTGCTCCTTAGTTTAATATGAATAACTCCATAATCTTCATTTTGTATTAACTCCACACAAGCTTCTCTCACTAATTCCATCAAAGCTAAAAAAGTAACGATTACACCCATTCGACCTTCAGTTGTCAATAAAATGGCACTGAAAGGTATAAAACTGGATTCATCATTCAGTCGATTTAAAATAATCAACATTCTCTCTCGTGTGGGAAAAACTTCGCGTTCTACAGTATGTTCATCATATAGTTTAGCGCGATCTAATACTTCTGATAAAGCCTGTAATATCTCTTTAAAATGAATATCAGGATAAATTTTTTCTTTTTCTATAATTGGAAAATCAAGATCAAATAAAAGAACATCACGATCTACACGTGGCAAGGCGTCTAATTGATACGCTATCTTTTGAAAATGTTCATATTCTTGTAATCGCCTCACTAATTCAGCACGAGGGTCTTCTTCTTCAACCGACTCATCTAATTGTGGCAATAAGAAACGTGATTTAATTTCGGCTAACGTCGCCGCCATGACTAAATATTCGCCTGCTAATTCAAAATGTTCAAAATTCATCATCCCCACATAAGACATATATTGCGCAGTAATAGGTGCAATTTTAATATCTAAAATATTCATATTATTACGTTTGATTAAATATAATAATAAATCTAAAGGGCCTTGAAAAGCATCTAGAAAAATTCGAAAAGCATCGGGAGGAATATATAAATCATCAGGAATTTTTGTGAATGCTTCGCCTTTCACTAATACAACATCGACTGTATTGCTCTGGCTCTCTTGATGATTTAAACAGGGTATATCAGAATGATTTGAGTCCACTTAAATTGTATCCTTACTTAAATTGACTTATATTGAACACCTATTCAAAAAAAGATTGTATTATTTAGCCTATCTTGTTCCTTCAAGATCAGCAATATAAAGATGATCGTAACGAGTATAATGCATTGATTTATTTGGTGCCGAAGGCGGGATTTGAACCCGCACAAGCATCGCTCACCACCCCCTCAAGATGGCGTGTCTACCAATTCCACCACTTCGGCTATGCACAATCAACATCATCATAAGGGTAAACATATTGAAGGTCAACCCTCTAACAATAAACATAGCGATAGCATATCATACTGTATTTAATAAGACTGAAGACAATCCTATTGTTTGATTGTATCAGAAGAGACAGATGACGCCTCATCGTTTACCTTTCCAGATTGCTCAGCAGGTTTATCTTGCTTTACATCTTCAGATTGCATAGAAGGCATATCAGATGATTCGATGACTGCTGGTATATCATTTGTATTTAATAAAGCATCTGCGACATAATTTACTTTTTGTTTCGTTAGAATATATAAAGCAATACAAGTCACTAATAATCCTAAAGCAATAAAACTTGTGATTTTCACTAAAAAACTAGTTGAACCGCGGCCACCAAAAACAGTTTGTGAGGTGCTTGCACCAAATGCAGCACCAGCATCAGCACCTTTACCTTGTTGTAATAACACTAATCCAATGAGAAAAACTGACAAAGTAATGTGTATTATTAGTATTAACGTTTCCATATTAACATCAACCTTTTATTGTGTACAAATTGAAATAAATTCATCTGACTTTAATGAAGCGCCACCTACCAATAACCCATCAATATCAGGTTGCGCTAAAAAATGATTTGAATTCTGAGCCGTGACACTACCACCATAGATAATTCGTATCAAGTCAGCATCCCATTGATCATATTCACTCACGATGAGTCTAATGTTCTCATGTACCACTTGAACCTCACTTTCAGTCGCAGCTTTTCCAGTACCAATAGCCCAAACAGGCTCATAAGCAATTACTAAATCTTGCTGTTCACAAGATATAGGATCTAAAAATGCTTTTAATTGTCTTTTCAGTACATCCAATGTTTCATGATTTTTATACTGACTTAATGTTTCTCCAATACAGACTATAGGTGTCATTCCAAATTCTAACAAAATAGCTATTTTTTTTAAAATTTGGTGATCTGTTTCACCAAATAATAAACGTCTTTCAGAATGTCCTACTAATGCGTAAGATACACCATAATCTTTTGCCATACCTGGAGAATGTTCACCTGTATAAGCTCCCATGCTTTCATGAAAAATATTTTGAAAACCCCAACTAATATCCGAATTATACAATAAATTTGCAGTTTGCGGGATATAAATTGCAGGTGGAAAAATCACAATATCTTGATGCTCTAAATTAGATAATTTTTCCTTAAATAATGTTAAGCGTTTTTCATTTTCCGTTAAAGAGCCATTCATTTTCCAATTTGCAGCCAGTAAAGGTTTCCGCATATTCTGCCCTCTAAGTATTGAATATCATGTGTCGCATACAATGATAAAGACTAAATGTAATCTTCAGGTTCTCAATGAATTGACTCATGTATTAAGTTGCCAATTAATGCAACGATTTTTTTAAGTTGAACAGTCACTGTTTGATCATTTGAATTTTCAACCATAATACGTATAACAGGCTCTGTGCCTGACAAACGAATTACAATACGCTCTTTAGCTTGCGATTGTTTTTCAATTTGTCTTAAAGCAATATTCAAGTTATTTTTTTCTAATACACCATAATGACTTGGCAATGGAATATTGACTGTTTTTTGAGGATATTTCAATAAAGATTTCCGCAACATAGATAAAGGTTGATTCTTTTTCATCATAATGAATAATACTTGCAACGCAACCACAATACCATCACCAGTGGTTGTCAGATGACGACAAATAATATGACCTGAAGGTTCACCGCCTAATAACCATTTTTTTGACATAAGTGCTTCATTAATATATCGATCTCCAATTCCTGCTCGATAAAACGGGATATTATGAGCGACTAATGTTTCCTCTAAACCTAGGTTACTCATACAAGTACCGACAACGCCTCCACCTAATAAATCATGACGCTTACGATACATAGCAATAATAAATAATATATCATCACCATCTAAAATGGTGCCTTTTTCATCAATCATGACAACACGATCGCCATCGCCATCAAAAGCAATACCTAAATCAGCTCCTAGTGCCTTCACTTTTTTTTGCAATGGATACAAATAAGTTGCTCCACAGTTTTCATTAATATTTAATCCATTGGGTTGAGCACCAATCAGTGTTACTGTTGCGCCTAATTCTCGAAATACATCAGGACCAACATGATAATTTGCACCATTTGCAGCATCTAGCACTAAATGTATACCTGATAAATTCAATTCAGGCAATACAGTTGATTTGCAGTGTTCAATATATCGACCTGCAGCATCATTCATTCGATGCACTTTACCTAGTTGGTTAGAAGCCACCATAGATAAATTTTTATTCATTGATTGTTCTATTTTTCGCTCCATCATATGCGATAATTTAATACCTTCTGGTGTAAAAAATTTCACGCCATTATCATAATATGGATTGTGCGAAGCACTGACGATGGCTCCACAAGCATTAAATGTTCTGGCTAAATAAGCCACAGCAGGGGTTGGCATAGGTCCTAATAATAAAACATCGATACTAGCTGAAGTAAATCCTGCTTCTAGTGCAGATTCAAAAATATATCCAGAAATACGCGTATCTTTGCTAATAATAATACGACGATAACCCATTTCAGCAAAAAGATAACCTGTCACCAAACCTAATTGAAGAAAAAAACCAGGCGTAATTGGAAATTCTCCAACGCGTCCTCGAATGCCATCGGTACCAAATACTTTCATACTATTCAATTCATTATCCATTTGGATTTTCTATTATCCTTTGATCTTATTTGATATATTTCAAGCACATTGTATGGCTTCAATCATTCGAATCATATCACTTGTTTCAGCTACATCATGCACACGAATGATATTAACACCTGATATCACTAACCAAGCTGCCGCACCTAAACTCATCCATAAGCGATCTTCTACTTTTTTATCTATGATATGCGTCATAAAAGATTTTCGAGACACACCGCCTAACAGAGGTAAATTAAATATTTTCAATTCCTTAAATCGTTTGATTAACTGTAAATCCTGCATAGGTGTTTTACCAAAAAAACCACTGCCAAATCCAGGATCTAAAATCAATTGAGATAATTTGATGCCTTGCTGAGTACAAACTTGAATGCGTTTTTTTAAATCATGCTTCACCGTACTGAGTACATCTTCTGTAATACGCATTGATTGATTTTTTTGGCATAATGAATGCATTAATACAACAGCAATATTGGTATTTTTTTGAAATACTTCCAGCGAACCAGGAGCATGAAGCGCTCTGACATCATTAATCATACTAGCACCGGCATCAATCACATGTGACATCACAACTGGATTACTTGTATCAACTGATACAATTGCACCTAAGCGATTCGAGACATAATCCACAACTGATACAATACGATCTAATTCTTCTTCAGTACTGGGGGTATGCAGTATGTTCGGATTTGTTGATTCCCCCCCAATATCTATAATGGACGCATTAGCTAATAACATCCTTTCTGCTTGTTCAATTGCGTCTTGAAAATTTTTTTTTCGTGATGAATGATAAAAAGCATCAGGGGTTAAATTAATCACTCCCATCACATGTGTTCGATCTAAACACAGTGTATGAGAGCCACATTGTATTTGATAGTCATTCATTGCAAGTGAGAGGTAATAAGTCGTTGTAAAAAATAAAGCATGTTCAAATTTTAATCAGTCTCAGGATGATCGTCAGGTTGACCTGATGTGGATTTTTTATCAGATTGATTGACTGATGCTTTAGGTCGACTCCAGTCTTTCGGTGGTTCAGGCTTGTCTCCTGTCATGATGGTAGCAATTTGAGTCATTGTTAGTGTTTCATATTCCATCAATGCATTTTTCATTAATTCTAATATTGGTTTATTTTCTTTCAAAATAACATGGGCTTTTTTATAACACGCATCAATCAGTGATCTCACTTCTTCATCAATCAAATATGCTGTTTTTTCACTAAAATGACTGCGTGAACCTTGGCTTTTCATTCTTCCTAAAAAAATCTCACCTTCATCTTCGTCATATAATAAAGGGCCTAATTTTTCAGATAAACCCCATTTAGTCACCATATTTCGAGCTAAATTTGTTGCTTGCTGAATATCATTTTGTGCTCCTGTCGAGACACCATTTTCTCCATAAAACATTTCTTCTGCAACACGACCACCATACATTGAGGTAATACGGCTTAATAAATATTGACGACTATGACTTACTTTATCGTCTTCAGGCAAAAACATAGTCACACCTAATGCACGACCACGAGGCATAACGGTTACTTTATACACTGGATCATGTTCTGGCATGTTTAAGCCAACAATAGCATGGCCTGCTTCATGATAGGCTGTCATTTCTTTATCTTTTTCTGTCATAGCCATCGATTTTCGTTCAGGCCCCATCATAATTTTATCTTTTGCTTGTTCAAATTCAAACATACTCACTTTTTTTTGATTGAAGCGAGCAGCATATAATGCAGCTTCATTTACTAAATTTGATAAGTCAGCGCCAGAAAATCCAGGTGTACCTCTTGCAATAACATGTGGATCAATATCTTGTTTTAAAGGTACTTTTTTCATATGTACTTTTAATATTTGCTCTCGACCACGAATATCTGGTAAAGGTACAATCACTTGACGATCAAAGCGACCAGGTCTCAGTAAAGCAGGATCAAGCACATCAGGCCGGTTAGTAGCGGCAATAACAATAACACCATCATTACTTTCAAAACCATCCATTTCAACTAATAATTGATTCAAAGTTTGCTCACGTTCGTCATGCCCTCCTCCTAAACCTGCACCTCGATGACGACCTACGGCATCAATTTCATCAATAAAAATAATACAAGGCGATTGCTTTTTGGCTTGCTCAAACATATCTCTAACACGAGAAGCACCAACACCTACAAACATTTCTACAAAATCAGAGCCTGATATTGTAAAAAAAGGCACACTCGCTTCCCCAGAAATGGCTTTTGCTAATAAAGTTTTACCTGTTCCAGGCGAGCCAATTAGTAAAACACCTCTTGGAATGCGACCACCTAACTTTTTAAATTTGGCAGGATTTTTTAAAAAATCAACTAACTCTTCAAGATCTTCTTTTGCTTCATCAATGCCGGCAACATCCAAAAAGGTTGTTTTAATTTGTTCTTCTGATAAAAGACGCGCTTTACTTTTTCCAAAACCCATAGCACCTCCTTTACCGCCAATGCCATTTTGTAATTGACGCATAAAAAACATAATAACAAAGAAAAATAACAATAAAGGAAAGCTTGCAACAAATAATTGACTCCAAATACTTTGTTTTTCGATCGGTTTTGCAACTACTTTCACTTGACCATTAATTAATTCTTGCATGAGATTCATATCAGGAATTGTTGGAGGAAGATGGACAATAAAAGCACTACCATTTGTAAACACACCTGAAATGGTATACCCGTCAATAATGACTTGATTGACTTGATTTTGATTAACCTGAGCTACAAAATCTGAATAACTAATATTCTCTTGTGTTGAACGCAAGCCTTCAAAGTTTTTAAAAACAAATAGCAACAGTGATGCAATAATTGCCCATATTATCAGATTCTTCAACATATCGTTCATAGAGTCACCTTCAGAAAATGCAGAACAAAAACAAGTCAATTGCTAATATATGATCATGCTAAAATCGCAATTATATCAAATATAACAAGAATAATTATAGAAAAATAAGAAAATTTTATAGAATTTCATCATAATCCAGTATTTAGGAGGTATCAGCCACGATAACACTGTCCTATCAAATAAACTTCTCGAGAGCGATCCTTTGAAGCATCTGGCTTTCTCACGAATATTTTAGCAAAATATTTTTTCAATAATTGACAGTAAACATCAAATCCTTCACCTTGAAAAATCTTCGTCAAAAAATTCCCACCAGGCTTCAATACGGTTACCGCAAAATCTAACGCCAATTCTACAAGGTACATCGATTGCATTTGATCTACTACACGAATACCACTTAAATTAGGAGCCATATCGGACATGACTAAATCCACTTGTTTATGATGAAAACTATCTAAAAGTGATTGATATATTAATTCTTCTGTAAAATCGCCTTGCACAAACTTCACACCAGCAATAGCCTCCATCGGTAAGATATCTGAAGCAATGATGCAGCCATGTTTTCCAACACATTCGGAAGCTACTTGACTCCAGCCACCAGGAGTAGAGCCTAAATCTACAACACAATGACCTGGTTTTAATAATTGGTCTTTTTTATTCAGTTCCAATAATTTAAAACTAGCTCTTGAACGATAATCAGATCGCCAAGCTTGTTGAACATAAGGATCTTTTCGCCATTCATTTAACCAACGCTGATTACTACGCTTAGATCGAGGCATGTGAACATCACTACAGGATAAAATGACTTAGTCTAACACACTTCCAGCAAACACGACTGTCTGATATTGTGAATATCTGATGAATCAGTAAAAAACACCATTTAAAAACTAAGTATTGGAGTTATTTGATTGTATATCATCATATTTTTCTACTGCTTTCTCCTGGAGAGTCAAAAAATATTTTGCTTTTATCACAATAATATTATATTAAATTATTGATAAATCACTCAATAACTATTAAGATATAAAAAATCATAAAATCTCTGTTTATGAAGCACACTCAGCTATGCTTTTTTAAAACAATTTTTTCATACCAAAAATTAAAGAGTAATGACTGTTATGGCTATAGAACAAACCTTGTCTATTATTAAACCAGACGCCGTTGCTAGTCATCATATCGGTGATATTTTACAGCGATTTGAAAAAGCTGGTTTACAAATTATTGCAATAAAAATGATGCATTTATCAACAGAATCCGCACAAAAATTCTATGCAGAACATCGAGAACGTCCTTTTTTTACAGCACTCATTGATTTTATGACTTCTGGTCCCGTGCTCATTTCTGTCTTATCAGGCGAATCAGCCGTACTTGTTCATCGCAGCTTAATGGGTGAAACTAACCCTAAAGAAGCTAAAAAAGGCACCATTCGTTCTGATTTTGCAACATCTATTGATGAAAATGCAGTTCATGGCTCCGATTCACACATATCAGCCATTCGAGAAATTCAATATTTCTTCAATCAGCTCGAGATTTGTCCGCGCACTCGATAATATCATCATGAGCAATATAATGATTAATTCACCCCATGATGACATATCATCTGAACATCCCATCAATTTATTAGGATTCACGCAATCTCAACTGATTACTTTTTTTGAAAGTATAGGTGAAAAAAAGTTTCGAGCAAAACAAATCATGAAATGGATTTATCAGTATCATCAAACTGATTTTCAATGCATGACAGATCTAAGTAAACTTTTACGAGATCAACTGACAAAAATTGCTCACATTACACCTCCACCTATTGTCAAATCAGATCATGCCAAAGATGGTGTTATGAAGTGGTTAATGCGATCTGAAAGCGGGTCTTTAATTGAAACTGTTTTTATTCCTGAAACAAAACGAGGAACACTTTGTATTTCCTCACAAGTTGGCTGCGCTTTGAATTGTAGTTTTTGCTCTACAGGGAAACAAGGTTTTAATTCAAATTTAACGACGGCTGAAATCATTGGTCAAGTATGGCAAGCTGTTCATCAATTAAAAAGCAAATTTCATATCAAAACACCTGTTACCAATGTTGTGATGATGGGAATGGGAGAACCTTTACTGAATTTTGAACCTGTCATGAATTCAATGAATATCATGATGGATGACTGGGCTTACGGTTTATCTAAACGTCGCGTGACACTCAGCACTAGCGGTGTTGTCCCTGCTATATTAAAGATGCCTTACAAAACAGAGGCATCTCTTGCTATTTCACTGCATGCGCCTACAGATGCTTTGAGAAACACGCTCGTTCCAATTAACAAAAAATATCCAATTTCGGAACTATTATCAGCAACTAAAATTTACATGGATAGCTTGCCGGATAAACGAAAAGTCACGATAGAATATACTTTAATGCACGCCATTAATGATCGCCCGCAAGAAGCAAAACAATTAGTTAAAATACTAAAAAATGTACCCTGTAAAATTAATTTAATTCCATTTAACCCATTTCCAGGCACAACGTATCAAACTTCTTCCCAAAAATCAATCAGGGCATTTCAAACTTACTTGCAACACGCTGGTTTCAATACCACTGTCAGAAAAACCAGAGGTCAAGATATCGCTGCAGCATGTGGCCAGCTAGCAGGGCAAGTTGACGCAAAAAATAAAAAAAGAGCGACTCCACATAATACAAGCGAGCCGATTCAACTGATGCTATGATTAGCCTTATTTACTTTTTGAATATAAATAGAGTTGATACTCATTGCTATCATGAAATTCAATCGCTAACCGCGTAGCATACTGATCAGATTTTTCTATTTCATTATTCCTTTTCCTGGCAATACGAATACCTAACAGTAAACTTGCTGCCGTCTGATGTCCATATTCAGCAAACACTTGATAATAGCGGTTAGCGGTCTCAATATCATTATCTTCAAAAGATAACATTGCTAATTTAAAATTAGCAATGGGTGTCTGCACCTTCAAACGAACTGCAGATTCATAAGCTTCTTGTCCCAGTTTCTTATAACCCATTTGAAGATAAGCAGTTCCTAAATTCTCAAAAGCTTGCTCACGTAATCGATAGGTTAAATCGGCTGCGACTAGCTTAAATTGATCAGCGGCAGCAGCATACTGTTTTTTTTCATAGAGCAAACTACCATAATTATTACGCACTTCTGAGTTATGCCCATCATACTCTAACGCTTTTTTAAACTCTATTCTTGCTGCAGTATATTCTTGTTGATATTGATAAATCACGCCTAATAATCCATGGGCTTGAGATAATATTTCAGGAATAGAAGTTAAAGAAATAGCAATATGTAAACGTGAAATAGCTTCTGCTGTTTGCCCTGATTGAAAATATTGAGATGCAAGATAGATATGTTTTTTTACAACATCCGGAGGCATGGATATCATTTTCTGTGAAACACATCCGCTAAAAAAAAAACATACACTGAATATCAATATACGAAAAAATATGAATTTAATCGGCATTTCATACCCTTATTATAAAAAATAAATTGCAATATTATTTACAATAGCGAATTAAAAAGAAAATATCAATCACTTAATAAGTGATTGATATAAAAAATAAGCTCATAAAGATCATTCAACAGAAAGGTGTTATATTCAATTTCAAAACTAAACTTTGAGATATGGACAGACCCTTTCATGGTTGAATAGGCCATAAAAAAATGCTTCTATGTATGCATGTCGAACATTTTACGTTATACTGATTGAAAAAAATACACTTAATAAGTTTTTTTATTGACTCCTATTACGCTTTCTTTATTGCTTTATGATATTCAATTTTATGTTGCATAATTGTTGATCGCATGTCATATCTTAAAAATTGAAATAAAAGGTAAAATATGCATCAAAAAATATATCAATATGTATGTTTATTGCTCTGCATTACAGGTGCTGCTTTATTATCCACTCAATCCATTTCAAGTGATAAACCGTTTGCTAATTTCAGTGCTGTGATGAAAGAATTTTTAGATCGATCTGCCGATCCTATGATTAAAAATCCGGACATTGTCAATCAAAATTTGGGGCCTTGGTTTTTTGATCAAATAAAATATATAAATAGACAAGCGGCTTTATCTGCTGGGGTCAGCTTAGGTTTAGCTGCCTTTGCAGGATCTGTAACAGCTACCGTAACAACAAGCATTGTAGCAGGAGTGGCCGCTACAATGGGCGCAAGAATGGCGCTCAATTGTATTACTAGCACGGTGCTACCTCAAAACATTCAAAAAGACTATCAAACCTTTATTGCCTTAATGACGAGCATGGGTGCAGGTATCACTGCTTCAGGAGCTGCTAATGTTGCAGGTTCTATCGGGAGTGTTTTAGGTTCACATATAGGATACGGTGGAGCTGAAATGCTGACAGAAGAAGTTGAGAAAACAACAGGGTATATACCTGGTCCTATTAAAGCCGTCATTCCTTTTGCAGTTAGCATTATTGGAGGTATCCTGGGTGCTAATACTGCAAGAAGCATCACTGCAACAATAGACAGAATTGGCTTTCCTGGAGGTTTAGCGCAAGAAGAGATACTATTCGAATCTGAAGAGCAACGTCATGCGAGATTATGTAATACCACACGCACACCTACTATTGAGTTTTCTGAAGCTGCAGTTGAACTTAGTCATATTAAAAAGGCAATTTTTGGCAATGAGACTGTTCCGATACATACAGTAGCTTTCACTTATGATCGCAATGCAAGCTTCCCTTTAAATAATGGAAATACAAAATTAACTGAAAATGGCACATTTATAATGCCTTATGTGAGGAATAGTTTGGCGGATAAGTATTTAACGCGTTGTGGGCCACCTTCTAGCCCTTTATTTGATCTGATTTATATATCCTCTCCTAATCAGTTTGATGTTGGAATTGAAAACTCAAGATACTGCAAGATAGGTTATTCCGGCTTGATATACCCAGCAAATGAGGCTTATATAGGCTATTATAAAACCTATACAACGCATGCTACTCAAAATATCACAGTTAATGCTTTAGAATCAAAAATATTACCCGTGAAATATAGATTTAGATTTTTAAAAAATATTCCAATAACTTTTCACGGAAATCCAGAAATATTAGGTTTGAATCGATATTGCCATTGGAATGATATTAAAAATAGATTTCTATATTGCTTAACTGAAATCGGTGAATTTGCGTATTATATTGACGGCCGAGATGCATATCATCAGCATCTTAAAGATAATTGTTATTGCGAAGGAGCTACTGCAGAAAAAGGCTTGCCAGAAGGACAAAGTTGCCCTACAGTTCAACCAACAACTGATCTAACAACTGATCTAACAACTGATCTAACAACTGATCTAACAACTGACAACAGCATTGCGGTTTTAAATGTTACGACCATCAATATAGATCAGAATAATTCTGGAAACATAATTTCTGCCGGAATTCTTATTACAGCAACAAGTATCGGATGTGTTATATGTGGTATAGCTTGTACCTCTTATTGTCGTCAAATTGATCGCGATAATATAGATATAGAGATAGGACCGAATGAAAGATGATACTGATTCTATAGAATAACCAAAAAATACTAAAAATCCTATATCAACAAAAAAGTCTATCCCTGTCAGTATATCAATACACATTTAGGGGCTAAAATATGAATTGATATACTGACAGGGATAGACTCAAAAGTTCTATGCTATTTTTTATATGTTTTCTTTATATGAGACATTAGTCGTTTTCTTTTTTTAACTTGCTTTAGAGTTAAAATATTTTTCTTATCTTTAAATGGATTATCACTTGTTTTAAATCGTAAGCGAATAGGAATTCCTGATAATAATAATTTTGATCTAAAGGTGTTTTCTAAATATTTTATATAGTTTTGAGGTAAAGCATCTGTTTGATTGCCATGAATAATCAAAGTCAATGGATCCGATCCGCCCATATGACAATATCGCAATTTGATACGATGTGAACCATTCATAGGAGGTTGATTCGCTTTGATGCTTTCCTCTAAAATAGAAGTCAATTGATTAGAGGACCATCTAGTCATACTCGATTGATATACTTGATCAATAGATGTATATAAATCTGATAATCCAGAACCATGTTTAGCTGAAATAAAATGAACTGGAATAAAAGGTGCAAAAATCAAGCGTCGTTTTGCAGTCGTTCTCGTCATCTCACGCGCATAATCTGATAAACCATCCCATTTATTAATTGCAATAACAAGACGCTTTCCTTGCCTTAAAATATGGCCTAATAAATGTAAATCTTGATCTACAATATTATCTTGAGCACTCAACATTAAAATAATAATATTTGCTTTTTCAATCGCTTGAAGTGTTTTAATAATAGAAAATTTTTCAATCAACTCTGAAACTCGCCCTTTACGACGAACACCAGCTGTATCTATCAAAGTATATTGCTTGCCATCTCTTTCATAAGGAATATAAATACTGTCTCGCGTGGTTCCAGCTTCATCTAATACAATCACACGCTCTTCTTTTAGCAATCGATTGACTAACGTAGACTTCCCTACATTTGGACGACCCACAATAGCCATTTTAATACGATCTGTTGCAATGGCAGGGTTTTCGACTTCAACACGGTTTTTCGCATGCTGTTGATACCACACTGCAATTGTGTTTTCTAATAAAAATTGGACACCACGACCATGTGTCGCTGTAATTGGGAATAAATCTCCTAAACCAAGCTCATAATATTCATTGAGAGATATTTCATGTTTTTTTGTATCAATTTTATTTGCAATTAAGTAAACAGGTTTTTGTTCTTTACGCAAAATATGAGCTAATTCATGATCAGCTGCACTCATACCCATTTTGACATCTACAATAAAAAACATTAAATCAGCTGCTTTAATTGCAAGATGCACTTGCTTCATCATCTGCAAATTAACATCTTGCTGTTTGTCGCTGACACCTCCGGTATCAATCACGCCATATCGGTCGTTTTCTAGAGAGCCTTCGCCATATAATCGATCTCGCGTCAAGCCAGCATAATCAGCAACCAAAGCTTCTCGTGAAGCAGTTAAGCGATTAAATAATGTAGACTTTCCCACATTGGTACAACCAATGAGCGCAATGATTGGAAACATATCATTAAAACCTTGAATAAAATGAATACTGAATATCTCCTTTTTGATATTCAGTCTATAGAATTTTTATCATAACTCACGTATTTTAAAAGCAATTAACTCATCTTTATCTGTCAAAATATATATGATATTGTCTTGAACGAGTGGTTTTGTTCGAATAGACGTATTGACTCTCTGACGTCCAACAATATGCCCTGTTTTTTTAGAAAGAATATGAATATATCCATAATTATCTCCGACAAAAACCCAGTCATTAATAACAAGAGGATGACTTAAATGATGGCGAGGATATTCCACTAATTGCTTCCAATTGATAGCACCCGACTCACTATTAATGGCATACAGCCCACCTAAGCTAGAAGAGTAATATAGAACTTTTTGATTTGTTTCGAGCTGTGTATAACTAGAAGCAGAAATAGACCATTTTTTTATGCCATTTTCAGTATCAAAAGAAGATAAATTCCCATTAAAATTAATCACATATAAATTAGAATTGATAAAGACAGGTGAAGAAATAATATCACTCATGCGTAATAATTCTGAAGAATCTTTAGACCTTGAAATAAAAGTAGTCCATACTTTTTCACCTGTTTCAGCATCCCAACCAATCAACTCTCCGGTCGATAATCCTGTAAATAATACGTTATTTTTATAAAGAGGTTTGCTAGAACCTCTTAACATTAATGGAGCAAAAACTGTATTCTCTTGCCATATTTGTTTTCCAGTCGTAGCATTCAAAGCGATTATTTTTCCATTAATGCTTTGCAAAAACATCTTATTATTTTGAATAATCGGCGCCGATAATACCTGTCCGCCTACAAAACAGCGCCATAATAGTTTGCCTTGATTTTTTCGATCTAATGCAATGATGTTGCCATTCATAGTCGCAACCGTCAGAACATCTAAATGCACACATAAACCACCTGATATATTATCATGCAAAACGACCTGCCATAATATTTTTCCATTATGCCGGTCATAGGCCACAACTGACCCATCATAATGTGCTGCATAAACTTCATTATCAGTTGCTACAGGTTGTATTGCAATGCTTTTTCTTCCAGGATGCTTGCCAACTTTTTGTTTCCAAAGCATATCTAAAGTTATTTTTTTATCAAAATTCGGTAATTTTTTCACCGATCGGTGCGAGACTGATAAATGATTGACACAACCTGTTAGCACAAAAACTGACATGAAAATAACACAAATCATTCGCAATATAACAGCTGAAATATATTTCATTCAGTTAACTCCTCAACCTGAACTGTATTATCTAGTTTAAGCTTTAGTAAATGAAAATCATCCTGTCCATCTGCTGAATCAACTGCTTGTTTATAGGCTGCATGAGCTTGTTTAAAGTCATCTAAAGCAAACCAAGCGTCACCAAGCACTTCATAATATAACAAATTAAAAGTAATATTATTTTTTATTTTGTCTAACGCGACCAAGGCTGATTTCGCACCTATTTCACCTTCTGAGACTAATAATCGTGCTAATCTGATCGTTGCTAATATTCTTAAATCAGCAATTTTTCCTTTCGAAATGAGTATTTCTAAAAATGTTTTAGCTTGTTGAATGTCTTTTTTAACAATAGCTTGTTTCACCTTTAAAAGATAGGCATATTCCATATAACTTGTATCTGCATATTCAGCTTCAAGTGTTGAAAATAAATGATCAAATGACGCATGTTGCTCATCTGTCACATTTTGCCCAAATTGTTTTGATGTGATCAGTTCAGCCATTTGCTGATATAAATCAGATGCTTCTGAAATATGATTAACCGTATGCTGCTTCCATAAACGAAAGCCATAAAAAGATAAGATCAGACAGATAACAACACTTAATATTTTATTACCATGCCGACTCCAAAACTGTTTAATCGTGATCAGCTGTTCTTCTTCTGTATCATAACTCACGCTGGATGACCCTCTAAAATATGATGACGCTTTTCAGCCATCTGATATGACAGCCTAATCGTAATTGTATTTATTACTAAGCAGTTTACTCGATCGAAACATATCTCTCAAGCATACTAATCTGCAGATAATGATTCTATATTATTATGATTAACAGTTTGATTTTGCAATAGCTCAAAAAGTGCTTGTTTTGTGATTGTTTCTGTTTTATTATCTTCTTTCAAGAATCTAATTGTTATAGTTTTTCCAGATACTTCTTGATCCCCTATCATCAAAGCTAATTGAGAACCCATAGCATACGCCCTCTTTATTTGGCTTTTTAAGCTGCCACTCCAAGCAGATAAAACTTCAATTTTTGGAAAATGATTCCGAATAGATTCTAATAAATCCATGCTATAGGGAATACTTTCAGGCGAACTGATCACTAATGTAACAGAAATCTCTTCTTTTTTCAAAAGTCTATCTTTCACTAATGTCGCCTCTAATAATAACAGTAATCGTTCAAAACCAATGGCAAAACCAGTTGCTGATGTTGCTTTTCCTCCTAATTGTTCTACTAGTCCATCATATCGACCTCCACCACAAACTGTGCCTTGTGAACCTAATTGCTCTGTTTTCCATTCAAAGACTGTATGAGAATAGTAATCTAAACCCCTTACTAATTGTGGGTTAATGTGATATTTAATTTGACGTTGATCAAGCAATATACAAATCTGCTCAAAAAATGCTGTCGATTCAGAACCTAAATAGTCTTGCATTGTAGGCGCTTGACTCAAAATATCTTGTGTTAAAGGAATCTTACTATCTAAAATTCTCAAAGGATTAGAGATTAATCGACGTTGACTATCTTCATCTAAATCATTTGTATAGGGTGTTAAGTAATCAACTAAGCTCATACGATAGGCTTGCCTTTCAATTTGACTCCCTAATGTATTAATCTCTAATTTTAAATATTCTGAAACATGTAATCGACTCCAAATACGAGCACATATCATCATCAGCTCTGCATCCGATGCTGGTGATTGAACACCAAAACATTCAACACTACATTGATGAAATTGACGAGATCTCCCTTTTTGCGGTCGTTCATACCGAAATAAAGCGCCCATGCTCCAGATTTTTTGAATTTGATTATAGAATAATCCATGTTCTATACCAGCTCGAACGATACTAGCTGTTAACTCAGGTCTTAAAGTTAAAGATTCGCCATTTCGATCTAAAAAAGAATACATTTCTTTTTCAACAATATCAGTATTTTCACCGACTCCTCGCTGAAACAATGCAGTCATTTCTAGTAAAGGCAGTCGCATTTCTTGATAACCATATTGCTGCAATACTGCTTTTATTTCTCTTTCGACAAAACGCCATAATTCAGTATCATTCGGTTGAATATCATGCATTCCACGAACGGCTTTCAAAGCTTTCATAAATTAGTCTTTACCTGTGATATAAAGAAACTGCAATTGATCTCTAATTTTCAGCACATAGCGCTGATAAGTCATCATATATTGTAACAGCATTTACAAGACATCAAAACCGTCTATAAAGCAGATTATATAAAATCTAGTCTTTATTTGCAGGCTTAATCGATATTGTATATCAATGGTCATTTTTATAAAATATGTTATAGTCACATAATAGCTAGATCAAAAGAGTGGCAGAATCTGCATGTATCTTTCAATATTCATCATTTTAATCTGTCTTGCTATTATTATTTCAACGCTATTTTTTTATCTAAAAAATGGTATTGCATCCACTCCATCAACCATTGCAGTATTCAAAGCACTTCAAGCTCATTTACCCAATCAAATTAACGGTCATATTTTAGAAGCTGGAGCAGGCTTTGGAGGTATTGCTTTTTGGTTAGCTAAAAAATATCCTTATAATACAGTGTATGCTATTGAGAATGCCTGGGTTCCCTTTATCATTTTATGGTGTCGAAAAAAAATACAATATAGATCTAATTTACAGATAAAGTGTAAAAATATTAATACGATCTCATTTAGAAATACCGGTTTAGTTTATGCTTTTTTATGTCAAAAAGGAATGAAAACACTACAAAAACAATTAGAAAAAACAAATCATTTACCTTGCTGCTTAATTAGTAATTATTTTCAGTTACCAAAATCTCAAATATATGACTATACTCTACAAATTAAAAAATACACTACTTTTTCATTATATTTTTATTATTTTATAGTATATTCTCTCGAGTCATACCATTTAATCTAATGTAAATGCTCAATCTAAAAATCATAAAACACTGTTTATTATGAAAAATGCTAGAATTTATTTTTATTTTTAATGAAGAACAATAATATGCGTTTCAAATGCGTTCCTAGCGTATTAAATCGAGTAAAAATAATACTTCAATCTAGCCTATGACTTTTCAATAAGATGTTTATATTTATCAATATTTTTTCAAAATAAACGATTGGTTTTTTATATTAGCACAGTTCGAGGTAATAGATTTCATGTCGCTTTTTTTCTTTTCTCTTTTTTATCCAGAGCTATGTTTTTTATATCCTCATCCATTAAATCAATGACAGCCTGTTTTCCAAAGATAATATTTAAATAGCATATTTCTACAAGAAAAACCTGCATCTAATGTTTATAATAGGTCCATTCAACCATGAAGTGCAACACCTAAAGGTTTTTCTATTCCTCGCATAACCTCGTTAGGTGTTCGATAGTTTAACACTTTTCCAGGTCTATTATTGAGTGCTTTTTGAATCGCTAAAATCTCATCATTTTCTATGCCTATAAACTCTAGTTTTCTTTGGCAGATATTGACGAACCAATCCATTGGTATGCTCATTTAAACCTCTTTCCCAAGAAGCATAAGGTTTATAAAAATAACATTTTATTTTCAATGCTTTAGATAAGATTTCATGCTGAGAGAATTCTTTTCCATTATCAAAAGTAATCATTTGTCTATATTTAAGCGGCATCTTTCTTAAACACTTGATAATACAGTTTTTTACTTCATTTGCTTTGCGACTCTCAACTTTTTGTAAAACAACATATTTAGATCGTCTGTCAACTAAGCTCAC
>JAAOIJ010000093.1 GCA_015163815.1 Endozoicomonadaceae bacterium
ATGTTGTATGTTAAAAGTATCTCAGGGCATAGTTCAAAAATTCACTTTATTTTTTGCAATAACCTCTCCAACTTTTGTTTTTGCTGGTTTTTTTGATGATATTGCTTCATTAATTCCTTCTTCACAGAATAAATTGATCGAATCTGGAAAAAAAAACGCTTTTAATTTTTTTAAAAAATCTGAAAAAGTGGCATTTCAGACAAAAAAAATAAAAAAACAAATGATGCAAAAAGTATCGGGCTTAGAAGTAACAGCTCCGATCAAACAATTAAATCAATTAATGTTGCGAAATGGCAAAGTATTGCATAAAAATGTCTCAAGCCATCTAAATACTCGATTGTTGAGAAGTGGTCGATTTTTTAAAAAACAAGCCTTGTCACTGACAGTCATCAAACCACATTTTTTTTCATATGAGTCAACTGATGGCGGAAATGACGCAACTGATAGTGTAGAGTCATCAATCGATATATCCTCTCAATCAGTCGTAACTTATGCCTTTGATATCAATACAAAAATAGCGATGATTGATTTAGAGTCTTGGTTTTATTCTAAAATAGTCAAGAATTATTTTAATCGTGAGCTAAAAAGGAATATTCATGACTTGTCTGTGTTTAACTCAGAAATCATTGATCAAGAATTTGTATTCACAGATAGATTATATGCTTATGAATATTTATTGCAGTTATGGTGCAGTGATCAAAAAAGTGCTAAGTTATTCAATTTATTGGAACAATTAGATCAAAACATGCATCAATTGATAGATTCAGAAAATACTCTAAAAGTACATTTATTATTATCTTTGATGTATTTTGAAGGTAAACAATATCAAGCAGCTTATGATCAATTAAACAAAATAAAGCAGTTACAGAGTCAAAGTCTTCGTCATAATTTAAAAATAAAAATAGCTCGATATATCCCTTTATTTAAAAAAGCGCAATTAATCTAATCATCTTGATTTAAAATCGTATTGATTATAAAAAAAAGCAAATATGTCGTTTGAGATTTTTATAATCAATACATTCACTAACACAGTGTCGCGCTGACATAAGGACCAGTCTATCCGTTCCTGATTTTGATTTTCATTAGGGCGTTTTCTCATGTTTCATTCAATCAAATAATAGTACACGCAATATCAATCATCGCATTTAAAATGCCTAGCTAGCTTATCAAAGCGAGTTAAAATTTTGCTAAAATGTTTTAATATAGCCAAGAAATGTTTAATAAGATGTTATTTAAAAGACCCATTCAACCATGAAGTGCAACATCTAGAAGGTTGTTCTTCTTCGTATCATGTCGTTAGCTTTTCGAGCGTTTAACGCTTTTCTGGATCTATTATTGAGTGTTTTTTGAAGCAATAAAATTCCACAGTCGCCTATATCTATAAACGCTGTTTTCTTTGGCAGATATTGACGAGCTAATCTATTGCTTTTCTCATTTAAATTGCTGTTCCAAATAGCATAAGGTTTAGAAAAATAACAGTGTATTTTCAATATTTTAGATAGACATTCATACTAAGATAACGCTGTGCTATGATCAAACGTAATGGTTTGTCTATATTGACACGATATCTTTGTTAAATACTTGATAATAGAGTCTTTTACTTCATTTTCTTTGCGACTCTCAACTTTTTGTAAAACAACATATTTAGATCGTCTGTCGACTAAATTGACAATAACACCTTGATGATTTTTTCCTGTCATATAGTATCTGCGTCTTGGTCTCCAATACGAAATTTTTCATCGACAATAATCAGTCTTTTTGTCATATCGACTTGATTAGCAATAAATTCTCTACCCGATATTTTTTCTTTTCTAGTACAATATTTTTTACTTTTATGTCTTTAAGTTTTTGTATAGTTTGTTTTTTTTGGCTATAGAAAAGGCTTTACTGTTGCACTTCACGCTTGAAAAGGCAAAACATAATGGAACTTATTGATCGAGTTAAATGTCTTACTATTGTTTTGTTGCTTTTCATACTTAAAAAGTAAAAATAAGCAATTTTTCAGATACGTTTATGTTGAATTGTTATTCTATCAATCATTAGAGGGCTATATCATTATGGAATCAATCATAAATCAAAATAAAACTGCCGGGAACAGTATTCAAGAAACTGATACGAATGCAGCTAATGCAACTATTGTTAAACCAGACAGAGCAACTTTACAGTTAGATCTCAGTGCATTAGAAAATAATCAGTTGAAAAATACTGTTTTAAAGATTCGAGCTGCATCAACACCAGTATCAACACCAGTATCAACACCAGTATCAACACCAGTATCAACACCAGTATCAACACCAGTATCAACACCAGTATCAACACCAGTATCTACATCAGCATCAACGCCGGCATTGATGTCAGATGCTCTATCTTCTGCAGCGATTTCTATGCAACAAAATGAATCCGATCAAGCCTATTCTGAAGCTTTACGTGATATTAAGAATTTTTCTCAATATGCTAAAACGATAATCATGACTAAGGCAGTATGTCATGATACTTATACAAGAACTTATTCTTATGAAAGCGACTCTTCTGAAGACGACAAAAATTAAAGCATATCCAAACTTTGAACGGTATCTTATGATGAATACAGTGGGTTAAGAGGCTATAATGTAGGCAAGTCATGACTCATGCGTATCTATTCAAGTCAGGTGTAGATGGTTATCACGAATACAGTCTTTCAGCATGAATGAACGTAAGCTGATCAATATGATATGCATTTGATAAAAATAAGCTATTTTTTGCAAAATAAACAGGTTTTTTAAAAATACACTAGATTTATTTATAACGCATGGTAAGATATCCTCTTACTAGGTTAGTAGCTCAATTGGTAGAGCACCGGTCTCCAAAACCGGGGGTTGTGGGTTCGATTCCCTCCTGGCCTGCCAGATCTTTGATTGTCATATGATCTCCTATAAGGCAGTCTTATCAATAGGTATTCATGCGGGAATAGCTCAGTTGGTAGAGCACAACCTTGCCAAGGTTGGGGTCGCGAGTTCGAGTCTCGTTTCCCGCTCCAGTTTTTTTTAAGAAACTTCATTGAATATGACACTATTTGATTATAAAAATCAACAGAATATCTGTATCAAGCTGCTTTATTTCATGATAAATCAAAAAAAAACGCATATTAAATTGTTCTTGACTGGACTCTTGATGGGCTTAGCTGATTTAATGCCAGGTATTTCAGGTGGCACGATTGCTTTTATTTCAGGTATTTATGAAATCCTTCTCAGTAGCTTGAAATCTTTTAATATCACAGTTTTAAAACTCATCTGGCAAGGTGAATTAAAGCAAGCTTGGTATCATATCAATGGTCATTTTTTACTACCTCTAGTGTGTGGTATTATTTGCAGCATTGTTCTATTTGCACCTTGGATATTAATTTTACTGAAAAATAAACAAACTTGGTTATATGCCTTTTTTTTTGGTTTAATGATGGTTTCAACTATCATATTGATACGAAAAACTCCACTAAAAACAAAATCATATTGGATCAGCCTTCTAAGTAGCGCGGTGTGCATGCTGCTAATGATACAGTATATGCCTTATAACGTTCATGTCGTAGAAAGTCCTCCTTTTTTTTTATATTTTATAGGCGGAGCTATTGCTATGTGTGCCATGATTTTACCCGGTATATCTGGTAGTTTTATTTTAATTTTACTAGGGCTGTATCAGCCTATTTTAGAAGCATTAACGACATGGAATTTTGCAATATTATCGTCCTTCATAACAGGTTGCATGATTGGTTTATTTGTTTTTTCTCACTTATTACAATGGCTGTTATCCCAGGCTTCAAGTATCATTTTCGGCATCTTAACAGGTTTTATGTTGGGTGGATTATATCAAATTTTTCCTTTCAATTCTGCTTTAGATGTCAATTCTGTTTATGAATCTATGATTAGTATGAGCATAGGGCTGCTGATCGTGCCTTTTTATTTTAGCGTCATGAAGAAGTCATTTAAAGGAAGGAAAGTGACTTAATAACAACATGATGCGATAGGTTGTCACTTAATCATGTCGTCTCAACTGGTTCAATAGATTGGCTGATCTGTATTTAGTGCAATAGTCTGTTGTTTTTGAATCAAAAATTTAAAAAGATCAGACAATAGAAAGATTCACCTTCACCTTGAAATTCAATATATTAAGTCATTTTAATTATTTTTCAGATAAAAAATAATGATTTTTATCTGAAATCAATAGTTCACTTTTTTTATAAATCGAGGTACAGTAATATAATAAGTAAGAAAATATATAAATGAACTAAATATTCATTATTAATAATTAAAGTTTTGATTGATTATATTAAATAAGACCTAAATCAATGTAATTTTGTCTAAATAGCAATGAAGCTGTCCTATTCTTTCGTCTTATCATATATTCACATGAAGTGAACTTTATCGTTTTTTAGTTGTCTTTGATTAAGAGTAGAGCTATATCACTATTAGATATGTATGTTTTAGTAGTTAGACTCAACAATATAACAGAATTAAAGAAATGCTAGCATTTCCACTCAATCACTGTAGATTAAAAAAATCAATGATTTAGATTCGAAATTATATCAAATAAAACATTCAATGCGTTTTATGATGTGATTTTTAGCTGAATCATCAATTTATTTTAATCAATCATGAGGTTTGAAAATGCTATTGCAACAACTAATCATATAAAGGTTGACACGTTATGGCGATTAAAAAAGAAAAGATAGATTTTATGAATACAATAGACAATGAGTTTGACTCTCAAAAGATAACAAAAAAACCTGTTGAAACTGTTTTGATAGATTTAAATGATACAATAAAAAAAACAGAAGATATTGATATGCAAGATAAACAAGAATCTTTTCTCTTGTCTGAAACTGAAGATCCTATTTTGACAGAACAAACAAACATGTTTGAAAAAACGTTAGAAAAAACCACTGTAGAATATCAAACATCAAAATCTCTCGATGCAATACAATTATATTTAAATGAAATAGGTTTCTATCCATTACTCAATTCTGAAGAAGAAATTCACTTTGCAAGACTCGCTAGACAAGGTGTTTCTGAAGGACGTCAACGTATGATAGAGAGTAATTTAAGATTAGTCGTGAAAATTTCAAGACGCTATATTAATCGCGGATTATCATTATTAGATTTAATTGAAGAGGGTAATTTAGGATTAATTCGAGCAGTTGAAAAGTTTGATCCAGAACGTGGGTTTCGATTTTCTACTTATGCCACTTGGTGGATAAGACAAACAATTGAACGTGCTATTATGAATCAAACTCGCATTATTCGATTACCTATTCATGTGATTAAAGCGCTTAATGTTCACTTGAGAGCATCTAGAGTATTGGAGCAACAACTCAATCATGAACCTTCAGCTGAAGATATTGCTAAATTATTAGATGAACCTGTGAGTAGCGTTAAGCATATTTTAGGGTTAAATGAACGAATTACATCTATGGATACACCATTAGGATATGATTCTGATAAATCTATTCTGGATACGGTGCCTGATTTTAATGAAAGTGATCCAGCCAAATTACTACAAGATAGCAATTTAAATTATAATATTGATTATTGGTTGCATGAATTACCTGAAAAACAAAGAGAAGTCGTCGCACGTCGATTTGGATTGTTAGGTTATGAAACCAGTACGTTAGAGGAAGTAGGATTAGCTATCCGTTTAACACGAGAAAGAGTACGCCAAATTCAAGTTGAAGCACTGAAAAGGTTGCGTGTTATGCTTGAACAGCAAGGGTTGACGTTAGATTCATTATTTAGTCAATAAAGCGTAAACACCGGCATGTTGGATCAAGCTATTTTTCTAATAAGTGTTTTTTCTTGGTAATAGCTTTCCAATGTTCTGCATCATCCGGCGCCTCTTTTTTGATTGTAATATTAGGCCAAGTTTTAGACAAAGTGTCATTAATTTGAAGAAATTCAATTTGATCCATTGGCAATTCATCTTCAGGGTAAATGGCATTCACTGGGCATTCTACTTCACATAGGGCGCAATCAATGCATTCATCAGGATGGATCACTAAAAAATTAGGACCTTCATAAAAACAATCTACAGGGCATACTTCAACACAATCGGTATATTTACACTTAATACACGGTTCACCGACAACAAAAGTCATGATATCTCCTGGTAATACGGTTAAAGAATGGATTCATTATTCTAGAGTACTGTATAGTGTGATTGAATAAAAGATTTAAAAGTAAATGAGATTATCATGTAATACATGAGATATCTACAAGATCCATTTTCAAAAAAAATAATGCAATGAATCAATTTAGATTAAAGCTTCTACTTGATCGCCTGTTTTGAGGCGATGTGTTAAAGAGACAGATTTTCCATTGACTGTGGCGCCATAGCAGATATGATGGCGACCATACATCGTGGAAGAAAAATGTAATGGTGTTGCGCCTTTTGGTAGTTCCATTACATCACCTTGATCGGTAAAAACATAAATACTATCTGAAGCTGTATCACTACGCCATTTTTCTAATGCATGTATTTCAGTATTTCCAAACTCTTGATGCCAATCGAGCACTTGTCTCAAAGAGTGTATTTTTTTTTCATAGCTATTGAGCACCGTATTGGTATCAGTGCCTTTATAAGCCCAGTGCGAACAGGCTCCAAATTCTGATTTTTCATGCATAATATGGGTTCTAATTTGCACTTCTAATCGATTATTTTCTGCTACATTAACAGCGGTATGTAAGGATTGGTAACCATTCGTTTTAGGATGTTTAATGTAATTGTCAAATTCTGAATCAATACTCGTCCATAAATTATGAATAACAGCTAATACACGATAACAGTCATTCACTTGATTGACTAAAATACGAATTGCTTGGATATCATATAGTTCATGAAATTTTAATTTTTTAGCTTGCATTTTACGCCATATACTATAAATATTTTTAACACGCCCTTGTATTTGAGCTTGAATATTAATTTTTTGTAAATGTTGACGCAAATAAATAATTCGATTTTGTAATGTATTTTCTCGATCGATACGGCGATCTTTGATTAAATGTGCAATATGTTTATAAGCATCAGCATTTAAATAGCTAAAGGCTAAATCTTCCATTTCCCATTTAATACAACCAATGCCTAGTCTATGCGCTAAAGGAGCATAAATAAATAAAGCTTTTCGTGCAATGTGTTTTTTTTCAGATTGAGACTCTTTTTTTATTAATCGCATCACACACATTGTTTCAGCAATTTTAATCAAAGGTACACGAATATCTTGTACCATATAAATTAACATTTTTCTAATTTTTTCTAACTGTTTATAATTCGAATCAATATCAGAAAAAACAGGGTAATATGCTGATAGCATCTGATTAGAGTTGATATCTAATACCCCTTGAATCAAATTGGATATTTCTATGCCGAAATGATAACGAATAACGGTTAAATGGATCATATTAGCTTGTACAAATTGATATAATAAAGCGGCAACAAAAGAGGATTGATCTAAACGTAATTTTTTTAAAATTTCAACTGTGTCAATACCTGCTTTTAAGTAATATTCTTTATTATGATGATGAAATATTTGCACTGTATCACAAGCATATTTTAATAATGGTAATGCTGGGACACCTAAATCATCACGAATACGATTTAGCCATTGAGATAAATCAATTTGACCATTCTTTGTTTTTGGATGCTTTTCTCTCACTGTAACCATATTGACTGTATTAGTATCTGAGTGGTAATGTAAAATATCATTTCAATGATCGATGCTGTTATGTAAAGCAATTGGTTTCTATGCTATTGCGATTGTAAAAACTAAAAAAGTATGAATACAAATAATGCCTCTGTTTTTATATCACATGAAATAGCAATAATCTGAACCAATAGATGGGCTGTATCTCTTCAACATGATCAAAAAAATATTTATTCATTTTAAATCGTATAAAAATGTGCTGATTTATGATGAGAACTATCTATTTTTCATTAGTTTTTTTTAAAACAAGTCGCTTATTTAGTCGTACTACTCACCCTACCATAGGACATCCTTTATGTATAATTTAAATCCGGTTTTATTTGGCCAATATCTAAAAGTTTTTAACTTCGTTAGGTGTTCGATAGTTTAACATTTTTCTGCGTCTATGATTGAGTGCTTTTTGAATTGCTAAAATTTCATTATCTTCTATGCCTATCAACTCTGTTTTTTTTTGCAGATATTGACGAGATAATTCATGAGTATGCTCATTTAAAGCACTTTGCCAAGAAGCATAAAGTTTAGCAAAATAACATTTTATTTTAAATGTTTTAGATAAGACTTCATGCTAAGAAAATGTTTTGCCATGATCAACAGTAATCATTTGTCTATATTGAAGTGGAATCTTTTTAAACACTTGATAGTACAGTCTTTTACTTCATTTGCTTTGCGATTTTCAAAACATATTTATATTGTCTGTCGACTAAGCTAACAATAGCGCTTTGATAATTTTTTCCTATCATAGTATCTGCTTCTCAATCTCCACTACGAGATTTTTCATCGACAATCATAGGTTTTTTTGTCATATCGACTCGATTAGCCATAAGCCTTCTACTCGATATGTTGCCTTTTCTAGTGCAATATTGTTTACCTTTAATAATGTCTTAAATTTTTGTATCAATCAGATCTTAGTGGGATTTTTTGTTTAATATATGGATCAATCGCTCTGACATTTGATCAGGACTCCCTTTTTTTTGATTAAAATATCAATATATTTCATACATCTAGGGAGTATTTATAAGGATTTCTGCTTGCCTTTCATTTCCTGTCTTGCGCTAATTGATGAGCTTGTTGATCATCATATTGTCTCCCTTTAGTATTTCAAAAAATCTCTCTTGAAATCGTAGAAGGAGATCTTTGTAATACTTTTCCTATTGTATGAATAGAATCATGCTTTGATAAT
>JAAOIJ010000094.1 GCA_015163815.1 Endozoicomonadaceae bacterium
CAATCTTACCTTTCAACATATTTCTTCGTAGTTTTCCTTCTGATTTGATATGCCCAATTGCGCTTCGTCTTGCGAGTTTTTTCTTTAAGGTAGGATTCATGCCTTTGCGTTGTCCTGATATAAACACATCACAACAGTCTACTTTATGTCCTCTATAACCTCTATCAACAAAAACCTGTTTAACTTGGCTAGGTATTTTTTCATTGATATCGCATACGACTTCATTTAAAGTATGACCATCATATGGATGGCCTGAATGAGAATTGGCGCTCTATTGAACAATCTTTGATATTGTCTGGTTATAAACACAGGTTTTTTTTTGATTAAAAATAAGTGAGGTTGTGTTTTTTTGGATCCAGTAAATAAGCGGTATAACCGGCATACCCAAGCAGGCCGAACTAATAAAAAATAGAGAGTACCCCGTATGATCAACGAGTATGCCTGAGAATCCACCAATTAATTTTGGCAAGAATAAAGTCCATGAATAAAAAAAAGCATACTGAGTAGCTGAATAAGTGGTTTTTGTGATATGTGATAACCAAGTCATTAAAACACAGGAGGTTAATCCACCACTAAAATTATCAATACAAATAATGAAAGATAATCCGATTGTACTGGGTTCACCGTATGCGGCTAATATTGCAAATAAAAAATTACAACTGCTGCTTAATATCGCACCTAAATATAATATTTTCAGCAATCCAAAATAATGAATAAAAAAACCACTCATTAAAACGCCTAAAATAGACATGAAAAACCCATATAATTTGATAATATAGATAATTTGTATTTTCGTAAAACCTAAATCATAGTAAAAAGGGTGGGCCATAATGCCCGTTAAAATATCTGAAATGCGATAGAAGCCAATTAATAATAAAATAAGATAAGATTGTCGACCATGTTGCATAAAAAAATCTGCAAAAGGCGCCAATGCTAGACAATACATACTTTTTAAAGTATTGCGGCGTACGGTTTTTTTATTTTTTTTAACTTGTGTTGCAGTAGTCGTGTTGGGTGATATGAATGTGTCTTGAATAGGTTGTGCTGTTTCAGTAATAAAGCAAGACGTGATCAGTCCAATACAAGATAAAAGACCCATGCTAAAATAAGCAACTTGCCAGCCTTGAACTTGGTATTGTTGATGCGTATTGATCAGAGATACAATCCAAATAACGCCTGCACCAGAACAACACATCGCTGTTCGATAGCCCATTTGATAAACAGCTGATAAAGTTGCTTGTTTCATCAATTGAGTTGCTGACTCAATGCGATAGGCATCCGCAACTGTTTCTTGTGCTGCAGCTCCGAGAGATAACATCATAATCCAGCACATCATACTGGTGAGATTATGACTTGGATTTGCAAAAGATAAAGCAAAGCATGATACGATAATAATGACTTGAGTGCTCATAAGCCAGCTGCGCCGCAGGCCAAAATAGTACGTTAAGATCGGTAATTTTGTTAAATCTAATATGGGAGCCCAAATCCATTTTGATGCAAAAATTAAGGTAACCCAGCTACAAAAACCAATGGTAGTTCGATCAATTTGTGCTTCACTTAGCCACAGAGATAATGTGGAAAAAATTAATAAATAAGGTAATCCAGCTGAAAAGCCTAAGCAAAATAAAAGCAAAATTTTTGGTTGTTGATAGGTTTTTTTAAGGGCTTGTAGCCCTTGCTGTAATCTATGAGATAGGGTCTGTTGATGTGTTGACATATACGGTACATACTGAATAATTTTGCGTATTAATTGAGCTAGTGTGGCTGTAAAACCTTTAAGCCTTTTGGTGTAAAGCTGAAAGATTTTTTTTCTGTGATCACACCATCAAGCGGGATATCCCAGCGACTAGCGGGTAATATATCATATATTTCTTGTAATGAATGCGCTAATCCGATTAAAACAGGTCGATTTCTCGTTGACTCAAAAGTTTTATCATAATACCCACCCCCCATGCCTAATCGCAAGCCTGTTTGATTAAAACCGACTAATGGTGTGAAGACAATGGATAATGCTTGTGGTGATTTTTCTTCTTTTTTTGTATGTTCAGGTACTGGGATTCCGGCAATTGATGGTCTTAATGTTTGATTCTTTAGCCAAGGAATAAAGCACATTAATCTTTGATGTTTATGTAAAATCTTAGGAATATAACCTGTCTTTTTGGGAGTACTCCAAATCAGTTGAATGAGTGGTTTTGTGGAAATCTCTCCATTTTTAGGATAATATAAGCCAATATGCATGGCTGTGTGCCAAAGTGTGATTTTTTCAATTTGTTGAACGATAGATTGTCCATGTTGTTTTTGCTGTTCATCAGATAAAGCGTTACGTTGATTGATCAGCATTTTTCTTATTTTTTCTTTATTATTCATTTCATCGACTCTGATATTTTTATTTAAAAAATCTATTCAATCATGAAATGCAACACTGAAAAAGTTTGTCTTTCTCGTATCACGTCGTTAGGTGTTCGGTAGTTTAACGTTTTTCTAGGTCTGTTATTGCGTGTTTTTTGAATGGCTAAAATTTCAAAATCTTCTATATTCATAGACGCTGTTTTCTTTGGCAGATATTGACAGGTTCATGCGCTGATCTGTTAAAGTATTGATTCACCATGTGAATTCTCTTCTTTTGGCGATACAAAAAGTGATACGCATGATGAGCGTTTGACTGCTTTATTTTGGCTATAGAAAAGGTCTTTATTGTTGCACTTTCCACTTAAAAAGGCAATATATTCAATATATTTTAACCTCAAAAGATGATAGCGTCATTTATTCACACATATCTGTTATGCGTGATACGATTGACTGGTTGACCTCCCAAGGCGAGTATTTTCTGGAAACCGCTTGAATAGACTCAGGAATTAAGCGATAATACCTTTCTTTATTCCTTATTATGTAATTGATAGTTTGATGTTAGACAGAGGTGTATATGTCATTAACTGAAGTCACAAAGCGTCAGTATCGAAAAATTGCCCATCATCTCAACCCTGTTGTCACATTATCAGATTCAGGTGTCACATCAGGCGTGTTATTAGAAACACAGCGAGCCTTATTAGATCATGAATTAATTAAAATAAAACTGAATATTGCAAATCGTGATATGCGTTTCAGTATCTTATCTCTATTATGTGAACAAGCACAAGCTGAACTAATTCAGTCGATTGGTAAAACAGGATTATTATTTAAAAAAGCCAAAGAAAGAAAAGAGCGTTTATCTAATTTAGTGGCTCGTTCAATTGATCAGAGATAGTCTGATTGATCATCTGATACAGAATAGCATATCTATACTTTATAATAAGCCGATGATAACGATTATGATGCTTGCCTATCTATATTAAATATGTGAGACTGAATATGAAAGGTAATAAAAAGCACGCAAGTCAAGTATGAATGTCTTGCACCCTTTTGTATGATTGATATGACGTAAGCCTGACTAAACAAAGGAATGTGTTTATGGCTAATACGAATAAACAACGACTGCTTGATGGCATAGAAGCATTGTACCCTGCAGATGCTAATCATCAAAAAATTGCCTTTATCGGACAAATATTATTACAATACGCATTAGATAATACGTTATATAACTGGCGAAATTTACCAGATGATATATTAGAGCGATATTTAGCTGTGTGTGAAGAATATGAAACCGACTTAATAAATCCTTGTTCTAAAGTATCGATGCCACATTATTTACGATTTTAAATCGATTATCACGTAAAGACAGTTTGCAGTACGTGATTTTGGTTGAGCATGATGTTTAGTACAATTTGAAACAATGAATCCACATTCTTTCTAAAGAGGTGGTTTGATTCTCTTTTATGAAACCATCAATTGCATTCAAAGGTAGTAAAGCAATTCCTTTGATTAATCCAAACAGGCTACCCAATAGGCAACCTATTGAATGTCCAACTAAAGCCCCTAATACTGTGCTAGTAATGAGTAATAATTGAGAGAATCGATTTGATTTTGAAACCATTTTGGATATCTTTTGACTAACAGATATGCAGCTGATAGCCCCTATAGCACATCCTTTGACACCATTCATGATCACCTCAGAAAGCGCTAATCGAGCGCTATAAGTAACTCTTAACGAAAAATTGATACTATATTGTTTGAATTTTTTGATGAACGTGATACCAAGTGTTGGCTGCTGGCTTTGATTAATAATGTGATTGCTTGAGGTCGTTTGAATATTATATAACATATAGCGTACTCCTTGTTATGAACATCTGACCTTTTAAATATAATAAAGAAATGACCCCCTGACTATACAACTATAGTCTCATCCAATAGATTAAGCGTGTTTTTATAGCATGAATGATGCCTTTGTCTTATCAAAACCGTAGTTGACCTATGGTTTAGGGAGTGATAGGATTCTGTTATGATGAAACGACCACAAAAAATAGTTCTAGCTTCTAATAATTCCAGTAAATATAAAGAGTTACAGGATTTATTGTCTCCTTTTAATTGCGCAGTCTATCCGCAATCGACATTCAATATTGAGAGTATTGATGAAACAGGCCTGACATTTGTTGAAAATGCGCTTTTAAAAGCTAGGCATGCAGCAGTTGAGAGTCAAATGCCAACTTTAGCCGATGACTCTGGTTTATGTGTTGATATTTTACAGGGTGCGCCAGGATTATATTCGGCGCGATATGCCGGCAAGCATGCCTCCTCTGAGTCACATATTCATAAATTACTGAAATCGCTTCACAAGGTGCCATATGAAAAAAGACAAGCACACTTTCATTGCACTTTAGTCTATTTAGAGCATGCACAAGATCCTGACCCTATTATTTGTCAAGGACGTTGGGCAGGATATATCAGTCTTACACCGACTGGAAGCAAAGGCTTTGGATATGATCCTATTTTTTTTGTTCCAGAGTATGCTTGTGTTGCTGCAGAATTATCTTTTAAAGTCAAAAATACAATTAGTCATCGAGCACAAGCGATATCACAACTAAAACATCTATTATATTGTCTCTATAAATAATGTTAATTGCCCGTATCCCTTTAAGCTTATATATTCATATCCCCTGGTGTGTTAAAAAATGTCCTTATTGCGATTTTAACTCGCATCGTCAGCCTGAAAATTTTGATGCTCTTGAAGTGGTTTATATTGATAAATTGATTGAAGATTTTATACAAGACTTACCCTTTGCTGCTAATCGAACATTACACAGTATTTTTATTGGAGGCGGAACGCCGAGTCTATTTAGCCCAAAATCTTTTGAAAGATTATTATCCACCTTATCAAAGCATATTCATTTTAATGCAGATTTAGAGATCACATTAGAGGCTAATCCTGGTGCTATTGAGCATCAAAAATTTTTGGATTTTAGAATTGCCGGTATTAATCGATTATCTATTGGAGTGCAAAGTTTTCAAAATAGTCATTTAAAAAAACTAGGTCGAATTCATACGCAAGAGGAGGCGCGCTTAGCGATTACTTTCGCTAAATCAGCAGAATTTAAAGAAATTAATTTAGATTTAATGTATGGATTGCCAAATCAAACAGTATGCGAAGTATTAAGAGATTTAACGGCTGCAATGGACTATTCGCCGTCGCATATCTCTTGGTATCAATTAACTTTAGAGCCTAATACAGTATTTTATAAACGACCACCTATTTTGCCTTATGATGACTTAATTGCTGATATGCAACAGCAAGGCAGCTATTTATTAACACAATCTCATTTTCAGCAATATGAAATTTCTGCCTGGAGTCAACCAGGATACGAATCACAGCATAATTTAAATTATTGGCAGTTTGGAGATTATATAGGTATTGGAGCAGGTGCGCATGGAAAATATACAATAGCTGATTCTCGCATTATGCGTCGTTGGAAAGTTCGAATGCCCAACGCTTATATCAACAGTGATATGTCAACTATTGCACAAGAAAAGCAATTATTGATTGAAGAATTACCTTTAGAATTTTTTATGAATACGTTGCGATTAAAGCAAGGTGTTCCAACAGCTTCATTTCAGCAGTATACCAACTTACCGCTTTCAAAGATTACATCTCAATTAGATCGTATGGTTCAAAAAGGATGGATGCATCCTTATCAGGATTGCTTGCAGCCAACCTCTTTTGGACAGTTATTTTTAAATGATATTTTAGAGGAATGGATGCCTTAAATATTATGATATTTTGATCAAATAATCTGTTACGTGCTCAAGTGAATCATAAACAGCTAATAATTTTGGTTGTAAAGGCGTATTAGGCTGTATGAATTGAGGTACGAAGATTGTTTGACAACCTGCCTCTAATGCTGAAATTGAACCGATATTTGAATCTTCTACAGCTAAAGTATGTTTAGGGTTTACTTGTAGCGCCTGGCATGCTTTTTTATAAGGGGCTGGATCTGGTTTATGTAAAGCAGTATCTTCATATGCAATGATGATGTCAAAAATCGATTCACAGGATAATGCTTTAAAATGATCATGAATAAAAGATCGCTTTGATGAACTGACAAGTCCGACTAAGTAAGGTAGCTTGCTGAGTGTTTTTAATAATGTTTTTGCACCAGGTCGAAATTGAACACCTTCTTGCATTTGACGTTTTTTTTGATCTTGAAATAATGTGCTCATAAATTCATCAAAAAGGACGTTTTCTGGTAATAAAGATTGAATATAATGAAAACTGGATTCTAAAGGGCGGCCAATTAATTTTTGATAGTGCGTGATATTAAATTCAAAATTAAATAGTTGAGCGCAATGAAACCAGCTTTTTTGGAAAACTGTTTCGGTATCTATGAGGGTTCCATCCATATCTAGCATAACAGCTTGAATCGTTTGATGAAATACTGACATGATCATTCTCTAAATTTTTGTATGATATGAAATAATGATATCTTTTTGATTATGAAAAAATATAGCAAGCATTGTCAATACGATCCAGTTGATCTATTTTTCAGTAAGAAAATGTATTAAAAATAAGTATATATCAATATTCAATGGCTGTATCAAAAAATAAGTAACATATTCTGTATTAGTCGTCTGTAATATCAACATTTAACATAAATTATATCATTTTCTATATCACTGTAAATAAAATAACAACTGATTTTTATCTTAACATACTTTTCTTAATATCTCATGCCTGACTGTTGCGCTTCACACTTGAGAAGGCAAATCATTTTGAATGTTTTTATTTATTTAATCTTTATAAATCAGTGAAGTAAATGATAAATATTTTATTTTTATGAACTTTTTTTGAATAAGAGAGGTCTAATAAATGAGCCAGGTTAATTATGAGTTAAAAGTTGGTTAGTTCTGCTGCTTGAATTCACATTTAATCTGAGACCTTTGCAATAAGACAACAAAGACTCCTGA
>JAAOIJ010000008.1 GCA_015163815.1 Endozoicomonadaceae bacterium
TATGACGTAGAATCTCTCTTGAAATCGTAGAAGGAGATCTTTTCAATGCGTTTCCTATAGCATGAATAGAATAATGCTTTGACAATAAGATATCAATTTGAGATCTTTCTTCTGCAGTTAAGTGTTGATAAACCATATAATTCTCCTTATTTTTTTGATAAAAAGAAGTGATACGAATTATTAGCATTTGACTGCTTTTTTTTGGCTATAGAAAATACCTTACTGTTGCACTTCACACTTGAGAAGGCAAAATAAAAAGCAACCTATACATAATTTTCAGATGGAAGGCACGCCCTAACATATCGATCAATTTATTATTTCATATTCATTTGATTATTTGTCAGGCTTAAAAGGTTCGGTACTGATTGCTTCAATTTCTCCAGTATCTGTTAAATGTGTTTCTGTTAAAATACGAACTTTTTGCTCAGCTTTAGTTAACACTTGTTGGCATTTTTTTGCTAATTTAACGCCTTTTTCAAAAGCTTCTAAGGACGATTCTAAAGATAATTTTCCAGATTCCATTTGCGAAACGAGTGTTTCTAATTGAGATAAATTATCTTCAAAGGTATCTGCATTATTTGGCATATTCAAGGCGCTCATGTAGTGAAAATCATATTAGATGATCTGATAAAATGTGAAATAATAATAGTCTGATAAAACTAAGAAATTGATCTTAGTTAAAAAAAAATGATATGATAAAATATCATATCGCTTAAACAGACAATTTGGCACTCTCAGTTATGATAAAAATGCCGATTTGGGAACAATTAGTTCCATGGTTAATACTACAGCTACTTCAAGATTTGACAGATAGTCAAATTATACAGCTATTAGGATATTTTGGCAGGCCTGAAAACATTCTCAATGCTTCATCAGAGACACTGGCTAAGCTATTACCTCAAAAAAGCATTATTGCAATACAAGAATTACCAAAAAATATTTTACTAAACAAACAATTGTTGCAAACTCAAGCCTGGTTAAACGAGTGTGATCAACATATTATTTTAACAATCGATCATCCTTTTTACCCTGAGAAGCTCCATCAACTCAAAGTGCCGCCACCTGTTTTATTTGTATCAGGAAATTTTTCATTTTTTAATACACCTCGAATTGCTATTGTAGGTTTTGAACGCCCTTCTATTCCAGGAAAAGCATTAATTGAACGCTTTGCTAAATCTTTTTCATTAGCAGGATGGACTGTTATGAGTGGTTTAGAGTTAGGCATCAATACTGCATCTTTATATGGTGCTTTATCTGGTTCAAAACAAGCAGTTGCAATATTAACAACAGGTTTAAATCAAATATATCCTATTGAAAATAAATTGCTAGTCAAACAATTAGAAAATGATGGATTATTAGTGATAGAAACGAGTAAAGATAGTCCTATTTATCATAGTGCATTACAGGCTTTAAAAAAAGGAGTACCTGTTTTTGCTGTACCAGGGCTGATTGGTAATATACAAAATAAAGGATGCCATTCTCTCATTAGACAAGGCGCTACATTAGTGGATGATCCTGCACAAATCATTGAGGCTTTGTCAGAATGCATCGTTGCCTAACAGCTTCAAATAAACAAATACCTGTTGCAACCGAGACATTTAAACTACTGAGCTTGCCTTTCATAGGAATAGACATTAATTGATCGCAATGATTTCGCGTTAATCGTCGCAATCCAACACCTTCAGAACCCATGACTAAAGCAATATCTCCAATGAGTTCAGTATCATAAAGCGAAGGTGCCACTTCATCTGCTGTCCCCATTAACCAAATACCTCGTTTTTTTAAAATTTTCAACAGATTAGCTAAATTATTCACTGTAAAAAAAGGTATTTTTTCAGCAGCTCCACAAGCTACTTTAGAAACGGTTGAATTCAGAGGAGCAGCATGATGTTTAGGGGCAATGACGGCATGTGCGCCAGAGGCTTCAGCAGAACGTAAACAAGCGCCTAAATTATGAGGATCCGTCACGCCATCCAGTATTAATAATAAAGCTGGAACATTTAAAGCATCTAATAATATCAGTAAATCTTTTTCAACATACACAGGTACTGGTTGAATCCAAGCTAAAATACCTTGATGTTTTTTTTTGACTTCGCGATCTAATTTCAAACGATTTACAAATTGAAGCGTAATATTCAATGTTTTAATTTGATCAATTAAATCTTGCATAGCAGGAGAATGATGGCCTATTTGAATCCAAATAGATCGAATATAATCTGCTTTTTCTTCTAATAAATTTTGTACAGCATGAAAGCCATATACTAAATCATCATTTAACATATTAAAAAACTCTGGATAGGATATGCTAATCGAGTATAACTTAATCCTATTTTATTGTAATATTCTTTTTTAAAAAAAGGAATGATCATAAAAAAAAACCCCAACA
>JAAOIJ010000095.1 GCA_015163815.1 Endozoicomonadaceae bacterium
ATAAAAAAGGCTTTGCTTTAAGTGCAAAATCTCATTCAGGCCATCCATATGATGGTCATACTTTCAATGAAGTCGTATGTGATATCAATGAAAAAATACCTAGCCAAGTTAAACAAGTTTTTGTTGATGGAGGTTATAGAGGACATAAAGTAGACTGTTGTGATGTGTTTATATCAGGACAACGCAAAGGCATGAAGAACCTACCTTAAAGAAAAAACTCGCAAGACGAAGCGCAATTGAACCATACATTGGGCATATGAAATCAGAAGGAAAACTACAAAGAAATATGTTGAAAGGTAAGATTGGAGATGAAATAAATGCTATTTTATGCGGAGTTGGGCATAATTTACGATTATTGCTTGCTTGGATAGCATGGCTTTTGTCGTGCCTGAATTTTTTCATCTCAATATCTATCATTCAGTCGTTTAAATTATTTTTTCAAAAAAAAAATTGATTTATTCAGAGTCGACTATATATGAACAGACTTCGAATCCACCCAAATAAATGTATAATATGACCTTGAATTCGACCTCAAATTTGATTAAAAAACAAGCCATTACTTCATACCAGCTTCGTATCGATGCCAGTCTATTGTTCTGTGATATCATTAATTGTCCAATACAACGTTTTCAACACCGATTTATCCGATTGATTATTGATTCGATATAGCATTAAAGATGAGAGGATTGTCCGCTTGGCATTAAAATAGGTGTAATCTGTAAATGTTTTTGTATATCCAATGCTTGAACTTGTTTTAAATCAGACATAGGCACTATTTCTGGCAATATCGCCTGATTGACATCATGAATCTTTAATTCTGATAATGCGTTTTTTGCAAGCATTTGAGTTGAATACTTCCCTTCAACTAAAATATAACCATCTGGTGTTTTGAAAAAAGATGCATGTTTGAGTACGGGATTTTGTGCTATTAATGTTGAAAAATTGCTTAAATTATAACTTGGCCCCCACTTGAGGCAATATTCTGGTTGCATATGATGAGTGGATTGGTTGGTTGTTTTTTTTTCGTGAAGGTTTAGGTGGATTATTTTTGTAATAGTAGGCTTTAATATCTTAACTGAATATTGATAAGATGGGCTTTGTAAAACTTGTTTTGCTTGCTCCATTTTTTGATAAACAGACTGGACTAAACAATATTCAGATGTTTGATTTCTTAGTATTTCTGAATCTTTTAGAATAGCGTAAGCAGATTGCATATCTTGAAGTGTTTTTTTATTTGTATCCATTTTCCATAATATTGTAAATTGATATTCTGGTGCATTTTTTGGGCTTATTTTGTCAATCGTCTGTGTTGTTGATTTACCTAAAAAGTCATGAGGATGTTTATTTGGATAGATGGTATTAGTTGCTTTATCATAAGTGTACTCATTTTGTTTATTTGAGCCTAAATCAGTAGATATTGTATCAGATCTATTTGTGTCAAAGTTTGCGGTTTTATATGCACGATCAAAAGCATTCACTTGTATTGCTAATCTTTCTTCTGATCCGTTAGCGATATCCAATGAAGCAGCAGAAGATTGATTTGGATTCAACTGTTCAGTCAATCTGATTTCTGCTGTTGGTGTCTTCATATGCTGCATTTGTTCAGTATGTTGAGTTGTAGGTATGATCGTATTTTGCATCATATATGAAGGATGCATAGGCTGAATCGGTTGAACAGGTATAGTATAATTAGATGTTGACTGTTCAGATGTTTGTGTCGGATGATAAACATCTGAGTTTAGTTTTGAAATGGGCATGTGATGCTGTGAAATATTGTGTTCTTGAGGTGTAGTGGGTTGATGAGATAAATTATACGCACTAATTGGTTTGTATTCTTGGTGAACTGAGGGTGTAGATTGTTCAGTTTGAGTCATCATGCTTGGCGTTTGATTCAAATAAGGCTGTTCAGTTTGACTCACATGTTGTGGTATAGTACAAATTGGTGTAGGAGGACAGGTTGTTGTAGAGGGACAGGTTGTTGTAGTAGAAGTCTCTGTAGTTTTTTGTGTATTATTTTGTATAAAATCCATACAAGCAAGAAATCCAGAAACCCAGGTTTGATTTGTTTCATTTTTTTTCATTTCTGTTTGTATCGTTGTTTGTAAAGATTTTTCAAGTTCAGACAGCCTATCAGTAGATAAGCCAGTGTCTGGAGTGTTTTGAAGATTTTGATTTGCTATCACTGCTTGTTGTACTTGTTGTACTTGTTGTACTTGTTGTGCTTGTTGTGTTTGTTGTAAAATTTCTGCTTGAAGCGCTAAAGTCTCAGCGGTATTGGTTTTATGATCTATTACTTGTTTTAATATTTCTTTAATGTGTTCTTGCGATGTTTCCAATTGATTTACTTTAGATTGTAATACAGTGTTATGCTGCTCACCATCAAAATAGTCTTGTTTTATATTATCTAATGTCATTTGTTGATACGACGTGAGTGAATTATTTGTTGTCTGATCTGATGCGTGAGTTTGTAATAAAGCACTTTCTAGTGTTGTACTAGGCGAGTCCACTGTTATTTTTTTTTGTAATGCTTGAATCATTTGATTTAATTTAGAGATTTCTTGTGATAATTTTTCAATCTCATGTTGATTTGTTTCTTGGGCTGTATTCCCTATTTTTTTCTCTATTTCTGATACTCTCATATCAAATGTCATATTTTTTGAATGTTTTGGTATCTTTTGTGAATCATCCATTTCATTTAATGTTATGGAAGCATGCACCTGATTTTTTTCTATAGATTGATGATCAATAGAGGGATTGTCTAATAAATCAGGTTTTTTTTCACTGACTAGACATTTGACTGTATGTTGATGCGTGCTATTATTACAATGCCAAGCTGAAGCAGGTATTGTGACTTCTTGCTCTGGGTCATCTATTGACGGCTGAATAGAATCTCTCATATCAGATAAGGTTGCAAATTTTAGTTTGTCTTGATTTTTTTGACAAATCCAAGGTTGATTTGTATGAGCATAACATTCAAATGCAGAGGGTGAAATGATGCTATCTGATAGACAATAAATAGGATAAGAATAGTTTGTTAATAACAAGCCGTATAATCCAAATACTGTTATGCGATATAAAGGTATGGAGTTCACCGCTTTCATGTGTCAGGGCGCCCTAAAAGTGGAAGATATTTGAATAAAGTACTCATTTTGTACGCTATTGAAACGTGCTCTTTCTTATATATCGACATGACGCGAAATTCTTTTGACATTTTTGATAAAAAAAAAGAAAAAAAATGATAAACTGTCAAAAACTTGTCATCTTATTACAAAAACATGTCTTTTAGCTCAACCTGATTAAATCTTTTTTTTCAATAAGCAATTTTTTACAATATGTTAAAAAAGTATAAGGCACTCATTTTATTATCAATTTTTTTAGGGTTTGTTACTCAAACGCTGCATGCCGGTATAGTTTCTTCAGAGTTTAATACTGCGTCCTATTATTTTTCATGGCTTTAATCTACTCCAAAAAAAACAGATAGAGCATGAAGAAACAATAGATACAAGCCTATACAATGCAAAGTTTATTGATGCTGATTCTAAGAATAAAAAGAGCAGGTATACAAAAAGATCATCTAAACCCTCGTGTCAAATAGAAAAATTAAATGAATTAATTAATTATCAACCTATTTATTTTTTTAAATATTTAACGATTAATTCTGTTGGAATAGATGAATTAACGCATAGTCAAGTGCTTGCTTTTGTCAAAGATTTTATGAACAACACGATTACCTCAATTGAGATTCAGAGTATAGTCGGCAGTTTTTTAGAGAGCACTGATTGGCATGCTGCAGTCATGAAATATAAATCAATTATCACTAACCCTTTTTCCATGATACCAGCGTTTCTTATAGGCGCTATCAGTGCTTCTTGTTCCCGGATATACTCATTTAGACTTCCAGAATTTATTCCCAGTAGTCTGTAATGCTGTATATTTGTTTGATTTACCTGCTGCACTATATGGTGTTTTTGGGGGAGCCGCTACGCGTTATGCAGCACATCAACTAATCAATTACACAGAGAAGATAAAAGGTAGAATACCGTATATTATAAAATATGTCTTTGAAGACGCAATGAGTCAGATTGGTTGTACATTTCTTGGTTTAACCAGTGAGTCACTGCTCGCAACAGTTGCGATCTTAGCAGCAGTAAGTTTTCTGATGGAGTATCAACGAAAGCAGCGTCAAAATTAATGGACAGTAAAATACAAAGCTCATGATGAGTCTGTTGACGATTTTTTTCAAAAAGAAACGTAGGCGTTTTTTTATGAATCTATCAATCTTCAAAATTTTATTGCATCATGCCTTCTTGCTTTGGCATTAGAATAGAGCAATCAGACTCTGAGTTTGTCTTACTATGCTTCTTATAGAGATCTATAGGCTTTTCATGATTGTTATTGAGTTGAGATAACAAATCAGAACCTAGTTCAGTTTTTAAGAATGCAATAAACTGATAATACTCTTGTTTTTCAGAAGGATCTGCGTTGGCGTATGCGCGAGCCATTAAATGAAATAAATTATTACCGACAGCATTTTTTGAATCTTTTTTGAATGTGTTCTGATATTGAAAGAAATTAAAAGCTGAATAATTTAAATTTAAAACAGCAGATTCTATAGAAGATATCTCTTCATTAAGTCCTGTTTCGCATCGAAAATGTAAGTCTGCACCTAAAGATATGAGATTTATCATGATGCGTTTATCATACGTGCAAGGATTTGTTCCTTCTAGCAATATTGCATTATTCCAGGCTAATGTCTCATTGTATAAGGGTGAACCTTTTGTATTTACCTTGTTAATAAGGCCTTTTATTTTGATATCATGTTTGTTTATGCTCTTGTTGAAATCTGTAATCTTTTTTAGTAATGCTGTATATTGAGACTTTTGAATGGCATGAAAAATATTGTCTCCATCTTTGTTTGTAGCCCCCCATACAAAATCTGGTTCCAGTATTAGATTGAAAGCATATTGATAGTGTTGAGATATTGCATAAAAAATAATAGGCTCGTTATCAACGCTTAATTGAGTACTTGTTAAATGTCCATCTAAAATACGATAATTAATATCCGCCATGATACATGCTGTACCGACATTTCCTGTGTTATGATCCTGAAGAAGACGGGATAATTGTAGATTAGGATCCCACTTTTTTTCTAATAATTTTGAGATACGTGTTGTGTACATATCCTTATCTTCATGCCAAAGTGTTTTGATTAATGCAGTATCAGTTGGGTATATTTGTGGATCAGTCTTTGATAAGATCATATCAAATATTATTTCATTAGGATGGGCTGCAGCTATTGAGATAGGACTGCATGCGTCAGTACTGATAAAAACACTTGGAATTGGCATATCGATGTTATGATCTGTGTCATCTAAATCAATATATGATTGAATGGTAGCTATATCGTTATTTTCAATCGCATCACATAAATGGATTTGTAGATGATATAGATACTGCTGTAGAAACGTATCGATTATTTTTTTAGAATTTTGTTCATTTAATGTGAAATCTTGATGATATACAGATTGAATAAAAGTTGTATCAGGTTCCTGATTATCACAATATTGCAATATTTTTGTTAAATATTGCAATATTGTCTTGATATCATTTTCTTCTATTAACCTGCGTATGTTATCAAGCATCTCTTTCGATTCTATAATTCTCTTTTTTAAAAGAGCACTTATTGTTATATCTGATTGATTTGGAGTTATGTTAGTTTCTTCTGGCGTTAAATGTTTTAAATGATGAAAATATTTAAAACGAAAATCAGGAAATGATTCAAGGACTGTATGAATATCCGTGTTAGCAAAACTTTTCAGTTTCTTTCTCAGAGGAGGGTCTATAGTATTTTGTTGTATTCTAATGCATCCTAGAACATTGTCAGAGCACACCGGGTAAGCAGTTTTTGTGGTGATGTTTGATTCTATTATAGCCCAATCTTGCTGTCTAGCAGTCCAAGTTTGATCTCTCTGCCTTTTTCTTGATGGAGAGATTTCTGTAGAGTGTGGATTATCTGTTTTTGGTATGTGATTAATCATTTTTTTTACTCCTATTATTTTTTGCATCATAATAATATAGACATTATATTGAATATAAAGTTCCTTTATCAGGATGCAAATATGTTAGTCAGTATCAAAAAATGAGGGTATATCTTATCACTTGACTTTTTAAAAAAAATAAAACTGATAAACATCAATACTATAAGTGTATTTTTATGATGTAATTTCTCCACATGATGCATTGTTTTGAATAGAGAGCTGTGTAAAAAATACACGCTAGACAAGCAGATCTTTTTCGAAACATGTCGATTTCTTTTGTAGAGTTCAGTCATAAATGAGTGATACTCAGAAATATGGCTTCATAGATATTATGTGAAATTGAACATGAAAACACTTGACCATTTTTTGCTGGCAATGAATAGGTATCATGCCCTTAATCTGCTGATGCTAGCAGTTTCGTGAGAAGTAGAAAAAAGAATCAACCTAAAAGGTTTAGATATAATTGGTAAATCAATGATGTGCATTGCTTCAAACACTGAACTGATGGCTTAACAAGAAGGTGAAGAGATCATTGTTGATACGACTATTATGAAAAAATATACTATCCTATTAGGTAGTAAATGATACAAACAAGTGATGACACTTTGACTAAAATGAAGCAAAAAATGGGCTGTTGTACGCAAAAAAAGAACCTGAAGAATCGAATGAAGTATTCTAGAGGGCGCCTTCAATTTTAACATCATTGATAGGTTGAGACCTTTGCAATAAGACAACATTATTCATGTAAAAAAATAATATAAAGACAATTAAGCTTTATGATTTAAAGACCATGATTTGTTATCATGCTTAATTTTTACCTGAGTCTTATATCATGAATGCTTTACAAGTAGCGATTAAAAAAAGATTAAATCGTTGTTCAAGAAAATGTTTTGTACTTAAACTACTAACCATTATTGACTGGGATGCTGTTTCACATTTGTTGTATCATGAAAAACAAAAAAAACGTCAACATCCACAAGGTAAAAGAGGTTATTGTCTTTTAAAACGATTTAAAGCTATTTTACTAGGTCAATGGTATAACTTAAGTGATCCAGAATTAGAGTCG
>JAAOIJ010000096.1 GCA_015163815.1 Endozoicomonadaceae bacterium
GAAAAAGTATTAACGCAGTCTTATTTGAAAGTAATCTGTGTTAATTTATTAAAAGCGAGTAATAAAATAAGTCATGATTTTTAGCATTTCCAGGAGGATTCCGTCTAAAATGCTCCATTTAGATGGAATCATCTTAAAATAGAACGAAATACGACTTATTTTATCATTTTTTTTGAAAAAAAATAAAAATAAACATTATTTAAAATTTATTCTCTTATTGCAAAGGTCTCAAACTGAATTCAGGCTGACAAAACAGATTGAAACCAAGCCTTTCTATACAATATAGGCAAAAAAAGCATCTAGATTGTCATTCGGCATAAAATCAAAGCCATGACGGGTGATGATGTTTCATTTTTTCATTGAAAGGTTATCCGATTTTTTTCATAAAAAACGATTTAAAATAGATTAAACCGTTATGTATCAAAACTTTTCGAATTTAAAATAATCAAATATTTTGGATGAGCTGGCTGCTTTTCTTATACTTAATACTGAAAAAAAACAATACATTACAAAATAAGTGATTATTTTTAAAAAATACGATTCTATGTTTACTCAAAAAAATTGCTTAATATAAACAGTATTTTATTCCTTTTTTTCTTTTATATTATAGAACAAGGCCAGCTTGAATGTGCTTTTTTGATTTCTTTTGGTTTTTTGGTTTGTTGATGCTGAGCAGGACATAACATATCTGGAGCTAAGTAATCTTTTCCTAGAAATTTTTTCTCTACAAAATTTCTATATAAATCATAATCTAAACTAAACAATCCACAAAATCTTTCTTTGATATCTTTTGCTTGTTTGTCATTGTGTTCTGATATTGAGAGTAGTCCATCGATATAAGCTGAACAAAAAACATGATGATTCTTTTCAAAAGCAACTTTCAGTCCTGTAAGAGAAGAAGGCGCTATGATAGATATGGCTTGCGTATAATTGAGCACTGTTGGCACATTCGGATTAGAGTTAAAAGTAAAAGTTTTCAAGTAATCAAAGAGAACAAAAAACATCTCTAAGTTACCTTGACTCAAAACTACTTCACCGATTGGCGGCATTGAGTTCTTTGGAGGTTGAAATAAACGTTCTATGGTAGCTGAAACATCATGAGTACACAATGATTTTGACTTTTTACAACACTTTTCAAGGCTATTTAATCTGTTCGTCAAGTGTATTAAAAAAACGCCAATATTTCGCGCATATCCATAACTTATGGCTTGATATACAGCTTGTAATGTATAAAGGATATCTGTGAATTTTTTTAGATCGTCATCTGAAACCCAATCTTTTAATTGATCATCTAGCTCATTAAAAATAAAATGTCCGTTTTTAACCATGAGAGCAAGAACCGTTATCGATTTTTCAATGTATTTTAAATACAGCTCGATTGGTTTTTTTTCTGCTTCTACTTTGTGTTCTGCTTCTGCTATTTCATCTTCTCCTTCTGCTATTTCATCTTCTCCTTCTGCTATTTCATCTTCTCCTTCTGCTATTTCATCTTCTCTTTCTGTTTGTTTTGATGATTTCAAGTTTATTCTTTCGAAACTTAATAAAGCAATAGCTGTTTCAGCATTTTCATTATTTTCTAGTGTTACCAACTCTAAGTAATCGATAATTTCCTTCCAAACTAAAAAATTCGACTTCGCAATGTTGATTTTTTTCTGATGATCAATGCCGTGATCTGTTTCTATATTAATGTCATGATTTGTTATCATGCATTGTTTATATTTAAAAATATTTTTTGAATTATAAGCTGCAATCCAACCACCTTCTTTCGTTTTTCCCATGACAATAGCGATTGTATAGCTTGGAAATTCAAAAAAATAATGATAAACCTGACCTTCTTCTCCTTCAAAAAAAGCAGCGCTCATTAATTGAACTATCTGAGAGTAGCATCCATAATAAGCTTTTGCACTGATATGTCCGTGATGATGTTGCGAATAATTATCAAGTTGCCCTTTATCTTCGGCTGAAAATATATCGGAAGCTGTCTGATACTCTGTATATACTTGTAATGTATCTTCTTTGTGATTTTTTAAAAAAAAATAGGATAAACCCTGGTTGATAGTTCGTTTATGATTGGTTTTTATTACGTTTTTATGCCACTTAAGGTTCAAATTTATAATTTCAGATCTAATGGTGATTTTATTCTCTGCGAATAATGATAAAGAAAATGACAAATAAACAATTGATATCAGTAATTTTATGGTGAATGGAATTTTCATATAAATACACCTCATTTAAATTTGAATGAATAATAATTTCAACTTTTTCGATAAGAAATTCAATGAATGTTTTCTGTTTTTTTTATTAAAATAACACATGATTTGCTTCATTTTCAAAACTATCTCGATCAAAATAATCTTGCAGAATCTCGCTATTATCTTATTGCAAAGGTTTCATATTTCAGTATCTGAACTCTAGATTTAGCATAAAAAGAATAAAAAATAACAGCATAATATTGTATTCTCTTTTTGATCTACCTTTACAACCAACATAAAAAATTGATTATGCAATCGCGCATAATACAGACTTTATAGAAATTAAACAAGCTATTAAGAGGATTCTATCTAAATTTAGCATTTTAGACGGAATCCTCCTGGATATGCTAAAAATCATAACTTATTTTATTACTTGCTTTTAATAAATTAACACAGATTACTTTCAAATAAGCCTGCGTTAATACTTTTTCGGCACTAAAATATTTCGCTTTCGTGAATAAAAAAAGACGTTTTAAAGTCCCAAAACTCTGTTCAATGACCCAACGTGTTTTTTTGATTATTTTATTTCGCTTCATTTCATAATGATCTAAA
>JAAOIJ010000097.1 GCA_015163815.1 Endozoicomonadaceae bacterium
TGGGAAGCCTTTTAAACCATCTATACAAGCTATTAAAATATCTTTTAAACCACGATTTTGCATTTCAGTCATGACATTTAACCAAAATTTCGCACCTTCGTTTTCTGATACCCACATACCTAATAGCTCTTTCTTTCCTTTCATATTAACCCCTAAAGTTAGGTAAATAGATTGATTAATAATTTGGTTATATTTTTTAATTTTAACAACAATACAGTCAAAATAAACAATCGCATAAGTGTGATCTAATGCTCTGTTTTGCCATGCAATAATGTCTTCTTGAATGCTTTCTGTTACTCGGGATATTAGGTTATGAAATATGTCCACATGATACATTTCTTTCAGTGTATCCTGGATATCGCGAGTGGTCATACCCTTAGCATATAAGGTCAGAATCATACCATCAAAACCATCGATACGTCTTTGATGTTTTTTGATAATTTGTGGTTCAAAAGTACTCTCTCTATCTCGAGGTGTTTTGAGAAGTAGTTCAGCATGATCACTTTTTACAGTTTTTTGGCTGTATCCATTACGAGTATTATTTTTATTTCCTGTGTTTACAGCTTGATTATTGGTCTCAAGATGTACTTTTAATTCAGTATTTAAAGCATTTTGTAATGCACTTTGAATCAATTTCTGAAGCAGGCTATTTGGTCCAAAAATATCTTCTTTAGTTTTACAGTTTTTAACTAATTCATCAATTAAAGTTTGGCTTACTGTGTTCACTGTTTTTTCCTTCTTATGTACTTAGCAAAAAAATGACACACTAAGTGTTAAAAACAATTACACCAAATATGTGACAGACTTCAATAAGATTTTATTCAAAATACTGAACAATATCTTGATGGCTTTAATTGTAAACGACTCATGCTAACTGATAGTCATCAACATCCGACTGACTTTGAAAACACTGAAAGCACATTCCCTGATTAAAAAATGGCACATGACTTAACGATAAAAATAAAAAAAGCTGATTATGTTCTAGAAGAAAAAGAAGATGATTTTAAATGAATGTGAGAATAATATAAAGAGTTAAGAATGTAAGCTGTTATTTCAAAACAAGCTAATACGAAAAAATTGAGTGATTTCGAGTCGACTAAATAGAGATAAACGATTACATTTAATCATGACACAAGCGTTTTATCAGCATGAAGCCTTATCTCATTCATTGAAAATAACATGCTATTTTTATACACTTTGAGACCTTTGCAATAAGCACTTCAATGAATAATTTATGTGTTTTTTTATTCAAACAATACATAAATTACTTCATTTTTTAAACTATTTTAATAAAAAAGATCATATCAGGTCTTTGCTGTCTTATTGCAAAGGTCTCACTTTATGCTTCTTGAAAAGAGAATTGATATGTACATACTCATGGATTAGTTCATCAATACCTGCCAAAACAACAGAGGATATGAGGATCTAAAATTGTGATATTTTAGCGACTCAAACAGAATTCAATAACAGGCTTTTAAAATCGTTACAACATTGAACACTTTCCAAAGTGATGCGATAGGAATAGAAAAATTTTTCAGTATTGCGAGAGAAAAGACAACTTAATAGGCAGTAGCCTAAAATAAAATACTCATGTGAGATGCGATATGACTGTATCAGTACCCATTTCTCAACGGGTACTGATGTTCTATTGCTTTCAGTACTTCTCTCTCTTGCATGGCTCGAACACTTGCATTTCAATCTGGGTATGCTATGAGATCTTCATAACTCATATTCACATCAGTATCATAATTTAATATGTTCTGCGGAGTCAAACAATGCTGTCCCACAACATAAGGCTGGTTTCTATTAAACCCTAATGAAATTAATGACTTAAGAACACTTTGTTTTAAGTCAACTGGCATATTAGGCGCTAATAACCAGCAAGCAATAATCGGCAGGCTGGCAGCATTGCTATCACATATCTGAGCCTGTGCACACAAAGTATTTTCCATTATCAAGATTTTTACATATTGATCAAACCGCTTATAATAGTCAACTTTATTCACGTTCCAATTGACAGGCGGGATATATAGCAATTCATGTATTAGTTTAAATAAAATCAATCTCTTATCAAATATTGAAAGCATTGCATTTTTTATTAACTGCTTATATCGTTCCAAGTGATTCAATTCAATGGCTATACCTAATAAACGAACATTACTTAACTTCATAGAATACAAGGCTTGACAATGTTGACTATTTTCATCTTTAAACCTCTCAATTGTTACGCCTGGCATAGCATGCTGCCAATATTTTTGTTTTTCTTGACGCAGCAGTACACTCTTGCTAATGACGTCAATCGACCCTAACTGTGTAAAACAGGCTGATATAAAATTCAATTTGTCAGCACAATCTGAGGTCGCGGTGAAAAAACATGTTTTCAATGCATCTAGGGTGATAAAATCTGTATAATCCAGCTGCAATGCTAGATTATATTTTATTTTTGCTTGATTGATTAAAAGATAGTTCAGTGTATAAAACTGCTTACGAAAGCAATCTTTGATTATTTCTTTCAAATCATTTTTTATAAACTCACAACCCCATAAAGCAAATCCACAATCAATAAAAGCGCCTATAAAAATCTGCAATTCATCACGATTTTGAGACCAATATTCTACTGCACAAGGCGCTGCGGTGCTTAATATTGTCTTAAAAAAGACGATAAAGTCATTTTTATTCTGTTCAAATAGACTTTTTAATAAGCTTTCAAAACACGCTACATTGACATATCGAAAAGAAACGCACTGCTCATCATAAAAGCATGGTAAAAACATGCAACTCTCAAGACTATTTTGACAACTTTTGATAAAGTTTGCGTCTTTAAAGCAATGTGCATTTTTTGCTTTCTGAAGCATATCATTAAACATAGGAATATTTTTAGCATTAGCAGAATGCTTCAAAATATTAATTAAACAGAATATGAATTGACTTGTTTTGCATTCGAAAGACAGAGCCTGAACCCATTCAGGGTTATTATAGTGTATTTTTTGAGAGACGTGCTTCAACATATTATAATCAATCTCAGAATAGATATAACATAATATCTGTTGTGATGTCAGACTATGCTCTTGAAAAACGAAAGGTATGTCCAAGTTGAAACCTGCTTGAAGCAAATAGCCAATACAAATATTTTTTTTATTAAAATCAGGCGTCAATAAGAATCTGGCAATCACTGGAATGTTGTGATTGTTCGCTATTTCCATATTTTCAACAGGATCTTTATCCATCAAAATTTTGATATATTTACAAAAAGCGTTACCATTAAGCTGACTTACAGCGATATCATCTAGAGTAGACCCCCTTGCTGGCTTTAAAAATGTATTGATTAGCTGAATGAAGATTTCTTCTCGATCTAATTGTTCATATGACTCTGTATTCTCAATTAACAATTTGTAGAGTTTAAAGTGCTCCATGTCAATGGCATAATATAATAACGCCATGGCATCACATCCTTTTAAAATTTGACCAACAAAAGGACTATCTTGCAAACGATTTTCATCTATTTGATCTATTTTTTTTACATAGTCAAGAAGACTAACCGTCACTTCTCTTGTTTGTTGCTTTGTTATTGAAAGCAAATGCTTATGTATTGGATATAAATGGGCTAAATCAAGAAAGTGGCTTGATATAAATCTCAATTTTTTCCTGGCCCCTTGATCTGGGTTCAAAAAATATTCTTTAATCTGATTTATGTCGAGTATCAGATTAGTAATCTCTAACGGATCGAATGCAGCGTTTGTTTTGATTTGCTTCATGAATAAATCGTTCATCATATGACAATCATTATAAAAATAATAACACATGATGTGTTTCACAGCAGTTATAAATATTGGACCATGTAACTGATAGCCATATTTAATCAATATGGCTATCACATCACTCAAAAAATCTATACTTTGATTGGTATATTGATCTATTTTTAAAGAACAATTGCGTAATATATTCTGGAAGAAGCTGAAAAATATGTCTTTGGAGCTTTGGTCATAAAGTACTAGTACTGATACTAAAAACTGATTGAAACACGCGACATCCATCTCGCCTAAAAGAATATAAAAATCTCGATTTTTTTCCGGTAATCCCTCTATATCAAAATAAAGCTCAGTGCTCAAAGAGCGAACACGCTCTTTATCTTGACAACACATTGAATCATATGCTTTTTTTAAAAATAGATAATAGGTGTTTATAGCTTGATCATCAGCAGCCTCCAGCATTGAATGGAGTAAATCAGACGCTACTTCAATTGTATCTTGGTCAAATTTCGCTTCAACGAAAGGAATTGCTATATTATTTAAACATAACAAGCATAATATTATTTTGAATAAAAAAAAATTTTGTTTTTTTAGGGTCATAAAGATAATACTCTTTTCATATTTTTTGGGTTATTAAAATAATCGAAATATTGACTTTAACAATAAACGAATACATCATCAAAATGACTTACTAGTATATACAATCAAACATAATTGTACAAAAAATTATATCAAAAAAATACTTTAATTCTCAAAAAATCATTGAGTATGATCTGGCTTATTTGCACACAAAAAAACAGGATGATCGTATTCTTCATCACATTCATTGATAGAGAATTCTATCAAGACATGCTTTCAAACGAAAGCATCAAAATTAGTTGATTGACTATCAATAGGCTTCATATTTAATGAATTAATCCTTGCAAAATCAATCACAAATTTCTATAATTTTCACAAATCAACAAAACACAAATGATTCGATAATCGCATCGTGATAAAAATCATACTGAATAACATGAGCTTTATAACTGACGCAGCATGAAAAAAACAATGCCCGATCATAATCATTAATTCATATTACCTGGATAAAAATATAGTGAAAAAACAATTTGTTGCAATATTAATGGGATCTGATGCTGATTTTCCAAAAATTGAACCAGCACTCAGCATTTTAAAAAAATTTAATATTCATTTTGAAGTTCGCATTCATTCTGCACATCGAACACCTGAAATAACACGAACCTATGTTCAAGATGCTGAAAAACGTGATTGTGCTGCCTTTATCTGCTGTGCTGGAATGGCAGCTCATTTAGCCGGTGCTGTTGCAGCGCAAACGATTCGACCGGTTATTGGCGTTCCCATCAATGCAAGTCCATTACAAGGAATGGATGCTTTATTGTCAACAGTACAAATGCCTAGTGGCATTCCAGTTGCTACAACAGCCATTGACTCCGCTGGTGCAAAAAACGCAGCTTATCTTGCTATTCAAATTATGGGTGTTGCCAATGAATCATTACATCATCAACTGAAACAAGAACGCGCAGAACAAGCGGAAATTGTTTTGAAAAAAAATCATGACTTACAAAGCAAATTAGCTTAATACCTGATTGATTAAACAAAATGCTTCAAAATAACGAATACGATCAAGCGGCTCAAACTATTAAAATGGGCAGCTTGATAGCTTATCCTACTGAAACACTATGGGGTATAGGTTGCGACCCTTGGAACGAACACGCGGTTAATCGCTTAGCCTTACTTAAAAAAAGGCCACATCATAAAGGATTTATTTTAATTGCTTCAGCACTTTCACAAATTCAAGCATTATTAGCCCCTTTAAACTCTGAATGCATTCAAAGATTACAATCTTCTTATGACAACAAACCTACAACTTGGCTTTTGCCTGATACGACTGAATGGGTTCCAAGGTGGGTAAAAAAAGAGCATTCAACTGTAGCCATTCGCATCAGCCCGCACTCTATTGTAAAATATCTTTGCCAAACTTTAAATCAACCTATTATCTCTACTTCTGCAAATTATCATGGACAACCGCCTTTGAATCATCCATCCGAGATTGCCCAGACATTTGATAAAAATATTGATTATATTATCAATCAATACAACCCATTAGAAGAAACTAAACAACCTTCTTTGATGATAGATTTGCTTACCTTGCAGCAAATACGTTAAACTCTTCTTTATATAATAGAAGCAACATCAGTCAAAGCGCTCATGATATCAAATACGATCCAAACCGTCCGCCATGCTTTCCAAGCATTACAACAACGCATTTGTTCTCATTTAGAAGCAGAAGAGAAAAAAAAAACCTTTCAACAGCAAAAATGGTCGTATCCAACAGGTGGTGGTGGAGACTCACGAATTCTATCATTTGGCGCATTAATTGAAAAAGCAGGTGTGAATTTTTCACATATTGAAGGACCTTCTTTACCGCCAGCTGCCACACTAAAACGTCCTGGTTTAACTGACCAGCCTTTTCAAGCATTAGGTGTTTCTGTTGTCGTTCATCCACAAAATCCGTATATTCCAACCTCACATCTCAATATTAGATTAATCAGTGTCCAGCGTGCTGATCAATCAATTGCTTGGTGGTTTGGTGGTGGCTATGATTTAACCCCTTGCTATGGATTTACTGAAGATTGTCATGATTGGCATATGACAGCCTCTCAAACATGCCAACCTTTTGGCGCTGATGTCTATCAACAATATAAAAAAAATTGTGATCAATATTTTTATTTACCACATCGACAAGAAACGCGTGGTATTGGTGGTCTTTTTTTTGATGATGTCAATCAATGGGAATTTGAACGTTGTTTGCAATTTGTAACAGCGATTGGTAATAGTTATTTATCAAGCTATTTACAGTTAATACAACGCAGAAAAACACATCAATACGGCCCAAATGAAAAACAATTCCAACGTTATCGTCGAGGTCGATATGTAGAATTCAATTTACTATATGATCGAGGCACCTTATTTGGTCTACAATCACAAGGTGCCACTGAATCCATTTTAATGTCACTTCCTCCCAGTGTTGAGTGGCAGTATAACTGGGGGTTACACCCAGGATCAATTGAAGAAAATTTTTCAAAAAAATACCTTAAACCAACTGACTGGCTCAATCCTAAATTTGCCAGTAACACACAAAGATCAACCTTATAATGCTTCACTTTGCCGTCATTGGACATCCAATTAATCATAGCTTATCGCCAATAATACATACGCAATTTGCAGAACAATATGGTATCTCATTAACCTATGAGACGATTAATACAACACCTAATCACTTTATAAACACAGTTCATCAGTTTTTTAAAACAGGGCAAGGTTTAAATATTACAGTCCCTTTTAAACAAGCCGCTTTTCAATTAGCTTCACAATGCTCTGACCGAGCACGCATGGCTCAATCTGCGAATGTTTTATGGAAAAATGAGGCAGATCAAATTTGCGCTGATAATACAGATGGTTTTGGTTTTATTGAAGACTTAAACTATCAAAATGAACTATATTGCTTAAAAAATGCAGAAATATTAATATTAGGTGCAGGTGGTGCTGTTCAAGGTATCTTACCCGATATCCTCAATCAAGTGCCCAAACAAGTGGTCATTGTCAACCGAACGCTTGCAAAAGCAGAACGCCTCATAACACAATTTAATCATGATACGCTGAGAGTCAAACAAACACACCAATTACACACGCCTTATGATTTAATTATTCACAGCACGAGTGCAACGTTATCTAATCAACTACCTGATATTCCAAAGCAAGCGATTAACCAACAGACCGTCGTGTATGATTTATCATACGGGATGTCAGCTCAATTATTTAAAATGCACGCTGAACAATTAGGTGTCAAACAATTCGTGGATGGATTAGGTATGTTGGTTGAACAAGCAGCTGAATCTTTTTTTATTTGGCATCATGTTCGCCCTAAAACACGTACTGTTTTATCTCAATTACATAACACAGTAAAAAAGGCTATATCATGACATTTAATATCAAAAATTTCAAATTATTAGGTCATCGAGGAGCAGCTGGTTTAGCCCCAGAAAACACACATGCCAGCTTGATTGCTGCACATAAACAGGGTGCTCAAGGTGTGGAAATGGATGTAACGCTTTTAAAAGATGGTACAGCCGTTATTTTTCATGATCAAACAGTGGATCGTTTAACAAAAAAAACTGGATTCTTAAATCAATTGACATACGAAGAAGTAGCCTCATTAAAGATAGAAGGCTCGACCGAGGATTCCTGTGAAGGTGACTGTACTTTATTAACACTAGATGCTGCATTAGATATCATTGAGCAATATCAGATGACGCTTAATTTAGAATTAAAATGCCATGATGGCAGCGCTACATTACTAGCAGACACTGTTCAAAAAATCATAAAAAAACATCGCTATTTTGACACCAATCATCTTATTTTTTCATCATTTGATTTCAATGTTTTAAACATCATCAAAGAGTATTATATGCCTGAAGCAAATATTGGTATTCTATATAAAAATAAGACGGATCCATGGCTAGATCAAGCAAAAGCGTTAAACGCTCAAACAATCAACCCACCACACAAACTCATCACACCTGATTTAATTCGGGCAATAAAAAATGAAAATTATGACATCATGACATGGACTGTCAATCATTATGAAACTGCACAGAATTTATATGGTTTAGGGGTCGATGCAATTATTACAGATTATCCCAACCGACTAGCATTACTCATCAAATCATAATGAGTGATCCCTGCAGATTATGAGGAAACTGTCAAATTATCAAATCGAGCATAATGTCCTAAAAAAGACAACTTAATATGCCCTATTGGTCCATTTCTTTGTTTTCCAATAATAATTTCAGCCATGCCTTTTTGTTCTGAATCTGGATTATACACTTCATCTCGATAAATAAATAAAATAACATCTGCATCTTGTTCAATGGCACCTGACTCTCTGAGATCTGAATTAACAGGTCTTTTATTAGGGCGCTGTTCTAAAGAACGATTTAACTGAGATAAAGCAACAATAGGAACATTAAACTCTTTAGCCATTGATTTTAATGCGCGAGATATACTAGATATCTCATTAATACGACCTTCTTTATAGCCTGAAATTTGCATTAATTGCAAATAATCAATCATGACTAAACTTAAAGGGCCATGCTCTCTCATTAAACGACGAATACGGGTTCGAATCAACTGCGGACTTAATCCAGGGGTATCATCAATAAATAATTGTTTATCCATCAATCGCTTCACAACAGAGGCAAGTTTAGGCCAGTCATCATCTTCTAATTTACCGGTACGAATCCGTGTTTGATTTATTTTTCCTAATGAAGCCAAACTTCGCATTAATAATTGCTCTGCTGGCATTTCTAAGCTAAACACTAACACAGGCTTTTTTTCTTGTGTTAACATGGCACTTTCTACTAAATTCATTCCAAAAACAGTTTTACCCATTGAAGGACGCGCTGCAACAACAATCATATCTCCTGCTTGCAAACCGGCTGTCATCTCATCTAAATCATCAAATCCTGTTGACATACCTGTTAAATGGCTATTGGAATTAAATAATTGATCAATTCGATTTAAAGTTGCTTTGAGTAATGTTTTAATAGGTTTTAATGCATCATCTGTTGCTTGATTTTGCGAAATATGAAAAATTTGCTTTTCTGCTTCTTCAATAATTTCATCATAAGATAAGCCTTCAGGCAGCAAGGCCATTTGTGATATTTTCTGAGCAGAATGAATTAAACGTCTTAAATTAGCACGCTCTTTGACAATATTAACATAAGCAGGCAAATGACTAATACTGGGTATATTTTCAGTTAAAGCAACTAAATATTCTCCCCCACCACAGGCTTCAAATATTTTTTGAAGCTTTAATTCTTCGGACACAGTTAAAGCATCAAATGGTTTTAACTGCTTTGCTAAATTGGCAATACATTCAAAAATATTTCGATTTTCACGATGATAAAAATCATCAGCACGAATGAGATCACAAATTGAATCCCATCCATTATTATCTAACATTAAAGAACCTAAAATAGATTGCTCAGCTTCTATGGAATGTGGCAACTGTTTAAACGGTAAGGGGGCTAATTCTTGCATAAATAATACTGACCTATGATGATAGTCTACATCTATTTATCATTTTTATACTGAATCAGAACAGATAGAAAATAAAATAATTTCAATGATCTCTCATCAGTATCTTCCTATATATGCGTATTATATCATAGACACGATGCAGATTATGCCTATTCAATCTGACACAGCTCAATCAATTTTGTATTCATTCGTAGACAAGCATATCGTGCCTTCAGCATCTATGTTTTGATGCGTTATGTTTGATCGTTTAAACATGAGATATCATAATTGTAAACGAAACAGTCTCAAAGTGTTTTGATTCATGATCTCATATTGCATATTAATAGGATAATCAGTAGGCTTCTATATCAAAATGATGGCATCAAAATTGACTCAACTTCAGCACATACTTTCAATATTCTAAGGATATCAGATAAGTAATTTATACGACCAATACAATACAATTTCGCCATGCGAAAAGCAATTCACAATAGAAGGTTTTTTCTTTATGAGAGTTCAGCATTCACAGTGATTTTTTTAGCAGTACAACAGGATTTTAAAAAATAAAATATGCGACAGACTTCATCATTCTGTTTTTTCTCATGATGTCTTTAACCCTATTCAGGGTAGCGTGAATATAACGGCATATTGAAAAGCATATAATCTTTGCTTAATCTCTATGATGCTTCAAAATTTAAAACAAAATAAAAAAAAATATAATTTAAAATGTATTCTCTTATTGCAAAGCTTTCAGCATTGATGTTCATGACTTTTTCTGGATCGACCACATAAAGCATCAATACTCATCGTAGCCTTCATGGCAGTCAATCTATTGAACAGGCACTAATTCAATCGCTATTTTTTTTAGATCCGTTTTTAGTTTTTTGTTCAACCCAAACCCCTTCTTCATAATATACTCTCCAAGAGGTTGCTTTCCCTTTTTTTTCTGTCATGAGATATTGTCTTTTATTTTTTTTGCTAAAACGAATCACACTGTCATTCCCTTCTGGGTCCGTCAAAGGCCCACTCAATAAATATGTGTATTTTTTATCCAATTTATCGTGATACATTTTTAATTCTTTTAATAAAGGCGCGCGTGTTTCGCGATTCTTAGGAAACTTACTCGCCGCTAAAAATAAACCAGCAGCACCATCTCGCAACACATAATGATCATCTACTTTCATACAGCGTAATTCAGGTGTCGGGATGGGATCCATTTTAGGTGGAGCAGGCTGACCATCTTTCAATAATTTCCGAGTATTACTACAAGCTGCATTGATACAGGCAAAATACTTTCCAAATCGACCTGATTTTAACTGCATATCCTCTTGACATTTATCGCATTGTAAAAGAGGGCCATCATACCCTTTAATTTTAAATTCACCCGTTTCTAATTCATAACCAGAACAATCTGGGTTATTACCGCAAATATGTAATTTATAAGATTCATTCACTAAATAGCTATCCATAGCCGTTTGACAAATGGCGCAACGATGCTTAGATCGTAACGCATTCACTTCCGCAAATTCATCATCTGATGCAATTTCATCACCATGCGTTAAATTCACTGTTTCTTTACAACGTTCTTTTGGAGGCAAGGCATAACCTGAACAGCCTAAAAAAACACCTGTACCAGCTGTTCTAATTTGCATATTACGCTGACAAATGCTGCAAGGTAAATCAATTTCAATGAGTTGATTGACTCGCATACCTTCGTCACTATCAGCAATATCGACGCGGTTTTTAAAGTCTAAATAAAACTGATTTAACACTTCAATCCAACCAATTTTACCTTCTGCTACTTCATCTAATTGAAATTCCATATCAGCTGTAAAATTATAATCCATTAAATTATTAAAGGATTCTATTAATCGATCGGTTACAATTTCACCTATTTTTTCAGAATAAAGTCGACGTTTTTGTATAGTAACATAACCACGATCTTGAATAGTTGAAATAATAGAGGCATAAGTAGAAGGTCGACCTATACCTTGTTTTTCTAATTCTTTCACTAAAGATGCTTCAGTAAAACGAACAGGTGGTTTCGTAAATAATTGTTTTGGTATTATTTTTTCTACAGTCAATGTTTGCCCAACTTTTAAATGGGCTGGTAAAATAATATCATCAGATTTTTTCATTGCATAAATACGGGTAAACCCATCAAATTGCATAATGCGGCCTTTGGCTTTTAATTCAAAGTGATCTCCTATCACTTGCACAGAGGTATTCATATACTTAGCTGGGGTCATTTGGCAAGCAACAAATTGTCGCCAAATTAAGTCATATAATTTTGAAGCTTGAGGATCTATAGTATGAATTTGATCAGATTTTACTCTAATATTTGTAGGTCTAATGGCTTCATGTGCTTCTTGTGCTTGCTTTCTTTTAGAATAAAAATTAGGCTTCTCAGGTGAATATTGATCACCTAGTTCAGATTGGATATATTCTTTTACTTGCATTAAAGCGTCTTGACTCAAATTCATTGAGTCTGTTCTCATATAAGTAATATAACCATCTTCATATAATTTTTGAGCTAAAATCATCGTTTTTTTGACACTAAAACCTAAGCGAGTACTCGCTGCTTGCTGTAATGTTGACGTAATAAATGGAGGCGCTGGTTTTGTTTGAGTTGGTTTTTTTTCACACGTTTTAATGACATAGGAAGCCTTTTTGAGTTGATCAACTGCAATTTTGGCGTCTTTTTGTGTGGTAGGTCTAAATCCTAGGCCATCTTGTTTAACCACATCAAATTGAATAGATGTGTCATGACTGGTCAGTTGCGCTTTAATTTCCCAATATTCTTCAGGGGAAAATTTTCTGATTTCACGCTCTTGTTCTACAATAACACGGACTGCGACAGATTGAACACGTCCGGCAGATAATCCACGTGCAATTTTTCTCCATAATAAAGGAGAAATCATATAACCGACTACGCGATCTAAAAATCGCCTAGCTTGCTGCGCATTCACTCGATTAATATTTAATTCTTTTGGGTTTTCAAAAGCTTCTTGAATCGCTGTTTTGGTTATTTCATTAAAAGTAACCCGTTTAAATTGAGCAACAGATTCACCAATTGTTTCACGTAAATGCCAAGCAATCGCTTCTCCTTCTCGATCTAAGTCAGTTGCTAAGTATACAATATCTGCAGCTGACGCTAATTTTCTCAGTTCTAAAACAATTTTATCTTTCCCAGGTAAAATAGCATAATTAGCACGCCAATTATCATCAGGGTCGATACCCATTCTAGAAATTAGTAACGCTTGTGCTTTTTTATTTTTATAAATTGCTTTTTCATCAGGTGACATTTTCCTGGTTGCCGCAGCAGCTTTTGCTCTAGCTTTTAAATCTTGGGTATTTTTTTTATGGCCGCTCACAGGTAAATCACGAATATGACCTACGCTGGACTTCACAATAAATTGATTACCTAAATATTTATTGATTGTTCTTGCTTTAGCTGGAGATTCCACAATAACCAACATTTTACCCATAGATTATTCCATGCATTAACAAGTGATAAGATTCTCATTTATCATGAGTGTTTATTCCTACACTTTTACAACAAGTGCTTTATTATAAAACTGCGCTAATATGCTTGTATTCAATATCAAACGAGAACCTTTCTATGTAGATTACTTTTTCCATACTACTATCTGACAATTTAGCATTTTTTTAAACAAAAAGCTAAATAAAAGAAAGATTCAAACTGATGAAATCGACTGAAACATGTCACATCACATGACTAAATAAACTCTATTTTATTGATTTCATACTCAACCAGCCCGTTAGCGGTGCTAATAGAAGCAATATCGCCTATCTCCTTTCCTATGATAGCGCGAGCAAGAGGAGAGGTAACTGATATTTTTTTTAATTTAATATCAGATTCATCTTCTCCGACAATTTGATACGTAATCAACTGATCATTTTCAAGATTTTTCAATGTTACAGTTGAAGAAAATACGACTCTATTTTGATGTTTTATTTTTTTTATATCAATCACTTGTGCTCGATTGAGTTTATTTTCCATATCAGAAATACACGCTTCATTAAATCCTTGCTCTTCTCTTGCTGCATGATATTCAGCATTTTCTTTTAAATCACCTAATTCTCTTGCTTCAGCAATGGCTTGTGTAATTTTAGGTCGATCAAAGCTTTTACGTTGCTCTAATTCTTTTCTTAATTTTTCTTCACCTTCAGGGGTCATTGGAAACTTATCCATCATGATACCTATTTAGTTAATACTGATTAAATCAAAAATATCGTGCTTTATTGATTCAGGTTAAATTGAATATCTTTATTGAAAGATTGCAAAGATTGCAAAGATTGCAAAGATCTTACATGCTTTTCAGGACCAAACTGGATGGCTTGACTAATCGCTAAGGCTCCAGAGATAGTCGTTGTATATAGTACGCGATTAATTAATGCAGAACGCCTTATTGTATAAGAATCTTTAATTGCTTGACGATCTTCAGTTGTATTCACGACTAATTGAATCGTTTTATTGACAATTAAATCAACTAAATTAGGACGTCCTTCAACCACTTTATTAATACGTTCAACCACAAAACCTGCTTTTCTTAACACTTTTGCAGTGCCATTAGTGGCAATTAATTCAAAATCTAATGCAATTAAACGTTTAGCTAAAGCAATAATATCTGGCTTATCGCTATCACAAACACTAATCAATGCTTTACCGCCACACGGCAAGTTCATATTAACAGCTAATTGTGTTTTTAAATACGCTTCATCAAAAGAATCTCCTAATCCCATCACTTCACCTGTTGATCTCATTTCTGGACCTAAAATCGGATCAACCATTGAAAATTTCTCAAATGAAAAAACAGCGCCTTTCACAGCATGACACACTGGTTTTAAAATTTTGGGTAAATCGAAAGATCTTAAAGATTGGCCCAGCATCACTTGAGCTCCTAATTTTGCAACCGGAACTCCTAATGCTTTAGATATAAAAGGAATAGTTCTGGAAGCACGAGGATTCACTTCAATAATATACACTTCATTTTTTTTCACAGCAAATTGTATATTCATTAATCCAATAACACCTAATTCAAGCGCCAATTTTTCTACATTTTTAATAATCTCATCTTGAATATGGCTTTCTAAATTAAGTGGCATAATAGAACAAGAAGAATCACCAGAATGAATACCAGCTTGTTCAATATGCTGCATAATAGCAACAATAACCACACATTGGGCATCACATAATGCATCAACATCTACTTCAATAGCTTGTGTTAAATATTGATCTAACAATACAGGAGAATCTAAAGAAATCATGACGGTATCATTCAAATATTGCAATAATTCTTCTTGTGATTTAATGATTTCCATTGCTCGTCCACCTAAAACATAAGATGGTCTTACGATCAACGGATACTGAATATCATCTGCTGCCTCTACAGCAGCTGCTTGACTAGACACAATTTTATTATGAGGCTGTAATAAGCTTAATTTTTCGACAACTTCTTGAAAAAGCTTACGATTTTCCGAACGATCAATCGCTTTTTGGGGTGTGCCAATAATCGGAACACCTGATTTTTCAAGCTGCTTCGCTAATTTAAGTGGTGTTTGGCCTCCATACTGTATAATAACCCCGCATGGCTTTTCAAATTCAACAATATTTAAAATATCTTCATAGGTAATCGATTCAAAATATAAGCGATTCGCTACATCAAAATCAGTTGAGACTGTTTCTGGATTACAATTGACCATAATGGACTCAAATCCCATTTCTCGCACAGCTAAAGCGGCATGAACACAACAGTAATCAAATTCAATACCTTGTCCAATACGATTAGGACCACTCCCTAATACCATCACTTTATTTGACTGTTGGATTTCAGGTTTAACATCACCTTCTATTTCATACGTTGCATACAAATAATCAGTGCATGACTCAAATTCAGCAGCACATGTATCAACACGTTTAAAGACAGGTTTAATGTGATGAGTTATGCGCTGTAAACGAACAGCCTCTTCATTGGTATCCCATAAAATGGCTAACCGTAAATCACTAAATCCTTTTTGTTTTAATTGAAACCAATCAGCTTGCGTTAAGTGCTCTAATTTTTGATTCGAAATCCAATGCTCTGTCTGTATTAAATCTTTAATTTCTTCTAAAAACCAAGGATCAATATGCGTTAATTGATATATTTCTTCTACAGAAAAATTCAAACGGAACGCATCTGCAACATACTGAATACGGTGAGCGCTAGGAAAACTTAATTCTTTTTTTAAATGATGATCACGGACTTGAGGTTCTTGATCTAGTACAATCGGATCAAAACCACTCAGATCTAATTCTAATCCACGTAATGCTTTCTGAATTGATTCTTGAAAATTACCACCAATTGCCATCACTTCGCCAACTGATTTCATTTGTGTTGTTAACTGATGATCTGAATCTGGAAATTTTTCAAAAGAAAAGCGAGGCATTTTAGTCACGACATAATCCAATGTCGGCTCAAAAGAAGCAGGCATTACACCACTCGTGATTTCATTTTTTAATTCATCTAATGTATAACCAATGGCTAATTTAGCGGCAACTTTAGCGATTGGAAAGCCTGTTGCTTTAGATGCTAAAGCTGATGAACGCGACACGCGTGGATTCATTTCTATGACGACTAATTCACTCGTTTCAGGATTAACAGCAAACTGGACATTAGAACCTCCCGTTTCAATACCAATTTCACGCAATACTTTAATTGAAGCATTACGCATATTTTGATATTCTTTATCTGTTAACGTTTGAGCTGGGGCGACGGTAATTGAGTCTCCCGTATGAATACCCATTGGATCAAGATTTTCAATTGTACAGACAATAATACAGTTATCAGCGCAGTCTCGAATAACTTCTAATTCAAATTCTTTCCAGCCAATTAAAGAACGATCAATTAATAATTGACTCGTAGGAGATAAATCAAACCCTCGCATACAAATTGTTTTAAATTCTTCTACATTATAGGCAATACCACCACCTGTGCCGCCCATTGTGAAAGAAGGTCGAATAATACAAGGTAAATTCACGCGCTGTAAGATCGTATAAGCCTCTTCCATGGAAGAGGCAATACCAGATTCTGGTGTTTTTAGCCCAATTTTTTTCATCGCTTGATCAAATAAAGCACGGTCTTCTGCTTTCGAAATTGCGTCTGCATTAGCACCAATCATCATGACATTATTTTGCTCTAAAATATGATTTTTTTCTAAATCTAAAGCACAATTTAAAGCCGTTTGTCCGCCCATAGTGGGTAATAATGCATCTGGTTTTTCTATTTCAATAATCTTTTTGAGTGTTTGCCAGCGAATGGGTTCGATATAAGTGGCATCAGCCATATCAGGATCTGTCATAATCGTTGCAGGATTAGAGTTAACTAAGATCACACGACAACCTGATTCACGTAATGCTTTACAAGCTTGAACACCTGAGTAATCAAATTCACAGGCTTGACCAATCACAATAGGGCCTGAACCTAAAATCAATACACTGTTAATATGTTGGTTTTTTGGCATTTTTTATTCGCTTTTTCCTATGAATGAAGTCATGATAAAATAATATGTTATTTCAAAATAACGGTTCATACAGTCAATAGATCCTATGTTATTTTCAGCTGATTAACTCAATAATATGCTAAATAATATAGGCTTTTAATAATGCAATAAAACGATCAAACAATATATTAGCATCATGTGGCCCCGGACTCGCTTCTGGATGCCCTTGGAAGCCAAATACAGGGCAGACAGTATGTGATAATCCTTGCAAACTTTGATCAAATAAGGAACGATGTGTTATTTGCAAACAATCTGGTAAACTACTGTCATTCACTGCAAAATTATGATTTTGACTGGTAATCAAGACTTTTTTCGTCAAGATATCTTGAACTGGATGATTTGCACCATGATGTCCAAATTTCATTTTACTGGTTGTAGCGCCACAAGCTAAAGCAATTAATTGATAACCCAAACAAACACCAAACACAGGTATTTTGTTGTCAATAAATATTTTTGTAGCTTCAATAGCATAGTGACAAGCAGCCGGATCACCTGGTCCATTGGATAAAAAAATACCATGTGGCTTCATCGCTAAGACTGTTTCAGTGGTTGTTGTCGCTGGAACAACCGTTACATGACAGCCTTTTTGAATGAGTTGATGCAAAATGCTGGATTTAATACCGAAATCATAAGCCACCACATGATACTGAGAAGGCAATACAGGGTCTCCATAGTGCAAAGGATCTATATTAGATGACTTGATAGTTTTTGCATTGAGCGTATAAATTGTTTGACAAGACACTTGTTTTGCTAAATCTAAGCCAACTAAGCCGCTAAATGAATTGGCCTTCTGTAATGCTTGATCATAATTGATATCACCAGCCATGATACAGGCTTTCATGCTCCCTTTAGAGCGCAATAAAGTGGTTATTTTTCGACAATCAACACCAGCAATTGCAATAGTATTTTGAGATTTCAAATAATCGGGTAAAGACTGAACACTTCTCCAGTTACTCGCTATTTTTGACATATTCTTCAGAATTAAACCAGCCGCTTGAATTTTATTAGATTCTGAATCCGCTTCAGTAATCCCTGTATTGCCAATATGAGGATAAGTAAAGGTAATCAATTGATTAGAATACGAAGGATCAGTAATAATTTCTTGATAACCTGTGATTGATGTATTAAAAACTAGTTCGCCTACTGCTATTCCTTGAGATCCAACAGAAAAACCAGAAAATTGCGTACCATCTTCCAAAACTAGTAATGCATTTTTTGATAACATATCTGTATTATTTACCTCATACTAAGTAAAACGAATTACATCAATACAAGTCAATACAAGCAAGAAGTAACGCATCGTTTAAATGGGAACGACACTCTATTTAAATGAAGCATACGACATCAAATATTGGCCAAAATTCTCGATAATCTATCAGAGATCAATTTTCTTGTCAAATGAATTATACTGATCAATAGATCACATCATGCGCTACAAAACTGAAGTCATCCTACGCATAATTTTATGATCATCAATAATATACATGAGAGGCTGTCAGATCAGATGACTGATTGCAACTAGAGTCAATGATTTGCTTATTGCATGAACACTGATGCTAAGCAGCAGGTTGATCTCTTAGCATAACATTACCTCTGCATGAAATATATTTTTTCTCTGTGTTGCGACAAAAATACGCTGTTCTTTTTTATAATATGAATGACATGACACACATTATCTTTAATACGTCAAATACGCCCACAGTTCAAATTAGCTGGTACCGTTTCGTGAATCAATTTTGGTGTTGGCAAATTCAGAGATAACATCAGTTGATGATACGCTTCAGCTGTTTTTACTTGCAGTCTAGGGTTATGTTGTTTTTCTTCTTGAATTGTACTCCAAGTCATCCCGTTATCATGCCCAGGATATATACGTGTTTCACTCGGCAAGGTCATCAAATGATTTAAACTAGACCAAGCTTGTTTTGAGTTACCTGACTGAAAATCGGTTCGACCTGTTCCTCGAACAAGCAAAGTATCTCCTGTGAGTACATAATGTTGTTCTTCATTATAAAAACAACAAGAATCACTTGTATGGCCTGGTGTCTCAAAACAAATAAATTGCGTATTGCCAATACAAAAAGTATCTAAATGGGCTAATGCTTTTGTGACACCAGTCACTTTCGCTTTGTCAGACATAATAATGTCACATTGCGTTTGATCTTGCAGTAAACCAGCAGCCGTAATATGATCAGCATGCACATGCGTATCAGCCACAGCCACTAAAGTTATGGATAATTCTTTTAATAAATTTAAATATTGTTCAACACGATGATATACTGGATCGACTAATATAGCCATTTTCTTATTATCTACTTGACTACTAATCAGATAAGTATAAGTAGACGTTTCTGCATCAAAAAGTTGGCGTAACATCGTAAGATTGCTCCAATTGATAGCTTGTATAATGTCAATGAAGTCATACACTATACAAAAATGCTTGTATTGTCGATTAATCTTCTGCTTTTACATATACTTTAATCATCGATTTCAGATCAGCATGCAATTGTAATGGAATATCATATTCTCCGATATTTCGAATAGGTCCATCAGGCATTTGGATTTCACGTTTTGTAATCTTAACTTTTGCAGCCGAGCTAATTGAGTCAGCTAAATCACGAACACCAATAGATCCAAATAATTTACCTTCTTCACTGGCTTTGGCTGTTAAAGTCAACTCAATTTCTGATAAAGCTTTGGCTCGATCTTGCGCTAAAGCTAATTTTTCATTGGCTTTACGCTCTAATTCTTTTCGACGCGTTTCAAATTCTACAAGATTGGCTTTCGTTGCCTGTATTGCTTTTTCAAAAGGTAGTAGAAAATTTCGCGCATAACCTACTTTCACTTTAGCAGTCGAACCTAGTTGACCTAACCCTATAATATTTTCTAATAAAATGACTTCCACAAAAATACTCCTCTATATTTGCTTGATAACAGTCTGCATGATTTTATGCAGACTGAATCATGTCATGATCTCACTTTCTTGCGTAAATCAAACAAGCTATCATAACATGCAATCACGATAAAAAGTGGGTATACAAACAATAAAAAAAGATACATCAATATAATACATATTTTTTGATACTGACCGCTTTTGGCAGCAATAATATCATGTCCCAAAGCTAACCCTGCTAATAATAATGGTATCAAAAATCCAGGCAAGCAAGCTTGCAACCAGATACTTGAACTCCACATAGTGATCATCATCCCTAATAATAGACATAACAACCAAGGCAAAGGCCATTTAAATTGATAAAATTCTTGTTTCAATCCACCGGGATTATATAATATAGATTGCCAATATCTAGCTAAAAAAATAGATACGACGATATGCAGTAAAACAAAAATGATATATCCTTTTAATAATAACCCCCATAAGAACACAAACTGTTCTTCTTGAATAAGGGGTTCAGCTCCATTTTGCATGACATAAGACAGCCAATCAGGATAGACCATTTTTAATTGCTGAATAATATTATTCAAAAATTCTGAATATAGGGTTGTTAATATGCCAACTGTGCAGATCGCAATTGGCACTAGCAGCATCAGCGCTGCAGACCAATGCATTGTGCGACGTAAACAGACAGCTAATAAAACAGTGCCCAATAAACACAATAAAGGACCAGGAGACTGGTAAGAAAGCCAAATCAAAGCTGGTAACATTGCATAAAAAAAGACAATAGAACCTTCTTTAAAACCTTTTCTTAATATAATTAAGGCGGCACATGCTGATCCTAAAAAAAATGTCATGGGGATCATATTGGCTAACAAAACGCATATGATAGCATTGATACGGCTTCGCATAGCAAATCGTGCTAATGCTTCCATGAATAATCTCTCTTAATGCTGACTCAATAAAACCTTAGTGTCTATCACAATAAGGCATTAACGCTAAATAACGCGCCCTTTTCACTGCTTTAGCCAGTTGACGTTGATAGTGTGCTTTTGTACCTGTGATTCGGTTTGGTACAATTTTACCTGTTTCTGTTGTATACGCTTTCAATGTTGCTAAATCTTTATAATCAATTTCTTTCACGCATTCTGCCGTAAATCGACAAAATTTACGACGTCTAAAAAATGAAGCCATTCTATTTACCTTTTTATTCAATCAGTTGACATGGGATCTATTGTATTGAAAATCAGTTTCATGATTCATGCTTTGAAAGTACTTCTTCATCAAATTTATTACTATGTTCTGCTCGATTATTTGATGCAGGGGCACGTTCATTATCTTGTGATAATATTAAAGAAGGTGTTGTAATAGCTTCCTGTTTAGAAACAATCATATAACGTAGAATCGCATCGTTAAACATAAAACTATGCTGCAATTCTTTTAACATATCATAAGTACATTCAATATTTAGCATGACATAATGTGCTTTATGTATTTTTTTAATAGGGTAAGCTAATGCTCTTCGTCCCCAGTCTTCCAGTCGATGTAATTTGCCTTTTGTATCAGTAATTAACTTTTTATAGCGTTCTAGCATCACAGGTACCTGATCACTTTGATCAGCATGAACTAAAAAAACAACTTCATAATGGCGCATATAAGCTCCTTATGGATATAAAAGCTGTCCATTTTGGTACAGCAAGGAGGTCAGTATTTTTCAAGCAAATAAAGCTTTATTTTTAAAATCAAGCTGTGCTTTCATTGAGTCAATATCAATTAAATACAGAAATATCAATAAAAACTAAATATTACAATCACTAGAAAACCAATATATAAAAATTTACAAATAAAATCAAGCAATACCCTTATTTTTCATAAAAATATTAGGTTACATGACTCGCTTTATATAGCGATGATCATGAGAAATAACTATCAATTTATGGACAAATGAGTCCTTTTGGATATATTGGATAACGCATGCACTCTAGATAGGCATGATTTAAGAGAAAATGATATCATATCAGACTATCGTATACATACAAACAAGGAAAGTAAAAAATAACATATATTACAACTGCTTACAAAAAAAATAACTGATATTTTATCATCAAATATACTGAATATTCAGAAAATATAAAAAACAAAGGAACTATTTCACTGTCTCTGTGTTCTTACCTATATAACTCACAACAATATAAGTAGGTATGAATATGAGCGACGGCATGTACAATTTCAAATTAAGCGAAGCCGCTTTAGATGATTTACTCTCTAAAGGGCAGTATGCTGAATACAATAATCAAATGAGGCGTGAAAATTTTAAAAAAAATGAATTTGCTGCTCATCTTGATGAAGATGATACCCATTACCTCATGACTTTGTCTGGGGCATTGAATCATAATACATTTTATATTTTTAAATCCATTTTAACTCGCATATCTGACAATACGAATAAATCACTTGAAATTGATTGCTCTCAATTATTAAGCATTAATAGCACAGGTTTAAGTGAATTTTTGAAACTTGCACGCTGTTTTTCAAAAAAGATGACACTTTTTCATGTTAATCAATCGATTTTAGCTATACTTGATATGAGTGGTTTATTAAAAATAATCAACATTGCACCAGCTGAAACAGAGATACATTAATATTCGCATCTCAGTATATTTTACTTAGGCATGCTTTTTATTACAATCCGAGAGCTTTGCAATAAGACAAAAAAGACTCCTGATATGATCTTTTTTATTAAAATAGTTTAAAAAATGAAATAATTTATGTGTTGTTTGAATAAAAAAATACATAAATTATTCATTGAACTGCTTATTGCAAAGGTCTCAATCTGCATCAAGCCTGCAATCGTTTTACTGGATTAAAACAAAGAAATAACAAGATAAGGAGACAAAATGGATAAATTGACAGTTACCCCACTCTGTATCTTACCTGCTAATGATAACATGATAGAAAACCAGCTCAGAAAAGAATCTAAGAATGCCAAACTGCCTAGTATAGCAGAAGCATCTTCCTTATTACTGATAAAAGAGGATACCCTGCCAACACCATCAAGCCATGATACTACAATACTTGAAGAAATGGCTAAAACAGCTAGCAGCCCTGCTTTACAAACTTTTATAAACGACCCTTGCTCTATTTTTGAATATAGGCCTCCAGCTGTTTTTATAACGTACTTAATGGATTCCATTCAACATCATGATCTTGAAAGTCAAAAATTGATCTTAAATCATTTTATTCAGTTAATTCAATACAAGGCATTAACAGATCAAACATATCAACAAATATGGTTTTATCCTAATCCAGATAGCCCTGATATAATTTATAAGCAATGTTATACAGCAAAAACTAAACAAGCTCGACTACTTGAATTATTAACTAATCAAATAGAAGCTATCGATGAAGAGCAAGCATTAAGGCAAGAAATTCAGCATTATCCTGCTTTTAAACACTTCAACCCATGTGATTTATGGCGTTTAATCATTAATAAAGAAGATCATGAAAAAAAAGGAAAATACGGTTATGAAAATCAGACAGGTTATTTAAAAGGTGCTTTGAGAGGATTTAGATATATTTTATCGCAAGTATATTCAAATAAATTCCAAATATCCTGGGAAACCTTACTAAAAACACATAGATTAATGACAACCGAGGTTGAAAATGAACATAGATGCTCAATCAATTCCATACAGGCACTTGATTCTCCAATCCGATCATCTTTTCGTTTAATGGTGCCGGAGCACGCTACAATAGCAGGTATAAAGGAAATGCTAAATGAAGAAGTCTCGCAAATATCAACCGAATCCAGTATCTCGCATAACATGAAATATTATACTTTATTAGAAACAAAACAAGAAAAACAAGAGCGACGATACTTATGTCACAGCAGAAAAGATCACACTCAAGAAAATAATATAGCGCTGATCAAGGAATTACTATTCAATTTACAAAGCAAGCTTAACAAAGCAAAAAATGCTGAAGAAAAAGAATTACAGATATCATTCTGCCTAGCTAATATCAACAGAACACATTTCTTTCCGGATGGCAACATAAGAGCATTAGCAGCTTTTTGCATAGGTATTCGATTAGCGTATGATTTACCGCCTATTATATGGGATAATTCTAATATTTTAGATGGTTATTCTTACCAAGAAATAGCAGCAGCTCAAAGACAAGGAGCTCACAACTTTCAGCAAA
>JAAOIJ010000098.1 GCA_015163815.1 Endozoicomonadaceae bacterium
AAATCTCATTCAGGCCATCCATATGATGGTCATACTTTAAATGAAATTAATTTACGATGATTGCTTGGATAGCATGGCTTTTATCGTGCCTGAATTTTTTCACTTCAATATCTATAATGCAGTCGTTTAAATTATTTTTTCACAAAAATAAAATCAATTTTTTTATATTTTTTACAAAATTTAAAAAAAATTGATTGATTCAGAATCGACTATTTCTATAGATCAATCAGATGTTGATTGTTTAGTTCAGTATTGATCATATTGCTCAAAGCATGATTTCAGATCATTGAATGAGTTTATGATCAGGATCTGTCACATATTTTATGTAATTGTTTTTAACACTTAGTGTATAATTTTCTTGCTAAGTATAATAAGAAGGGAAAAACAGCGAACAAAGTAAACCAGACTTTAATTGATGAATTAGTTAAAATTTGTAAAACTCAAGAAGATATTTTGGGCCAAATAGCATGATTCAGAGATTGATTCAAAGTGTATTACAAAATGCTTTACATTTTGAATGAGAAGCATCTCTTGAGAACAGCAATTAAGCTGTAAACATAAGGAAGAAAGTAATACTCGTCATGAATATAGCCAAAAAAATAGTAAACAGTGATCATTGCGCACGACTACTCAAAACACTTCGAGATAGAGAGAGTACTTTTGAACAACAAATGATCAAAAAAACATCAAAGACATATCGATGGTTTTGATCACTCGCGACATCTAGGATACTCTGAAAGAGATGTATCATATGGACAGATCTCATAACCTAATATCCAGAGTAACAGAAAGCATTCAAGAAGAAATGATTGCATGGTAAAATGAGTGATAGTCTCGAAAAGTAATTCTATAACATAACAGCTATGATATGTCGATCATTTACCCATCGATGACATTGATTTTTTCATAATGATTTGTATTATTTCCTAAATAATATCAGTTAAACAATCTCTAATCATCAGTCAGCATCTGTTTAAAAAAAGAATGTCGTTTATTTTAAAATAAAAAGCAACCGATACATACTATCCGGATTGAGGAAGTGCGCTAGTGACATGCTTCTAATTTTTTATAAAATGGATGTTACTAGCGTAATGATTTTCGTAATGAGTACAATCATTAATAAACCTGGACTAATAAAGCGAATTAAAAAAAGCCAAAATTTAGCACTGCTAGGATGACTGCCTATATTGTTGATAAAGAGTGTTCGGTTCATTGCTTGCCCTACAAACCATAAAATGAGTAAGCCAGAGATAGGCAATACGAAATCACTCGCAAAAGCTGTATAAAATGAAAATAAGTCTTGATGACCAATGGTAATAGATTTAAAAATATTAAAAGATAAGAGTGGAATTAAACTCATCAACCAAATGAGTATGCCGGATATAGTAGAACCTATTAATCTATTATTAAAGCGATGAGAGAATGCCGTTACTAAAGGTTCTGCAAGGTTCACAGAAGATGTCCAGCAGGCAACAATTAATAAAAAGAAAAAAAAGGGCATAATAAGATAACCCAATGGCATGTTACTTAAAGCTAATGGAATAACGATAAATAATAATCCAGGTCCTGAATCGGTATTAATATTATAAGAAAAAACGACTGTAAAAATTGAAATGCCAATACAAATAATCACTAATAAATTCAATAGTGCCACGATCCAGCTGCTTTTAATAATAGATTGATTTACAGGGATATAGGCACCATAAGCCATCAAACAACCTGCTCCTGTTGCTAATGTAAAAAAAGCAAGTCCCATTGCTGTGCTCACTAGTTCAATCGTCAATTTAGACCAATCTGGATACAATAAGTACTTCAAAGCCTGTGTTAATCCGGGTAACTGCATAGCATACAGTAGTAATAAGAAAATAATGAGATATAAAATTGGCATCAAGATATTATTTAAACGTTCAATACCTTTATGTATTTCAAAGGCACTGACAGCAAAAGTCATGAAAAAAAACAAGGAACTGTAACCGAGTCCTTGAATAGGGTTGTTTAAAAATTGGTTGAATAATGTTTCATTGCCTTGTTGATCTGCCATGGACGTTCCCATGAGAGATAAGTTAAAATATCGCAAACCCCAGCCGCTGATGACACCATAAAAAGAAAGAATTAAAGCCGCGCAAAAAGTGGCTAGATAAGCCAGTTTTCCCCAATGTTGATTGCTTTTACTTTTTTTTGCAATATCTACAATGGACTGTTTAGGGTGTTTACGACCTATTTTTCCAATGACAATTTCTGCCATCATGGCAGGAATACCTAATAATATAAGAAAAATAAAATAAATTAAGATAAATAAAGCGCCGCCTTGTTCACCTATAATATAAGGCATTCTCCAAATGCTACCGATACCAATAGCTGCGCCACTTAACGCTAAGATAAAAGATTTTTGAGAAGTCATCGGTTTTGTATTAGATAAAGTTGACACGAATGAAATACTCAAAAATGATGATAATGGTTTTCAATAATGTAAAGAAATCTACTGATAAAAGCAATCATTAATTTTTAATTTCATGGAATAAATATTTTTTTTTGATATTATCTTCGTTTGGTTTCGTTTGTTTTCCACAAATAGGGCAATCTTGTTTTAAACCTAATTGATTTAGGCCGCCACATGAACCGGATAATGTGCGTTTATTAAGCCATAAACCAAGCGTGGCGCAGAGTACAACGAAAATAAAAATACAAAAAGTAAACAACCAAATGATCATATTATCACCCTTTAACTTGAGACAGTTTTTCAAAAGCAGTATTCATAAACTGTTGAATGGGTTTATCATCAGCAGTTTGATATAGCAAGTAGATAGGCCAAGTCATAGATTTAGCTAATGTGATTGCTTTTTCTGGTTGTAATAGCATAAAGAGTGTTGAATAAGCATCTGATAACGTAGCATTGTCTGCTAGTACGGTAGCTGACATTATACCATTTTTTTCTGATTGTCCAGTTTTAGGGTTGATTTCATGGCTATATTGCTGACCATTGGCTTCATAAAAGTTATGGTAATTACCAGCAGTTGCAATGCTATGATTTGACAGATGGAGTAATATTTTAGATTCTGTTTTATGATGAGGAGAAGCAATCGTGATTTTCCAAGGATTTTTTCGTATTTTTTTATCAAGTTTAACTCGGATTTCCCCTCCTACTTCAACAAGATAGGTCATAATTTGGTGAGACATTAACGTTTCACTGGCTTGATCAACACCATACCCTTTCGCAATTGATGATAAATCTAACAAAACGGGTTGAGATTTTGTAATTGTTTTTTTCTTCATATCTAAGACTAAATATTGATAACCTACTTGTGTTTTTGCTTTTTCAATATCAGTCATATCAGGTATTTGATTTGTTTTTTGTTTTTTTAGAGGTATTATTTTAGATAATGTATTTTGATGCATTGTTTGATTGGGTCCAAAACCCCATAAATTAACTAAATGCCCCACGGTAATATCATAAATACCTTGAGATAATTTAGATAATAGGAGGCTTTCATTGATCAGATATACTAAAGCATCAGAGGCTAAAAAAGGAGTATTCGTAGGCCAGCGATTAAATCGCATTAATTCAGAATCCTTTTTATAAGTAGACATCGCTTGATCAACTTGCTTCAATGCATAAATAACATCAGAACGAATAGCTGTTTGTTTTGTTTTGGATAAGCCAGTAGACCAGTATTTGATATGATAAGTCGTTCCCATAATATACCCAGAAAACATATATTGTTTTGCTTGATGGGTATATTGCCAGTATCCCCATCCAATACCTACTGTTAAAACGAGTACTAGTGTGATACACCATTTATAGTTAAATGCCATGCTAGATTTTTGCTGCATCATGAGATCCTTTTTTCTGATTCAACTAAATGACCTTGCGTTAAATGATATTGTTGTGTCATTTTCTGAGATAGAATAGTGTCATGTGTTGCAATAATAAAGCTCATATGACAAGTATGCTGTAAGTGAAGAATTAATTCTTGAATATTATTCGTATTATTATGATCTAAATTGCCAGTCGGTTCATCCATTAAAACCAAAGGCGGCTGATGTACAATAGCGCGAGCAATAGCAACTCTTTGCCTTTCTCCTCCAGATAAAGCAGCTGGTTTATGATTTTTTCGGTGAGATAAGCCAATTTGTATTAATATTTTTTCAGCCTGTGCTTTGATGTTGGTTATCGTATGATGAGAAGATAGTAGTAAAGGGATCATAATATTTTCTAAAGCAGTTAATTCGGGTAATAAGTAATGATACTGATATACAAATCCAATATTGTGTTTTCTCCATGCTGTTAATTGCTTGTCAGATAAAGAAGTAATTGATTGATTGTTGATGATAATGTCACCTGATGTCGGTTTCGTTAATCCAGCTAAGATTTGTAGCAATGTGGTTTTCCCAGACCCTGATTGCCCTAAAATAGCAAGACTATCTCCACGATTGACTTCTAAATGAATGGATTGCAATATATCAACCGATTGATGACATTCAATGTATTGCTTGGTCACTTGATGACACGTTAACAAAAGTGAAGATGCTTGAAAATTATTCATCTCTTAGTATATCCGCAGGACTAATTTTGGAAGCTCGCCAAGCAGGATATAAGGTTGCTAATCCACAGAGCACGAAACTAATCAATAAAATAGTATAAATATCTTGTGTTTGAATATCAGAAGGTAAATATTGAATCCAATAACTATTTGCTTCTAAAATTTGAATGCCTAAGCAGGCTTGAATTTTTGAAAAAATAAGATCAATGTAAGTTGCGCCTAATAGACCTAATATTAAACCAATAATAATACCAGTACAGGCAATGATGAAACCTTGCGTCATAAAAATACCCATAATTTGTTTTGAAGAGCAGCCGATTGTTTTTAAAATAGCAATGTCAGCCTTTTTATTATTCACTGTCATGGCTAATGTACAAATTAAATTAAAGGCAGCAATCGCAATTAAAAAAGATAATAATAAACCAACCATTATTTTTTCAAGTCGCACGGCAGAAAATAATTGGCTATATTGCTGTGACCAATCTGTCATGAAATAAGATGGATCCAGTTTGGGTGTTGCTTGTTTGACAATCTGCGTTGCATTTAATAAATCATCGACTTTGACTCGCAGACTTTGCACTTCATTCGTTTGTAATTTAATTAAAGCGCCTGCATCTTGCCAGTGCGTATAAGCAATAGCTTCATCGATTTGATTGTGTGATTCAAAAAAACCAATGACTGTAAATCGCTTTATTTCTGGGAAAAATCCTAATGGATTGATGTTAGCAGAAGGTAACGTGATGGTGACTTTATCCCCTATTTGAATATTTAATTTGTCTGCTAAAGAAAAATCAAGAAATAAGTTAAATGACGATGGAGTCAAGTCTTCCCAGTGACCTATTTTAAAAGAATCAGCTACTTGTGATACTTTTTTTTCAAATTTTGGATCGATTCCATGGATAGCCATAGGGATTGTATTCTCATTAATCGACATGAGTGCAGTCACTTGAGTTAAAGGAGCTGTTGCAATAATGCCTGGAATTGTTTGCAGTGTATCCATGACATCCATCCACGATATAATCTGATGATTTTCAGATTGCAAGATGGCATGTGGAACTGTCCCTAAAATTCTTGTTTTGAGCTGTTGATCAAAACCATTCATAACAGACATAACAATAATTAAAATGGCGACACTGAGACTTAAGCCTAACATAGCCATGCTAGAAATAAAGGCAATAAAAGGATTCGTATTTTTGGTTCGTGTGTATCGATAACCTAAAAATAAAGCAAGGGGTCTAAACATAGCAAGTCATGCGCTCATGTATTGGTCGAAATATCGGCTAAATGATGATATATTTTTTCATAAGTTTTTACCTGTTTTTTAGAGATACCCCCTAATAAGTCAATTGCTTTTTTAAAGCGAGTTCGAGTGATATTGGGACCTAACAAAACCATTGAATCAACAATAGACCAAGATTTTAGAGAGCCGCAAATTGTAATAAAAATCATCGGCATTAATTGATTTATTTTGATGTTTAATTGACTTGCTAGTGTTTTTAAGGTTAAAAATAAACAGTCACTTTCCCATACATCTGTCGCCTCTAGTCGCCATAAAATAAACTGTAAATATTGTTTCGTGATATCTAATGAAGTCATTAAAGATTCGAAATCGCTTATATTGAGTTCAGGGGCATCTGAAAATAAAAAAACAGTTTGCGCTGCAATATCTCGAAAAGTATGAATGCGTGACTTCAATAAAGGTAATAAGGTGTCATAATCATTGATTTGTAGCAGCCACTCTAATAATCTCGCTTTAAATTGTGCATCAGTTAAACTGTTACGAATCCATAAGCCATTTAGCCAGGCGAGTTTTTCTTGATCAAAAATAGGCCCACCTAATGAGATGCGTTTAATATTAAAATGTGTTTGCATTGTTTGGAGTGTAAATTGTTCTTGTTCATCTGGCATAGACCAACCCATTCTAGCTAAATAATTAATCATAGCCTCAGGCAAGTAACCCATATCTCGATAATAATTAATAGAAGTAGGATTTTTTCTTTTAGATAATTTACTTTTATCTGGATTTCTTAAAAGTGGCATATGACATAGTATGGGCATAGTCCAGTTAAAATATTGATATAATAGTTGATGTTTAGGCGCAGAATTAATCCATTCTTCCCCACGAATAACATGTGTAATTTTCATACAATAATCATCAACAACATTGGCTAAATGGTAAGTAGGCCAGCCATCAGATTTAAGTAAAATTTGCATGTCAATTTGCTGCCAAGGAATTGTAATGGTTCCACGAAGCATATCCTGTATTTCACAGACTCCTTCTTGTGGTACTTTCATTCGAATCACATAAGCGGTGTTGGCGGATAAATATTCAGTTACTTGCGAGGTGGTCAATTGTAAGCAATGTCCATCATATCCAGGTGTTTTTTTATCAGATATTTTTTTTTTTCGTAATTGATTTAATCGTTCTGTAGAGCAAAAACAATAAAAAGCCTGTTGATTTTTGATCAATTGTTTAGCGTATTTTTGATATAAAGGCAGTCTTTCACTTTGTCTATATGGACCATAAGGTCCTGTTTTATCTGGACCTTCATCCCATTGTAATCCGAGCCATTTAAAAGAAGATAGGATGGCTTCTTCAGAAGCAGGTGTACTGCGTTGTTGATCGGTATCTTCTATACGTAAAACAAACACACCGTTTTGACTATGAGCAAACACTTGATTAAATAAAGCGATATAGGCTGTTCCTACATGAGGATCACCAGTAGGTGAAGGAGCAATGCGTGTGCGTACTGGCATGTAGTATTCCTATCTTGTTAAATATGCAAAGCGTATTTCATATTTTATTTTACACTGTTTTTAAAATATCATAAAAAAGATGTCATGATGATTTTTAGTTTAGAAGTCATCTTGATTTATGACAGATATTGCAAGGATTCCTTGTCTATTCTCTTTTCATAAGCACCTAGTATGCCAGGACTGATCTTTTTCAAGTGATATCGGATTGGCATAAAATGCCGAGATATTAGCCTCTTTTTTTATCATCAAACAATATGGATAGAATGGGCAGTCTATTCTTTGAAAATGTGTATCTTTTGAGATTTTATCATAATCAGTAAAACATTGCTAAGCAAGGGTTTTTTTATATTATTTTGAATTGTTTGTTTCAATCGATTGCGAATTAAAGTCTAAAGCCATCGTGTGTTAAAATAGGTGTATTTAAAAAAAATATTGATCTATGGGCTTGACAGCCCCGCTAATCTTCGATTAGAGCAAGATAGGTCATATCTTGATATGATGTCTTGAGCTTTTTGAGTCAGTACATTTATTTTGCTTTTTTTTATAGAATAGGTTGATTTTGATTGGATGAAAATTGCAAAATATATTAGCTATATTCGATTGAGATCGAACAATGATCATCAAAGAAAACATTCCAAAAGGAGATATTTTCATTTTTGTGTGTTTCTTTATCCCAGAACAAGGTATTATAAAGCACTGTGTTTGGATTTAATCAATTTTAATCATAGTTTGTGTCATTCAGCCCAATAAGTGTCATGTGTTTTTCAAAGGATTATAACAGGATGAAATAATAAATGATGCAATCAATGATATGTCTGTAGTCAATGAGTATTGTTAACATGATTCAACCGAAATTATTGAAGAAAAAAGATAAAAAACGATTTTTATTGAGTACACTGATTGTGACAGGTTTATGTTCTGGTGTATTGCTGAGTTTTTTTTTTACAAAAAAAATTATGTCACAAAACCGCCTCATAGTGATCAAAAAATAGTCAAAAACAACATCAAGGATCAGCCTGTTTTTTCCGCTAAAACCTATGAATTAGTGCATAAAAAAAGATGTGCTGGTTGTCATGGCACTAGAGGCCAAGGTCGCCTGTCGATCACAGCTCCGCCGCTTGCAGGGCAGACTCAAAGCCAGTTAATTCAAAAAATTAAAGCCTATCGATCAGGTGACATTAATCACCCGGCTATGCGTTTAATGACGCAAGATTTAACAGATCATGAAATTGATCAATTAGCTTATTATTATAGTCAATTCAAATAAATTATTTTTTTAGGTATTTTTTAATCGAATAAAAGGAAGTAGTGTAAACGAAGCAATCCCTGAGCATAAAACAATCAGTATAAAAAAGCCATGCCAATGAAAATATTCTAATATTTTTGCAACAGGGTAGCCGGCTAATGCTGCTCCTGCATAGGAAAATAATCCAATAAAACCTGTTGCAGCGCCTGATGCATGTTTATGAGAGCATTCAGCTGCTGCTAAACCTAATAACATTTGTGGTCCAAAAATAAAAAAACCTAATAAAAAGAAGGATGAAGCTTGTACTATATAGTTAGAGGACAGTTGCATCCATAGGAAAATAGAAGCCAGTAACACGCCGATTGAAAAAATAAAATTCATAGGGCCTCGTTCACCACGAAAGATATAATCAGATCCCCACCCGGCTGTTAATGAACCCAGTAATCCTCCTACTTCAAATAAAGAGACAGCGGAGTTGGCTTTGACTAAATCATAATGATAAGTTTCTGTTAAAAATAAATTACCCCAATCCGTAACAGCAGTTCTAATAATATAAACAAGAATAGAACATAGACCTAATAACCAAATTAATCGATTGCCTAAAACATGCTGGGTTAATATTTTTGACCAAGATATTTTTGATGCATTTTTTTCATGTTTTTTTTCTAATAAATCATTGCGCCAAGCGCCTACACTGGGTAAGCCCATGCTGCTAGGCTTATCACGTAATCGAAAGCATAAAAAGAAACCAACAAGAATGGCAATCATACCAGGAATCCACATGCCATAACGCCAGCCATAATGTACTGTAAAAAAACCAACTGATATAGGAATAATAGCACCGCCTAAATTATGCGCTGTATTCCAAATAGACCACCAAGAACCACGTTCTGAGCGTGAATACCAGTGTGTTAATAACGTAGAACAAGGCGGCCATCCCCAGCCCTGGAAAAAAGCATTGAATCCCCATAATATAGCAAAAGCTGTAAATGAAGAGGAAAATCCAAATAAAATATTAATAATACCGGTACAAATCAGCCCAATACCCATGAAATATCGAGGGTTAGAGTAATCACTTAGAATGCCGGATATAAATTTAGAAAAACCGTATGTAATATAAAATAGTGTGGCTAAAATACCAATATCAATTTTATTTAATCCTAAATCTAACATGATATCGGGCATCGCAAAGTTGAAGCTTTTGCGTGTTAAATAAAATGAGGCATAACCTACATACATGGAAAGCAAGATATGTAATCGCCAGTATTTATAAGTTTGATCAATTAACTTTTTATTTTGAATTGGTTTTGATGGTGTTGTGGTTTTAAAAATATTAATGAGATTTAGCATGCTTTAACCTAACCTATGCCGATAATTTTAAAATCATACGTGCTATAAAAAAATATTCTATTAAAATATCTTATACTGTAGGCGTTATGATTTAAGTAAGGCCTATTGTTTATAAAGGGTACTACTTGATTGCAAATTAAGGCTATTTCTATACATAACCTTTAGGACAGGTTGTGATGCTTACTTTTCTTCAAATTAATGAAGGATGTTTAAACTATTTCAATTCAAATATCTTTCTTTTCTGTACATATTTTTTTTAAATCTCGTTAAACTTAACATATCTTACATAGTAAAGTGAAGACATTATGAGAGTTTCTGGTTCTCGTATTATTCAGTTAGGCTAGTTAAACCAGTTAGGGATGTGATATTTTCGTGTTTTTTTTATTGAACTCTATTTTGTATCGCTGAAATATCAATATTTTCTATATCCTTATTTGTAAAAATATTGCATCAGAAATATTGCATCAGGTTAATACATGGGTGTTTTTTTATTGTTCAATCTCAATTTTAAGGATATAAAAATAACATTTTATGCTCAAACATTCTAGTAAAGATTCATCTTTCTTTCATGATCATCAAAAGGTATGATTTTGTTATGTTAAATTGATTTAAAAACACACGGTGCAATGTGTAGAAGGCTTTTCTAAGTCTTTTGTTCAGTGCGGTTTGAATTGCGAACATGTCACAATCTGCTATCTGTATAAAATTTGTTTTCTTTGGCTGATATTAACAAGCTAATCCATTAGTATGTAGTATGCTCATTTAAATCTCTTGTCCAAGGAAGCATGGAATTTTTTTTAAATATTTGATAAGAGAGTCTTTTGCTTTATTTAATCTGCCTCTATAAACTTTTTATAAAAAAACATATTTAGATCGTTTGTCGATTAATTTTGGCAATCGCTTCTTGATGATTTTTTTATAATCATTTCTGCTTCCCAGTTTTCAATAATGAGATTTGTCATCGACAATTATAGAGTTTTTTCTAATATTTATTCGATTAGATATAAGCCATCTACTCGATGTTTTTTCGTTTCTAGTGCAATATTCTTTACCTTTCATGTCTTAAATTTTTGTATAAATCAGATCTGAGTGCTTTTTTCTTAATAGATGAATTAATCGTTTCATGATTCATCTATCTATTTTCAAATTTCAATTGCATTAAAATTTGATCAAGATGCCATTTTTTTATAAAAACATCAATATATTTCATCATTCTAGGAAGTGTTTTTCAGATTTTAGGTTTTCCTGTCATTGCTTTTCTTTCGCTAATTGATGAGTTTGTTGATAACAATCTCTTTTCTTTTTAGGATAAGAAAAATCTTTCTTGATATTGTTGCAGGAGATTTTTTCAATGCTGTTCCTGTTGCATTAATAGCGTCATGATTTAACATTAAAATATCAATTTGAAGTTTTGATGCTGCAATCAAGTGTTGATAATACCATGTAATTCTCCTTATTTTGTTGATAAAAAGAAATTACACGAATTATTAGCATTTGATTGCTTTTTTTGGCTATAGACAATGCTTTACTGTTGCATTTCACCCTTGAGAAGGCAGAATTAAAAAAAAATGATGCCATATGTTTTTATATGCCCATCGATTAAATCGATTATAAGCTGTTTTCCAAGGTCAAAACTTAGAGGGAATATCTCTCCAAGGAGAGCCTGTATGTAATTTCCATAATATAGCAGATATAACATGTCGATCATTTTTCCATCGATGACATTGATTTTTTTTCATAATTATTTGTATTTTTTCCCAAAGAATATCAGTTAAAAAATCTCTAATCATAAGTTACTACTCTTTTTTTAAAAAAAGAGTGTCGTGTATTTTAAAATAAAAAGCAATCTATAAATGATTTTCAGATTGAGGACACGCCCTAG
>JAAOIJ010000099.1 GCA_015163815.1 Endozoicomonadaceae bacterium
AAAGAAGCTGACTACTTTATAGCAGATAAAGGATATGATTCTGAATTAATTCGAGAACAAGCAAAACAATTAGGAATGGAGGCTATGATTCCAAAACGTTCTAACACTAAAAAACCTGCTATTCATTTTAAAAAAAATATTTATAAATCAAGGCATCTTGTTGAAAATTTATTTGCTAGATGAAAACATTTTAGAAGTATTTCAACTCGTTTTGATAAGCTATCTAGGAATTTTAAAGCGATGATTTATATTGCGTGTGCTATGATTTGGGTGAATTCAGAATGAGGACCCGCCCTAGTAACCTCCTCAGTCTTTGTTAGCATGTATTTGTCAGCTGCAGGCAATGCATCCATCATAAGTCATAACAAACTCAGATGTTATTATTAATTGCCTTCTCAAATGTGAAGTGCAATCGACAACCTTATTTTATGTGGTCTATCCTATGATGATATTACAATTTTTATTTGTAATGATATGTGTTACCTTGGTGTATCATTCAGCTGTCGCAACAAAATATGCTTTTTTTGGAGATGGTCAGATTGATACAGGCAATCATCCAGAACCTTGTAATATTAAAAATTCATCTATCAATGCAAAAACACTGTATATCCCTATTGGAAACCCAGTAAAAGAGATCGATTTTAACTCTTTTTTTTTAAAAACCAGTCTAAAACATCAAATGGGAACATCATTCATTAATGGGGAAAAAAAGACTTTATATACTGTAAATTGGCCTTTATATTTTGTGTATACTATGAGTGAAGGCAAAACACCTTTAATTCCATGGATTCAACATAAATTAGATCCAAAAACAACAGATCAACATATTAATTATGCTTGGGCAAATAGCTTTATTGGCGCTAAACATGAGCAATTTAACGGCATTCCTGGGATGTTTTACAGTCCAGAGCGCTTAAAAAAACAAGATAATCTTCAGTTTGAAGGCGATATTGTTGCATCACGTTATGCCTATCGACAATTGACTGAAAAAAACCTTTTTTTTGATGATCATCCAAGTTGCAAAGCTTCTTTAGTAATCCCTAATTTAAGTCAACAGATTTCTTTATATTTACATGAATACAAACAAGATACATCAGACACTATTTTTTTTATTGAGACGGGTTTGAATGATATAGAGCAATTCATCACGAATCATTATTTGTCTCTATTATTCATGCCTGTGTTTAATAGCGCTTTACAAGTTTATATTCAAGAGAAAATAGACAGTCTTTTTCAGCAAACTTTGCGTTTAATCAAATCATTTGAAGCGGCTAATCAGTTGAATCATTGTAAAATATACATCATCATACCCCCTTATACTTTGCCGTATACTCAAATATTAGCTAAAAAATACACGATTCCTTGTATTTTGACTGAAAACGCTTTAATTCATAATATTTCACGATGCTTTCAATCTATGTGCAATCAGATGTCAAGATTAAAAGATCGTCATCCCAATATACGCATTTTTGATGTGAATCCCGTCATTAATAGTTTAATCAACAGGCTGTTTTATATAGATGAAAACACGCCTGTCCATACGCCATGTGATAGATTAGATGTGAATAAACCTATTTTAGCGACAACACAAGATCATAGGCACTATGCTTTCTGGGATCATTATTATATGACCCATCATGTGCACGAGCATATTGCGAACCAACTTAGCATTCAAATTAAATCAGAGGCTGAATAATGAATCATGATTTGAACAGGTTATAGGGCTGTTTTTATCAGTGATTTCAAGAGAAAGATATTATAAAATTGAAAAGGTATTCAGTGCGGATAATCTGTGATCAAGCGTTTCTTGAACGTATTGACTCTGACAATATCATGCTAGCATGATATTTGAATCACACAAGATCACGTTATCTCACTGAAAAACGAAATTAGAGGCTGTTACACTGTTTGATTAGATCATAACGGGTCTGTCTATTTTTTATATTCAAACTGAGTTGTTGTAGAACAACGATCGTATTGTATTTATTTATTTATATGAGAGTATGCCTTATGTCAAGCTCAATTACCGAATTAGTGAAAGCTTTAAATGAGCTATTAAAAATTGATTTTTTTCATGATTATGCTCCGAATGGGTTGCAAGTCGCTGGCAAAAAAATGGTGACGCGCATTATGACGGGTGTCACAGCAAATGAAGCATTAATTGATGCAGCTATTGCTGAGAAAGCCGATGTATTATTGGTGCATCATGGTTACTTTTGGAAAGGTGAAAGTGCCGTTATTACCGGTATAAAAAGAAATAGGCTTGCTAAATTATTAGCACATAATATTAATTTATTAGCATACCATTTACCTTTAGATGCACATCCAACACTCGGTAATAATCAAGCATTAGCTGATTTATTGGAATTTCAAGTAACAGGGGCATTAAGACCAAAAGACTCGCAAGCTATTGGATTAATAGGTGTTTTAAATCAACCGATGTTTTTAAGTACCTTGCAAGAGTATATTCATCTCAAATTAAATCAAAACCCTTTGACTATTCAAGGACATGACCGTATTGTTAAAACGATAGGTTGGTGTACTGGTGCAGCTCAAGATTATATTGATGATGCTGTCCACCAAGGTGTTGATGCTTATTTAAGTGGTGAGATTTCAGAAAGAACCGTTCATACTGCACGTGAAGCCAATATTCATTATATCGCTGCAGGACATCATGCTACAGAGCGTTATGGCATACAACGTTTAGGCGAATGGCTTGAAAAAAAGTTTCATTTAGAACATCGATTTGTAGATATTTCGAATCCTGCTTAATCAAACTAGCGGTTACATATTGACTTGTTGGCTAAGCTTGATAATATGAGCAGTAACTCCTGTGTCATCTTGAAATATGACGTATTTTTTAATTTTTAGATAGATAATTTGCGCTATGGCTAAGAAATTATATATTAAGACACATGGTTGCCAAATGAATGAGTATGACTCTCATCGTATGGCCGATTTATTAGGTGAAACGCATCACTTAGAATTGACAGATCAACCAGAAGAAGCAGATGTATTATTAGTCAATACGTGTTCTATTCGAGAAAAAGCACAAGAAAAATTATTTCATCAACTCGGGCGTTGGAAAAAATTAAAAGCTAAAAAACCTGATTTAGTGATTGGTGTTGGCGGTTGTGTTGCAAGCCAAGAAGGTGAAAAAATTCGAGATCGAGCACCATTTGTTGATTTAGTGTTTGGTCCACAAACATTACATCGTTTGCCGGATATGCTGAATGAGCAATCACAAGCTAAAATTCCGATGATTGATATCACTTTTCCTGAAATTGAAAAGTTTGATCGATTGCCAGATCCAAAAGCTGAAGGACCTAGTGCGTTTGTTTCTATCATGGAAGGGTGTAATAAATTTTGTACATTTTGCGTTGTACCTTATACTCGAGGCCCTGAAATCAGTCGACCTTTGGATGATGTTTTAGTTGAATGTGTTGTTTTAGCGCAACAAGGTGTGCGTGAAGTGAATTTATTAGGACAAAATGTCAATGCATACCAAGGTGAAACAGCAGAAAAAACATTTGCTGATTTAGCTGATTTAATTACGCATGTCTCCACTATTCCAGGAATAGACCGTATTCGTTTTACGACTTCACATCCTGTTGAATTTTCAGATCGTTTAATTGAAGTATATGGTCAAGTGCCGGAATTGGTCAGTCATTTACATTTACCCATTCAAAGTGGTTCTGATCGCATGCTAGCTTTAATGAAAAGAGGGCATACGCGACTAGATTATGAACAGAAAATCAAGCGACTTCGCCTTATTCGTCCCGATTTAAGCTTATCATCAGATTTTATTATTGGTTTTCCAGGTGAAACAGATGAAGATTTTGAAGACACTATGAATTTAGTGCATACATTAAAATATGATGCATCTTTTAGTTTTATTTATAGTAAACGGCCTGGTACACCTGCATCAAATATGCCAGATGATACATCAGATGACATTAAAAAAACACGTCTAGATCGATTACAATTACTGCTAAAACAACATACTCAAGAATATAGTCAGCGTTTTATAGGTAAGACAGTACGTGTTTTAGTACAAGATTTTTCACGTCGAAATACACATCAATTACAAGGCCGAACAGCTTGTAATCGTGTGGTCAATTTTGCCAGCACTCAACCTGAGCTGATTGGTCGTTTTGCTGATGTTTTTATTGAAGAAGCGTTATCGAATTCATTGCGGGGCTATTTAGTCTCAGCAGAATGATAGATTGATATGATTCTAAAGATATCAGTACTGATGAAGATACAATACGATCCCTGTAATTTTAATCAAGGATCCTGTTTTGATATGCATTCATCATATGATGATGTTTAGAGCGTATTGATTATTTCCAGTGATGACGCATGTTGAATATAAAATCTGGTAAAAAATACAATAAAAACAAAACGTAATCTGGATAAGCCTGTTGTTTTTAAAAAATGAGGCTGTATGCTGACTAGATCTCAATTCATGCCATCCAGTACCACTGACTCAGTGATATTATCATGAGATTGCATGCTAGATATCATCTGAATATCGCAGGCGCTATTTATTGCCCATCTAAGATTGACAAATGAATAGACACATTTTTTACAGCCTTTGCCCTGGATTGTCTATTCAACAAGCATCATCACTTAAAAATAGTGTACTATCAATGAAATCATGGTGCTGTTGAACAATATATCTTCAAAGTATGCTTCAGAGTTGAGTTACTTTGATACCATTTTTTTCGCTTGGTATGCCTGATCAGCAGCTATGATCAATTGATGTGCTTCTTGAGCTATACCCCATTGACCTATTTTAACCCATTTATTGGCTTCAATTTTTTTATAATGCTCAAAAAAATGCATGATTTGATCTCGTAATAATTGTGAAATATCCGTGATATCGTGTATATCATGGTATTGTGTTGTGAGATCATGATGCGGAACAGCAATTATTTTTTCATCTTTTCCTTTTTCATCTTCCATATTGAGGACACCTATAGGACGAGACCGAATCACAGCACCTGGTGCAATAGGGTAAGGTGTGATAACTAATACATCAATAGGATCACCATCTTCACTGAGTGTTTGTGGAATATAACCATAATTTGCTGGATAAAACATAGAAGCTGCCATAAATCGATCGACAGTCAAAGCATCTAATATTTTATCGACTTCATATTTTACAGGGTTAGCATGGGCTGAAATTTCAATGACAACATGAATATCATGAGGTAATTTCTGGCCTGCTGTAATGTTTTGAAAACTCATTAATATGACTCTCTATAATCAATAGATTGATATGCTGAGCTAGAATATCGTGTTTATTTATGTAAATAAAGAGGGAATGATCTTATTTTATGAAAAAATGTCCAAATTTTGACTTATAGATGATATTGCTGGGTGTAATTGATGTAATATTCATTCTTTTATAGAAGAGGTGGATTATACTAAAAATAAAAAACATCGAATAGAGATCGATGCTCGACGTTAAGGAGTTTACATGAACATCTCCCCTTCATTATTGACAGGTCCTGCTGTGCCTGTTGTTTCAGAAGAGACGAAGCCTACTGAAAAGAACGTCACGCCGCTACCTTCTGTAACACCTAAAATACCAGTACCCACCTCTAATCAGCTAATAAAAAATACACCGCTTTCTGACCGCACAGTGCACTCAGTACCCGTAGATCACAGCTCTACTTCTTCTTATAGAGCACAGGTAACTCAAAAGGAGCTAAGCAGTCTTGAGGCGTTATCAGACGATCAGTCAAAACAAAAAGATCCTGTAACACAGGAATCACCAATAGGCAATCAGTCTAAAAATCATACTCCTATTGCTGTCTCACAAGAAGATCTCTCCTTATTAGAATCTACTCCCGTAACGCCTATTGCTTTGAGTCAGACGACAGACGATCAGTTATCTGTTGCCTTATCCAATGATCGTCCATCCGGTATGCAAGAGAGTGATTTATTAATTGAGGTTAAAGAGGGATCAGAAAAGAAAGTATTAGAAGACATAGAGGAGCTTGCTTCGAAAAACATACCGAAGACAAAACTGCAAGTTTTTATGAAAGGGGTTAAAGCCATATTTAATACGATTAAAAAATATCCGGCGGCTTCAGCAGGTATTGGTGCTGTTATAGCAGGAACTACAATTGCCTTAATAGCAGGGCCAGTCGGTTTAATAATCGGTGCTACAGTATGTTCTATGGGAATGTTGTTTATTGTATTAGAGTATGTTTTTGCAAAATCAGATGAAAAAGAATCAGGAAAAGAATCAGGCACACCGCCAGGCACACCGCCAGGCACACCGCCAGGCACACCGCCAGGCACACCGCCAGGCACACCGCCAGGCACACCGCCAGGCACACCGCCAGGCACACCGCCAGGCACACCGCCAGGCACACCGCCAGGC
>JAAOIJ010000100.1 GCA_015163815.1 Endozoicomonadaceae bacterium
ACCTGCTATTCATTTTAAAAAAAAATTTATAAATCAAGGCATCTTGTTGAAAATTTATTTGCTAGATTAAAATATTTTAGAAGTATTTCAACTCGTTTTGATAAGCTAGCCAGGAATTTTAAAGCGATGATTTATATTGCGTGTGCTATTATTTGGGTGAATTCAGAATGAGGATACGCCCTAATAACAATAAAGCGACATGAAAAAAGAGGCAAAAAGGAAAAGGGGGAATAACGGATTGAAAGAGAGTTGAGGTGCATGTTAATTCAAACAGTTGACATCACGTTTTATGTCAACTGTTTGATCAAATGATAAGCACTATAATAAATTTATTTCATACGCTATATTGCAACGAAATTCTTTCGTTTTACCAGGCATAACATATAAATCACTATGTGGTTTATTTTGATTCGTTTGTTTATGCCAAGCAGCTCCAAAAGACACAGATAATCCTTTTATTTTAGGTGATTGGAATTCATATGAAAATTTTGCATCCGTTTCTCTCTCATTTAATAAATAAGAGTCTGCATGACCTTTCCCGTAAGTATGCGTTAACATAAGATTTAAGCCAGGCTTGTTCTGTCTAGAAAACTCATACGCAACAGATCCTTGATATACTTTTTCTTTATGTAAGTCAAAGCCTGAAATATTACGACAGGTCCAAAAAGTACTACCAGAACCAATATTGTCAACTAATTTAAATTTGTAGCGATAAAAATGAGCCAAACTGCCTGGTTGAATTGATCTTTCGTTCCTAATAAATTGAGCAATTGCTTTATCGTCAACAGGCGCTATTGTGTAACTATAAGATCCTGAGACTCGAAAGCCATTTGAACGCATTAATCCATTCACATTGAAATGGTTTGCTGTTTTATCAAAACCGCCATAGCTGGAATCCCATTTATCTAATCCTGAGGCATGACGATATTGCATATTTGCTAAAAAACTTCTATTTTCATCTAAATCAACATTATAAGATGCTTGTCCAAAATACTGTCGTTGATATTGTTTCGCATTAGCCACTTCAGCATTCACTTGAAGCCATGCTCCAGCACGTTTAAAATGATCAGTTTGATATGAAGCACCGAACAGCACTACTCTGTTGTCTCCATCTGACGTTCCATCAGCGTTTCGCTTAATGATGAATTCAGTTGGATTAAATAATCCTTCATGTGTTTTACTCACAGAACCTGTAAGCCAATACCCATAGGCATTGAGTGTGTTGTTAATAAAAGAGCCTTCAAAGCTACACCCATGACTGCTACTAGTAGCATTATCAGCAATTAAGGCAGATTGAACAGGGAATAATCCATAACGAAAGAGTACAAAGTTAGCGGCATTACCGACTCTAACCTTACCATTCAATCGAGCAAAATGCGCATAGCGCGAACGATATTGATTGATACCATTCTCATTTTGCTCAATAGACAGTAATTTATCTGGAATTACGGCAGTATCAGAAGCATATAGCTTTGCAGCAGCTTGCAACTCTGCTTCAATAGCAAAAGTATTCATCAAAAACCCAGAACGATATTCCATCATCCCTTCATGAGCCCATTGATCATAATGCATGTTATCCTGATTGTCTTTTTCGTTATATAAGGATCTGTTCTTTGTTTTTAGCTTAAGAAAACCATTTTTTATAAAATCACTATCTGTATATTCTTCAAGCGGCTTTTTTATGCATGGCTCAAAAGGATTATCATACAGCATACCTCTTTGATTTCGGATTTTATCTTGATAATCTGCAGCAAATGATGAAGTCAAGCTACCAGCTGATAATGCTATCATTGCACTCAATGTTGTTGTCGTTAATTTAAAATTGTTCATTGTTAAAGGCTACCCTAACCTAAGTTTTACTAAAAAATTGGTGCACTGCATTGGTTTTTTTTAATTTATTCATCAATACTGTTTTTTGATACCGCCAGTTAATTGGCGGCATCACCGTCTACCATTAACTTAAGATAAAAACTGATTTAATTTTAATCTAATCAGTCATCACTTAAGACCAGCTGATTACAGCACCTATAAACCGCTATATATTTCGATTGAATGATACCAAAAAACCAGATCATTCGAAGTTTATATTACTTGTTATAATCCATTTTTTTGAATTACAAAGACTTCATGCTGATTATAGCATCAATATTAAGATTCGATAAGCTTTTAATGCTGATGAGTCTATTAAAAATAGACAAAAACAATATTTATTAAAATAATGCACAAAAAATATATTGTGCTGATTATTCAAATGCAATGCTACATCACTATAAATTATTCGCAATAAATAGCATCTACTTTTTGAAAACCACGCGGTAATTTATTACCACGACGCCCTCTCGGGCCTAAATAATGCGCTCTTTCTGCAGCAGGTAATTTCAGTTTTCGCTTGCCTGATTGAATAATCAAAATATTTTTTTCTGAAAAAACAACAAAGTCAATAATATACTCTAATCGCTTAACTACCCGATTTGGTGGAATTTGCATTAATTTATTGCCTTTTCCTTTTGATAAAACAGGCATATCATTGACAGAAATAATCCATAATCGACCTTCATTGGTCACCATACCGACTGCTGCAGTTTGCGAATCAGGTATCATTCTAGGTGTTAAAGCATGAGCCCCTTTTGGTAAAGTTAAAACTAACTTTCCTGCTTTATTTTTTGAACATAAAGCTTTATAAGAGACAATAAAGCCATAGCCTGAATCACTCATAAAAACGTACTGAGCTGCTTCAAGATTTAATAATACAGCTATAAATTTAGCCTCTACAGGTGGATTAAATCTTCCAGTTAATGGCTCACCATAGCCCCTTGCTGAAGGCAAGTGATGCGCATAAACTGAATAAGCTCTTCCAGTAGAATCCAAGAAAACAGCCCATTGATTACTTTTTCCTTCAGCAACTGATAATTGACAATCATTCGCTTTATAATTTAATTTTGACAAATCTTGCTCATGTCCTTTAGACATGCGCACCCAACCTTTTTGAGATAATATAACCGTAACTGGCTCTTCGTTCACGCTCATCTCTGGTAATATTTGAGCTTCTTTCCGAACCATTAGCTTAGATCGCCTCATGTCACCAAACTGATTCACAAAACCCAAAATTTCTTTTTTCATCAAAGTCTTAAGCTTTGATTCTGAATTAATTATTTTATCTAATGCTTCTTTTTCTTTACATAAAGCTATTTGTTCATTTCGAATTTTTATTTCTTCCAATTTCGCTAACTGCCTTAATTTAAGCTCTAGAATAGCATTCACTTGTGTTTCAGTCCATTGAAAGCGCGTCATTAAGATTACTTTACTTTCTTCTTCATCACGAATAATTTGAATGACGACATTTAAATTTAAAAAAGCAATTAACAAGCCATCCAAAATATGTAAACGCGTGATAATCTTATTTAATCGATATTGTATGCGCTTTAAGACTGTTTCTTTTCTAAAAAGAATCCATTCACTTAATAAGGTCGTCAATGATTTTACTTCTGGCTTGCCATTAATACCAATGACATTCAAATTAACACGATAACTCCGCTCTAAATCTGTACTTGCAAATAAATGCTGCATTAATTGCTCATAATCTACACGCTTTGAACGCAAGACTAAAATCAAGCGAATAGGATTTTCATGATCTGATTCATCACGCAAATCACTCAGCATCGGTATTTTTTTTTTCTGCATTTGATCTGCAATTTGCGATAAAATTTTAGTACTAGAGACTTGATGAGGTAAGGCGTGAATGACAATTTCACCATCGTCATATTCATAGACGGCTCGCGCTTTTAAAGACCCTTTTCCTTGACGATATAATTCAATTAAATCACGACGCGGTGTAATAATTTCAGCAGCAGTACAATAATCTGGTCCTTGAATATATTGACATAAATCTTCTACTGTTGCTTTTGGATTATCAATTAAATGTATAACGGCTGCTGCGACTTCTCTTAAATTATGAGGCGGAATATCAGTGCTCATGCCAACAGCAATACCAGATGCGCCGTTTAATAAAATAGTCGGTAATTGCGCAGGAAAATAATGAGGTTCCTCCATCGTTCCATCAAAATTAGAATCCCAATTCACTGTTCCTTGTTCTAATTCATTCAATAATAATTCGGCATACGGTGTTAATCTTGCTTCTGTATAACGCATGGCAGCAAAAGATTTAGGATCATCAGCAGCCCCCCAGTTTCCTTGCCCGTCAATCAATGGATATCGATAATAAAAAGATTGAGCCATTAAAACCATTGCTTCATAACAAGCAGATTCACCATGCGGATGATATTTACCTAAAACATCACCAATCGTGCGCGCTGATTTCTTATATTTTGCAGTATGCTTTAAGCCTAATTCACTCATTGCATAAATAATACGCCTTTGAACAGGTTTTAATCCATCGCCAATATGTGGAAGCGCTCGATCTAATATGACATACATCGAATAATTTAAATAAGATTTTTCAGCATATTCAGATAATGCTAGTTGATCAGTCGTATGAAGCTGATTATCAGGCAATGAAATATCAGTCATCTGTTGGCTCCATTTCCTAGTATAATCAATATATCATGATAAGAGAACGCCATTGTCAGAGGATAAAAATACGATAAAATAGTATTTTATAAATAAAGACAGGCTATTAAAAGACAAGTCTAACTTGTTTTCCATTAAGAAGGAAACTGATTTTATAAGAATGATACTCAAAATATAATCAATATACATTAAACGATAATCATTTGAGGTTCAATAAATCAAACATATTAATATCCAACAATTTGATTAAAAGCAAAATAAAAACACACCCCGTTATGTGATCAATCAATTGCATAGCCAGCGAGAATCATGATACCTGCAATCAGTCTCTATTGTTACAATATAATGCAGAATAATACCTTTCATTTGAATCTCAAAGGTGACAAGAATCACACACTCTTTCTTCAACGAAATATTATCTGATTTTTTATCAGAAAATCGCTTTCAGTTCAGATTCATGCATGATTTTCAAGTTATTTTTATCAAAAAATTTTTTAAAATAATATTTCGATCGCTGACAATCGCTTGGTAAAAGCAATGCGTTAGGCCCATTCAACCATGAAGTGCAACACCTAAAGGTTTTTCTATTCCTCGCATAACTTCATTAGGTGTTCGATAGTTTAACACTTTTCCAGGTCTATTATTGAGTGCTTTTTGAATCGCTAAAATCTCATCATTTTCCATGCCTATAAACTCTGTTTTCTTTGGCAGATATTGACGAGATAATCCATTGGTATGCTCATTTAAATCTCTTTCCCAAGAAGCATAAGGTGTAGCAAAATAACATTTTAGCATCTTTCTTAAACACTTGATAATACAGTCTTTTACTTCATTTGCTTTGCGACTCTCAACTTTTTGTAAAACAACATATTTAGATCGTCTGTCAACTAAGCTCACGATAGCACCTTGATGATTTTTTCCTATAATCGTATCTGCTTCCCAATCTCCAATACGAGACCTTTCATCGACAATAATAGGTCTTTTTGTAATATCGACCAATCACCCTGACGGTTTAAAACAGGTCAATCATATTATTGCCATTGGTTCAGGAAAAGGAGGTGTTGGCAAATCAACGGTAGCTGCAAACTTAGCAGCTACATTACAGCAGTTAGGTTTAAAAATTGGCTTA
>JAAOIJ010000101.1 GCA_015163815.1 Endozoicomonadaceae bacterium
AAGCCCTATCATGTATAGCAAAATCATCTTGATATTTATATAAATAAATGAAAATTAATAATTATTGTGATTCAATTGATATGGCTTGATATGATATGTAAATGACGAATGTAGTGACTCAAGTATGTCAGTTTTTATCAATTCATACCGTGCATCATGAAAGATTTATAAAATTTTTAAATGATGATATCTTGAAGGAATACATAAGCATTAGAAAATCTTTTATATTTCTGGTGCGACTTCTGTGCTAGTTAATATTTTTTGCCTTTCATTTCATGTTAATATCATGTATTATTGGGGTTTTTATAGTAATCATGAATTCATTGAGCGAACTAATTCTGAATAAGGTACAATAGGATTTCTAAGTAGTCACTGATCTAGTCAATTGAGAAGAGAATATGCATTTAGTAACATCAGAAACTAAAGATAAAAAAGATACGATAAAGTGGTTGCTGATTGTATGCTTAATCGCTTTAGGGGTATGGGGTAATATTTATTATAGCCAGATATCCATTTTGTATCGCGTGTTAGCTTTAGTAGGTTTGGCGATTGCTGCCTTATTTATAGTTCAGCAAACTAAAATTGGCAGCTCCTTTTGGGAGCTATTAAAAGAATCTAAATTAGAGCTTAGGCGAGTTGTATGGCCTACTCGACAAGAAACAATGCAAACAACGTTAGTTGTTCTTGTTGTTGTATTCTTTATGGGGCTTGTTTTGTGGGGCATTGATTCTCTGCTTGTATGGATAATCCGTTCGTTAGTTTAGTATTTTACGAGATTGAAGTAAAAAAATGCAATATAAAAGTTAATCTTATTCTACATCGATTGATTAACATTAAAAATAGCAGGTAACATAATGGCAAAAGCAAAACAGTGGTATGTTGTGCATGCTTATTCTGGACATGAAAAGCGAGTTATGCAAGCAATCACGGATAGTATTCGCTTAAATAATATGGAAGATTTTTTTGGTGAAATTTTAGTTCCTGTTGAATCAGTAATTGAAATGAAAAATGGTCAAAAAAGAAAAAGTGAGCGTAAATTTTTTCCAGGTTATGTCTTAGTGGAAATGGAAATGACTGAGCAAGCTTGGCATTTAGTGCAAAGCATTCCGCGTGTTTTAGGGTTTATCGGGGGAAAGTCTGAAAAACCTTTACCTATTACAGAAAAAGAATTAGATGCAATTTTTCATCGCGTTGAAGAAGGAGTTGACAAACCTAAACCTAAAACACAATTTGAACCAGGAGAAGTTATTCGTGTTACTGAAGGACCTTTTGCTGACTTTAATGGGGTGGTAGAAGAAGTGAATTATGAAAAGAATAGATTACGGGTGGCTGTGACTATTTTTGGGCGACCCACTCCAGTGGAATTAGATTTTATGCAAATTGAAAAATGTTAAATCAGGTGTAGAGTCAACATATTTTGATTTAATAACCAATATGTTTCGTGCTATTTTAAATTAACTCATTTCAAGATCAAATGAGTTAATGAATGATTCATTTGTTAAATTAAGTTTTTATCCTTTTTTACACAATATAATCGTGATATAATAACGCGTTCATTGTTCTTGTTATTAAAAAGTTCTGCATGATATATTTTGAATATCTTGATCTTTCAAATATTTGATATGTAGATTTTCGGGAAGCTAGTTTTTAAACTTAGCGTTAGAACCCAATTCAGGAGTTTTTATGGCTAAAAAAATACAGGCATATATTAAGCTGCAAGTGCCTGCCGGAAAAGCAAATCCAAGTCCACCTGTGGGGCCTGCACTAGGTCAACATGGTGTGAATATTATGGAATTTTGTAAAGCATTTAACGCGCAAACTCAAAAGATGGAAGCTGGCCTTCCTACCCCTGTTGTCATTACTGTTTATAGTGATCGTAGTTTTACGTTTATTCTCAAAACACCACCTGTTTCAGTCTTGCTAAAGAAAGCATTAAATTTAGCAAAAGGCTCGAGCCAACCTCATCTTGATAAAGTAGGAACTGTCACGCGTGCGCAATTATTAGACATTGCAGAAATGAAACGCGTTGATTTAACCGCTTCAGATGATGAGGCTGCAATTCGAACAATTGCAGGCAGCGCTCGTAGTATGGGATTGAATGTGGAGAATTAGTATGGGAAAATTATCAAAACGTGCAAAACTAATCGAATCTATTGTAAAAATAGGATTTTCTTATACTTTTACCGAAGCTGTTGAGACTTTGAAAAAATGCTCAACAGTTAAATTTAATGAATCTGTTGATATCGCAATTAATTTAGGTGTTGATGCACGAAAATCTGATCAAGTGGTCAGAGGTTCTATCTTGATGCCGAAAGGAACTGGGAAAAGTGTCAGAGTGGCTGTATTTGCTCAAGGTGAACAAGCTGAAGCTGCAAAAAAAGCAGGCGCTGAGTTTGTTGGTATGGATGATTTAGCAGCTGATATTAAGTCAGGCAATATGGCTTTTGATGTTGTTATTGCGGCCCCTGATGCAATGAGAATAGTCGGTCAATTAGGACAAGTTTTAGGGCCTAGAGGTTTGATGCCAAATCCTAAATTAGGCACAGTAACGCCAAATGTATTAGAAGCTGTTAAAAATGCTAAAGCAGGCCAGGTTCGTTTTCGTAACGATAAAAATGGTATTATTCATGCTGGTATTGGAAGAGTGGCTTTTAGTATAGATGATTTATTAATCAATACGAAAGCATTTATTGAAGAATTAAAGAGAATAAAACCTTCTTCATCTAAAGGCGTTTATATTAAAAAAATAACAATTTCTACAACAATGGGCCCTGGTTTGGCAGTAGACTTAGCCTCTCTGGACAATTAATTAATATTATTTTTGCAAATACTCATAAAAAGCGTTTTTTCTTGCAATCATAAGCTTTGACGGTTTCAAAGTTTCAATCTTATTGAAACCCATCAAAGACCGTAGGGGGTAATAGCTTTGACTATTATCTTAATCAAAAACACCCTACGCAGATGGTGTGAAGTCAATTTTCTTCCACCATTCGCATTAATTTAACTTTCTATTACATTTTTTAGAAAATTGAATTAATTCTTTTAATTTATCTCTTGGGGTAAAATTTGTGACTTTAGGTCTTGAAGATAAAAAGGCAATTGTTGCGCAAATCCATGAGATTGCTAAAAGTTCATTGTCAGCAGTGGTGGCAGATTATCATGGTTTGACGGTAGATCAGATGACTGATTTGCGTTGCCGAGCTCGAAAACAAGGTGTGTATTTACGAGTTATTCGTAATACATTAGTGAAACGAGCGATTCATGATACAGATTATCAGTGTTTAGATAGTGTAATGGTTGGACCAACCATTTTAGCATTTTCTCAAGAAGATCCAGGCGCCGCAGCTCGTATTTTTAAAGAGTTTGCAAAAGACAATAAAAAGCTTGAAGTAAAAGCACTGTCTATTGGAGGCCAATTAATGTATGCAGATCAGCTAGATAAGCTAGCCTCACTGCCTACATTGGATCAAGCGCGTGCACAATTGTTAAATGTTATGCTTGCACCTATTACAAAATTGGTGCGTACATTTAATGAAATACCAACTAAAGCAACTCGTGTTATTTCGGCTATAGCTACGAGTAAAAAAAGTTGATTGCTTACATAGAGTAACTTGAAAAATACACTGATTTGTTCTTTCATGATACTTGTTTTATTAATTGGTAATAAAAATTTAATCGGAGTAGACAATGGCTCTTTCTAAAGATGATATTTTGAATGCGATTGCTGATATGTCTGTCATGGACGTTGTAGACTTAGTTTCAGCCATGGAAGAGAAATTTGGCGTCAGTGCTCAAGCAGCAGTTGCTGTTGCAGCAGCACCTGTTGATAGCGTTAATAGTGTAGCTGAAGAACAGACAGAATTTTCTGTCATCTTGTCCGCTATTGGTGATAAAAAAGTAAGTGTGATTAAAATGATTAGAACGATTACCGGCTTAGCACTGAAAGAAGCTAGAGAGTTAGTAGATGGCGCCCCTTCTACAGTGAAAGAAGGTGTTTCTAAAGAAGATGCAGAAAGCGCTAAAAAACAGCTTGAAGAAGCAGGTGCAAGTGTTGACATTAAATAACACATTTTATTTTTATAAATCATATATTTTAATAATTTAATAGTCTCTATATATCTTATCACTTTAACTTATAAGCGACTGAGTGAAGTATAGGATATGTATTGACGTTTTAATTTTTAAATGATCTGGAATCTGTTAAAGGATTAACGTTTCGGTTGAAGTGTGTATTGAACTGCGCACAGTTACCGCGCAAGTTGATTAGGCTGAGGAACATTGATGACTTATTCGTACACTGAAAAAAAACGTATTCGTAAAGATTTTGGAAAATTAAATCGCATCATGGATGTCCCTTATTTACTTGCGATACAGGTTGACTCTTACAAAAGTTTTTTACAAAAAAATACACACCCTAATGAACGATTAGATGCAGGATTGCAAGCTGCTTTTCGATCTGTTTTTCCTATTATCAGTTATTCTGGTAATGCGCTGATGGAGTATGTCAGTTATCAATTAGGTGAACCTGTTTTTGATGTATCTGAGTGCCAAGCGCGAGGCATTACTTATTCAGTTCCGCTTCGTGTTAAAATTCGTTTGATTTTATATAATAAAGAAAGTACAACAAAAGTTATTAAAGATATTAAAGAACAAGAAGTGTATATGAGTGAAATTCCATTAATGACAGAAAATGGAACTTTCATTATCAATGGTATTGAACGTGTTGTTGTTTCTCAATTACATCGTTCCCCAGGTGTATTTTTTGATAATGATGGCGGTAAAACACATTCATCAGGTAAAGTTCTTTATTCTGCACGTGTGATTCCATATCGTGGTTCTTGGTTAGATTTTGAATTTGATCCAAAAGATTTACTATATGTTCGTATTGATAGACGTAGAAAACTGCATGTTACTATTTTATTGCGAGCTTTAGGATTTGTTGATGCTGATATTTTATCCACGTTTTTTGAATTCCATCAATGTGTATTAAAGACGGATCAGGTTTTTTATAAAGTTTTGCCAGAAAAATTACGTGGTGAAATGTATAATTTTGATATTAAAGATGATCAAGGCAATATCGTTGTCGAATCAGGTCGTCGCGTGACAACACGACATATTCGTCAATTACAATCCGTTAACTTTACCTCTTTAACAGCGCCAACTAGCTTTCTTTTTGGCAAAGTATTGGCATCAGATGTTCTGAATCCAAATACATCTGAAGTGATTGCAACTTGTAATACTGAAATCACAGAAGAATTATATCAAACCTTTGTAGAGGTCGGTATTACGGAAATTGATACGATTTATACCAATGAACTAGATTGTGGTTCTTATGTAGCAGATACATTACGAGTAGATTCAACTCAAAATGATATTGAAGCTTTAATTGAAATTTATCGTATGATGCGTCCTGGAGAGCCTCCAGCAAAAGAAGCTGCAGAGCAATTATTTAATAATTTATTCTTTACACCAGAACGATATGATTTATCTGCTGTAGGTCGTATGAAACTAAATCGTCGTTTAGGTAGAAAAGATAATAGTGAATTAGGTGTTTTAGATAAAGATGATATTATCCGTGTCTTAAAAGAATTAATTAATATTCGAAACGGTTATGGTAGTTGTGATGATATTGATCATTTAGGCAATAGGCGTGTTCGTTCTGTTGGTGAAATGGTTGAAAATCAATTTAGAATGGGATTAGTTCGTGTTGAACGTGCAGTAAAAGAACGTTTATCTATGGCAGAAAGCGAAGGTTTAATGCCACAAGACTTAATTAATTCCAAACCTGTGTCAGCAACGATTAAAGAATTTTTTGGATCCAGTCAATTATCTCAATTTATGGATCAAAATAATCCGTTATCAGAAATTACACATAAGCGTCGTATTTCTGCATTAGGACCTGGTGGATTGACACGTGAACGTGCTGGCTTTGAAGTTCGAGATGTACATACAACACATTATGGTCGTGTGTGCCCAATTGAAACACCTGAAGGACCCAATATCGGTTTAATTAATTCATTATCGATTTATGCACGAACGAATAAGTATGGTTTTTTAGAAACACCTTACCGTAAAGTCATTGATGGCAAAATTACAAATGATATTGTTTATTTGTCAGCTATTGAAGAAAATGATGAATATATTGCTCAAGTTACTGCTAAATCAGATAACAATGGATGTTTGCTAAAAGAATTAGTCAATGTTAGGCATCAACATGAATTTACTTTGACACAATCTGATCAAGTCACGTATATGGATATTTCACCTCAACAAATCGTATCTGTTGCAGCTTCTTTAATTCCTTTTCTAGAGCATGATGATGCAAACCGAGCTTTGATGGGATCGAATATGCAACGTCAAGCAGTCCCTACTTTGCGTGCCGATAAGCCAATTGTTGGTACTGGTATGGAAAGATATGTTGCAAATGATTCAGGCGTCTGTGTGATTGCAAAACGTGGTGGTATTGTGGATCGCGTTGATTCATCTCGTATCGTGATTCGTGTAAATCAAGAAGAAATTTTACCGGGTGAAAATGGCGTCGATATTTATAATTTAACTAAATATACGCGTTCTAATCATAATACATGTATTAATCAAACACCCTTATTAAAGACAGGCGATAGAATTTCAGCAAAAGATATTTTGGCCGATGGTCCTTCAACTGACTTAGGTGAATTAGCTTTAGGACAAAATTTACGCATTGCATTTATGCCTTGGAATGGTTATAACTTTGAAGACTCTATTTTAATTTCTGAGCGTGTCGTCGAAGAAGATCGTTTAACCAGTATTCATATTCAAGAACTAACCTGTACTGCACGTGATACTAAATTAGGTTCTGAAGAAATTACAGCAGATATCCCAAATGTTGCTGAAATGGCACTGAATAAATTAGATGAATCAGGTGTTGTGTATCTAGGGGCTGAAGTATCTGGTGGCGACATTTTAGTTGGAAAAGTCACCCCTAAAGGCGAAACACAATTAACACCTGAAGAAAAATTATTACGCGCTATTTTTGGAGAAAAAGCATCGGATGTTAAAGATACCTCATTACGTGTCCCTTCTAGTATGAAAGGAACCGTGATTGATGTGCAAATTTTTACACGAGATGGTATTGAAAAGGATGCTCGTGCTATTGACATAGAAAAAGAACAATTATCTCGTGTCCGTTTGGATTTAAATGAAGAATATCGTATTGTTGAAACAGATACTTATGATCGATTAAAAAAAGCACTATTAGATCATCCTATTGCTCGTGCTCCAAACTTAACGAAAGGAGATCTCATTTCATTGGACTATTTGAATGATTTAGAGTTGGAGCAATGGTTTAAAATTGTCATGATAGATGATGCTTTAACGGAATTATTAAAAACATCTAAAAAGCAAATTGATATGTTGCGAAAAACATTAGATGAACGTTTTGAAAGTAAGAAGAAAAAAATACAAACTGGAGATGATATGGCTCCGGGTGTATTGAAAGTAGTTAAAATTTACTTAGCTATTAAACGTCGCATTCAACCAGGCGATAAAATGGCCGGCAGGCATGGTAATAAAGGGGTCATCTCTATGATTATGCCCGTTGAGGATATGCCGTATGATGAACAAGGTAATCCTGTTGATATTGTTTTGAATCCATTAGGCGTTCCTTCTCGAATGAATGTTGGCCAAATTTTAGAAACACATTTGGGTGCTGCTGCAAAAAGTTTAGGGGATAAAATTAATGCCATGATTAAAGCAAATACAGCCATCGTTGAATTACGACAATTTTTGCATAAAATTTATAATGAAATTGGGAAGCCTAGAAAAGAGAATTGGGTGGATTTAGACTCTTTAAATGATCAAGAAATTTTAGAATTATCTCATAATTTAGTGAATGGTGTGCCGATGGCAACACCTGTGTTTGATGGTGCTAAAGAATCTGTCATTAAAGAATTAATGTGTTTATCTGGATTAAATGAAAGTGGTCAAATGTCTTTATTTGATGGTAGAACAGGTAATTGCTTTGATCGTCCTGTTACGGTTGGTTATATGTATATTTTGAAATTAAATCACTTAGTGGATGACAAAATGCATGCTCGTTCTACAGGTTCATATTCTCTTGTGACGCAACAACCATTAGGCGGTAAAGCTCAATTTGGAGGACAGCGTTTTGGAGAAATGGAAGTATGGGCATTAGAAGCATATGGCGCAGCTTATACTTTACAAGAAATGCTGACTGTCAAATCAGATGACGTGAATGGACGAACCAAAATGTATAAAAACATTGTTGATGGGGATTATCAAATGGAAGCTGGAATGCCTGAATCTTTTAATGTTTTAGTGAAAGAATTTCGTTCGTTAAGCATTGATATTGAATTAGAATCTGAGTAAGCTTCTAGTAGCTTTTATTGAACTACATAACAAGAGCCATTTATTTGTTGATCTGTTTCAGGAATAAATATGAAAGATTTATTAGAATTACTGAAAAAACAAAATCGATCTAAAGATTTTGATGCAATTAAAATTGGTTTAGCATCACCTGAAATGATTTTATCTTGGTCATACGGTGAAGTGAAAAAACCAGAAACAATTAATTATAGAACATTTAAACCAGAAAGAGACGGCTTGTTTTGTTCTAAAATTTTTGGTCCAGTGAAAGATAATGAATGTTTGTGTGGTAAATATAAGCGACTCAAACATCGTGGCGTGGTTTGTGAAAAATGTGGCGTTGAAGTCACTTTAGCAAAAGTTAGACGTGAACGTATGGGGCATATTGAATTAGCAAGTCCTGTTGTTCATATTTGGTTTTTAAAATCATTACCTAGCCGGATTGGTTTAATGTTAGATATCACGCTGCGAGATATTGAGCGTGTTTTATATTTTGAAGCATATGTTGTCATTAATCCAGGAATGACTGAGCTTGAAAAAAACCAACTATTGACTGATGAAGAATATTATGAAGCTTTAGAAAAATATGGCCATGAATTTGATGCCAAAATGGGTGCTGAAGCCATTAAACTTTTATTGTTTGATATGGACCTTAAAGAAGAAATTGCTAATTTACGTGAAGAAATTCCGCAATCTAGTAGTGAAACAAAATTAAAGAAATTATCAAAACGTTTAAAATTATTAGAGTCATTTTATAATTCGAGTCATGATCCACAATGGATGATTATGACGATCTTACCTGTTTTACCGCCAGATTTACGTCCTTTAGTGCCATTGGATGGCGGTCGTTTTGCCACATCTGATTTAAATGACTTATATCGTCGTATTATTAATCGGAATAATCGCTTAAAACGATTATTAGAATTAAATGCACCTGATATTATTGTACGTAATGAAAAAAGAATGTTACAAGAATCGGTTGATGCTTTATTAGATAATGGACGTCGAGGTCGACCGGTCATGGGGTCTAATAAACGACCTTTGAAATCTTTATCAGATGTTATTAAAGGTAAACAGGGTCGATTTAGACAAAACTTATTAGGTAAACGTGTTGATTACTCTGGTCGTTCAGTGATAACAGTGGGCCCTACTTTGAGATTACATCAATGTGGATTACCTAAAAAAATGGCATTAGAATTATTTAAGCCTTTTATTTTTGGTAAATTAGAAGCTGATGGATTAGTGACGACTATTAAAGCTGCTAAAAAAATGGTAGAACGCGAAGAACCTGTTGTTTGGGATGTCTTAGATGAAGTGATTCGAGAGCATCCCGTCTTATTAAATCGTGCGCCAACGCTGCACCGTTTAGGGATTCAAGCTTTTGAGCCAATTCTTATTGAAGGTAAAGCAATACAATTACATCCTTTAGTCTGTGCAGCTTATAATGCAGATTTTGATGGTGACCAAATGGCGGTGCATATTCCACTATCTCTAGAAGCCCAATTAGAAGCACGTGCTTTGATGATGTCAACAAATAATATTTTAGCCCCTGCTAGTGGGGATCCTATTATTGTTCCCTCTCAAGATGTGGTATTAGGTTTATATTATATTACGCGAGATCGTGTGTCGGCTAAAGGCCAAAATATGATATTTGCTGATGTCAATGAGGCCATTCGAGCTTATAGAACAGGCTGTGTCGAATTACACGCAAAAATTAAAATACGCATTATTGAATATAATGTCATGAATGAAGAGAATGAACAAAGTTTTATAGAAAATAAATTTATTGCAGATACAACCGTTGGTCGTGTTTTATTATGGAATATTGTACCAAAAGGATTATCTTTTAGTATGATTAACCAGCCAATGAAAAAGAAAGCTGTATCAAACTTATTAAATAAATGTTATCGATCGATTGGTTTAAAAGATACAGTTATTTTTGCAGATCAAATGATGTATTTAGGATTTCATTATGCAACTGTGTCTGGTGTTTCTATTTGTTTAAATGATTTTGAAATCCCACCCGAAAAAGCAAAAATTATTGAACATGCAAATAATGAAGTCAGTGATATTGAAAATCAATATGGTTCCGGTTTAGTGACGCAAGGTGAAAAATATAATAAAGTTGTAGATATTTGGTCCCGAACCAATGAATTTTTAGTTAAAAAGATGATGGAAAATCTTCGAACAGAAACCGTTACGAATTCAGAAGGGCATACAGTTGAGCAAGAATCCTTTAATAATGTTTATATGATGGCTGATTCTGGCGCAAGAGGTAGTGTGGCACAAATACGACAATTAGCAGGTATGCGTGGCTTAATGGCTAAATCAGATGGCTCGATTATCGAAACACCTATTGTTGCAAACTTTAGAGAAGGCTTAAATGTTTTACAGTATTTTATTTCAACTTATGGTGGACGCAAAGGTTTAGCTGATACAGCCTTAAAAACGGCAAACTCAGGTTATTTAACACGAAGACTAGTGGATGTCGCTCAAGATTTAGTCATTACCGAAGTAGACTGTGGTACGAAACAAGGTTTATTAATGACGCCTCATATTGAAGGAGGCGATATTGTTGAATTATTAGGTGATCGTATTTTAGGACGTGTATTATCTGAAGATTTATACGAACCTGGTACCGATAAATTAGCAATGCCAAGTGGCACTGTTTTGAATGAAAAACAAGTAACTGAAATAGAATCTATGAATATAGATGAATTACTGGTTCGATCCTCCATTACTTGTACAACACGATATGGTGTTTGTTCTAAATGTTATGGGCGTGATTTAGCACGAGGCCATTTGGTCAATGTTGGTGAGGCTGTTGGTGTAATTGCAGCTCAATCTATTGGAGAGCCCGGTACACAGTTGACCATGCGGACATTCCATATTGGTGGTGCAGCTTCTAGAGATTCAACGCAAGATCGTATTAATCCAAAAAATAAAGGCATGGTTCGCTTAATTAATTTGAAATCTGTTGAACGTCCTGATGGCAATTTAGTTTCTGTTAGTCGTTCTGGACAGCTCGTGATTACAGATGCATTTGGCCGAGAACGTGAACGTTATAAATTACCTTATGGTGCCGTATTATTTGTGAAAGAAGGTGATCAAGTAGCAGGAGGTCAATTGATTGCTAAATGGGACCCACATACGCATCCTATTATTAGTGAAATTACAGGTTATGTTAAATTTATCGGTATGGAAGAAGGTATTACGATTAAAACACAAACAGATGATATGACTGGCTTATCAAGTATTGAAGTCATGGATCAAAAAGATCGTCCTGCTTCTGCAAAAGATATTCGTCCTGCTATTCAATTATTAGATGAAAATAATAAAGAATTAATTATTCCCAATACAACAGTCACAGCGCAATATTTATTACCTGCGAATGCGTTAGTGAGTATTTCAAATGGAGATCAAGTTGAAATTGGGCATGTTATTGCTAGAATGCCTCAAAAATCTAGTGGAAACCGAGATATTACAGGTGGTTTACCGCGAGTTGCTGATTTGTTCGAAGCTAGAAAACCAAAAGATGCCTCTATTTTAGCTGAAACATCTGGGACTATTTCATTTGGTAAAGAAACCAAAGGGAAGAAACGATTATTGATTTCTTCCAATCATGATGAAACTCAATATGAAGAATTAATTCCAAAATGGCGTCACTTGAATGTCTTTGAAGGAGAACAAGTCACGCAAGGAGAAGTTATTTCGGATGGTCCTTCAAATCCACATGATATTCTTCGCTTGTTAGGGATTAGTGATTTAGCGCATTATATTATTAATGAAATTCAAGAAGTTTATCGCCTGCAAGGTGTCAAAATTAATGATAAGCATATTGAAACAATTTTGAGACAAATGTTACGCCGTGTTGATATTATAGATAGTGGTGATACCGATTTAATTCGTGGAGAGCAAGTGGATTATCATAAATTCTTAAAAGCGAATCAATCCATGAAACCGACTGAAGAGCCTGCAGTCTGTGAGCGAGTATTATTAGGGATTACAAAAGCTTCCTTAGCAACTGATTCTTTCATCTCTGCTGCGTCTTTCCAAGAAACAACCCGTGTCTTAACTGAAGCGGCTGTGACAGGTAAACGTGATTATTTACGAGGTTTAAAAGAGAATGTTGTGGTTGGACGCTTAATTCCTGCTGGAACTGGTTTAACTTATCATAATGAGAGACGTCAAAAACGAATGAAATCTGCAGTGATGACAGCGTCAGAAGTAGAAGCAGCTCTATCAGAAGCATTAAATCAAGATAATTCAGCATAATATGATGAAATGGCTTAGCAATCAATGCCTGACTCAAATAAAGGTTGATCACGGCTCATCATTGCTTTGCATGATGAGCCGTGATTCATTTAATATATGATGAGTAAAGTCTGCATCTTATATGATCAATCCTAACTGGACTTTTCTGAAGCATCCAATACATAACCTGGCTTGTGGCTTTGGTAGCGGCTTAAGCCCTGCACCTGGAACCGCTGGTAGCTTATTAGCTGGGTTATTATGGTGCTGGCCTATTAGTCAACTGTCAACGATAGAATATATCTTATTGTTAAGTTTTTGTAGTCTACTAGGCGTTTGGTTATGTGGTTATACGTCAAATAGCTTGCAAGTTTCAGATCATCCCGCCATTGTTTGGGATGAATTTTGCGGCTATTGGTTAACCATGTTATTTGTCCCTTTTTCTCTAAAATGGGGTTTAGTTGGGTTTATTTTATTTCGCCTATTTGATATTTTTAAACCATGGCCTATTCATGTTTTAGAGCGTTTACCTGGTGGATGGGGTATTATGGCTGATGATCTTGCAGCTGGCATATTAGCAGGGATTGTCTTACAATTATTGATTTTTTTGATGTAAGATGGATTGCAATTCACTTGAAACATTGGAGAAAAATCTATGTCTCTTAAAGCGAAAAATAATCACCTCATCATTCAACCTTGCCCTTGTTGCTCAGGATTAGCTGAATGGGTTGATGTCAAAGCTTCTTCAATTATTTTATGGCAACTCGCTTGTAATCAATGTGGATTAGCGACTAATTTAGAAGATAAAAAAAGTACTTGTTTATTAGTTTGGAATAAACGTCATGATAATAATCGCATAAAAATAGTGTTTGCTTTGATGTTATTAACCTTATTATTGACCTCTATTATGGCTTTTGTTTTGGGTATGATTTTTTCTTCAATTCGCTAATCATATGATATGATGAGGCGGATTTATATTGTATTGTTGTGTATTATCGACAGCCTACTTTTTCATGGATGCTTAACCTATCGCTATCTTACTGAAAGATATCTTTCATTGCCTTGACTATACAAGAGGTTTTCAAACCAATATGGCACTTTTAACGATATATGAACATCCACATGTATGTTTATCTAAAATTGCGCAACCCATTGAAAAAATAACGGAAGACATTCAGCAGCTTTCTCAGGATTTACTAGAAACTATGTATCATCATCAAGGTTGTGGGTTGGCTGCAACACAAGTCAATATCCAAAAGAGAATTTTTGTCATGGATATTTCTGATGATCAATCAGCACCAAAAATTTTTATTAATCCTAAAATTGAAATCATATCTGCTGTCTTAAAGCCAACTCGTGAAGGATGTTTATCTGTTCCTAATGTATTTGAACGAGTTAAACGTCCTGAAAAAATTCAAATTGAATTTTGGTCTTTAGAAGAGCAACTGATGTCTTTAGAATTGACGGGATTAGAATCTGCCTGTGCTCAACATGAAACCGATCATTTAAATGGCCAATTATTTTTATTTTATTTAGATGTCATACAACAAGAGCGAGCTATGAAAAAAATAAAAAAATATAAACGCCGCTCCTCTTAATTCAAAATATATTTTTTACGATGAGGCTTTATCATGGCTTTACGCATTCTATTTGCTGGCACACCAGATTTTGCTTTATGGCATTTAATGCCATTATTCTCCAATGCTCATGTTGATCTTGTCGGTATCTTAACGCAACCAGATAAACCGTCAGGTCGAGGTAGAATGCTACAGGCCAGCCCTGTGAAACAATTTGCATTAGAGAAATCATTGTGGATTCAACAACCGACTTCATTAAAAAACCCTGACATTCAATCACTATTAGCCACACTGAAGCTTGATTTGATTATTGTGGTAGCTTATGGCTTATTATTACCTCAAGCGATATTAGATGTACCTCGTTATGGATGCATTAATGTCCATGCTTCCTTATTACCTGCATGGCGAGGTGCTGCACCTGTGCAGCATGCAATATTGAATCAGAATAAAAAAACAGGTGTTACCTTAATGCAAATGGATGCAGGATTAGATAGTGGGGATATCTTATGGGCTTCTGATCTGAGGATTGAGGTAGAAGATACCACCAACACTTTATTAAATCGATTAGCTCAATTAGGCGTCATCGGCTTATCTTATGTCATTGAACAACTCATGCAAGGACATCTATTACCAAAACAAGTGCAAGATGAGACACAAGTCACCTATGCGCCAAAAATTAAAAAATCTGATGGTCTGATTCAATGGCATGATTCAGCGCAACATATACAAGCACAAATTGCTGCGCTCAATCCTTGGCCCATAGCCTGGTTTGAATTAGGATCTGATCGCATCAGATGTTGGAAAGCAACTTGTTATCCAGAAACAACACGGAGTTATCCTGGTCAATTACTTGGGTTAGATAAAAAAGCACTTTATGTTGCGTGTGGTGATGGGGGTATTGTATCCATTCATTATATGCAATGGCCAGGAAAACGTGTGATTTCAGCTGCAGATCTGATGAATCAACAGCCATTACCATTCGTCATTGGCATGCAATTATAATGCCTTATATCTATGAGTCAGTTTTATGATGATTGAGTTGATTGTTGACTAAGACAATAAGATCAATACCTATGTGACTGATATATTTTTATCGTTGCTTTATTGGCCCATTCAACCATGAAGTGCAACACCTATAAGGTTTTTCTATTCCTCGTATAACTTCGTTAGGTGTTCGATAGTTTAACACTTTTCTAGGTCTATTATTGAGTGCTTTTTGAATCGCTAAAATCTCATCATTTTCTATGCCTATAAACTTTGTTTTCTTTGGCAGATATTGACGAGATAAGCCATTGGAGACCTTTGCAATAAGACAACAAAGACGCCTGATATGATCTTTTTTATTAAAATAGTTTAAAAAATGAAGTAATTTATGTATTGTTTGAATAAAAAAACACATAAATTATTCATTGAACTGCTTATTGCAAAGGTCTC
>JAAOIJ010000102.1 GCA_015163815.1 Endozoicomonadaceae bacterium
CTTGCTTTTAATCGCTTTTCTTTTGCTAATTGATGAGCTTGTTGATAGTCATATTGTCTCCCTTTAGTATTACGTAGAATCTCTCTTGAAATCGTAGAAGGAGATCTTTTCAATGCGCTCTGCCTATAGCATTAATAGAATAATGCTTTGACAATAAAATGTAAATTTGAGATCTTTCTTCTGCAGTAAAGTGTTGATAATCCATGTAATTCTCCTTCTTTTGTTGGTAAAAAGAAGGAGAATTACATGGATTATTAGCATTTGACTGCTTTTTTTGGCTATAGAAAATGCCTTACTGTTGCACTTCACACTTGAGAAGGCAAAATAAATCAATATCGTCTATGCAACTAATTCTTGATGATGTTGTCTTATGCCTAAGAGTCAATAATTGAGATAGGAGGATTTAATGCTTTTTACGCATCATAATGAGAGACAATCATTGGTCTCGCAAGTACAAGCTAAGGGATATGCAAAAAACGAAGATATGAGAGGGTCAGTGAGTATGCTAGCACCCTCACTAAGCTTACAAGAGCAAAGGATACCATTATCACTATATCATGATATCAATCATTTAGGGCAACATCTTAACTTCAGTACGAAGCTAAGACAACAACAGTTAAGATCTTTGGATGTTATGTCGTCTATGTTATTGCTAAGAAAGACAGATGAGCCGTTAGAGTCTGTGTTGGTTGATGAACCTATGAAGTCTATATGTCATCTTAAAAAAATATTATTAAGCGGGCGTCAGTTATACATTATCTCTGAATTCTTAGCTGAGATTCAAGATTCGAGGTTTTATTATAAACTACCTTACATTGAACAATGCGAAATATTACTCAGCATACTATATCAACCAGCATCAGATGAAATTTCAATTCAATTTCTTAATTCGCAAGAAGCTGAACCAAATTTAATGGCATCTTTCCAATCTCACAATGATCAGAAAAATATAGTAATAAAAAATAAAGCATTACATCTTTTTATTGAAGGGCGATTTAAATTATTAAGCACGCTAATCCAAAAAGGATTAAACCTGACTGCTTGTTCCTTATTTCGAATATTTTACTATCATTTTGTCGTGAAGTATAATCAAATCCATTTATTTCCTAGACAAAAAATAAGATCTAAAATGATGGGTATAAGAAAAACAGATATAAAACGAAAATCAATATTACATATCGCTTTACACTATAGAGACGTTAATCCAATCATGCTTTATAAAATATTGAAATTAATAAGCAATGATGGCATGATCAGCAAGACCGATATAACCGGTCGAAAAGCTTCAGATTATGCAAAAGAAATGGATTTAGAAAAACTTGCTCAGTATCTCTGTTGCCAAGAAAAAACAATAGACTTATCAGATTCAGACAAGATTATAATAGAAGAGTTTAATGCCTGCTCAGAAACATTATTTTCAACAACATATTGCCAGCTTGCAATTTATACTGAAACAAGAACATCCGCCTCAAAAAAATCAGTCGCAGAATGGGCATCAACAATAGATAAAATTGATGCATCATTCTCATTAGAGATGTATAAAAAATACATGCAAGAAATCAACACGGATTTCAAAGCAGAGGCTAGATCAATTAAGTCCCGATTATTATTACATGCTATTCGAAAAAATAAATTGGCTTGGGTTCGATTTTTTATCGTAAATGGTGAAAGTTTAGCGAATATTTCAGCAGCAAATAATGTCGATCCTTTACATTTAGCCATTCTGTATGATCATCAAGAAATTATATTATTATTATTTCATGTGGGTGCAGTATATGGTTTGTTTTCAAAGCAACAATCGACTTTGGCTGCATCAGACATGAAGCAAAGTTATCAGATGATTGATCCATGTAAAGAAGATGTATTCAATAATAATTATGCATATTTAGCTAGACATTATACTACTCAGTCGGCAGGTTTTATAACCTACTTAGGCTTACGACGCAAAATACAAACAGAAAAGCTTAAAATAACATCTTGTGTTGATGATTCGTTATTGCAATTTATACAAGCTATTCATAGACGAGATATTTCAGAAATACAGAGCATTTTACATAAAAATAAAATGAAATTTCATAAGACATCTATATTCAATAGCCTATTAAATAATGATGAAATAACAGCTATATTATTAATTATAATACATAATAACAATGAAAATTTAACAGAAGTTTCGACATTCCTGACAAATACAATGAAACATCACAAGGCTTATAAACCCTTAATATTTCATGCATACCAGTGTATTATCGACAATACCTCTCTGAAACCTGAATCAATTTGTAATGATGGCAATTTATATTACTGGAGTAAGTCTCATAATATCTCGGCATTAAAATATTACAGTCAACCAAATCAACAGGTCACTTATCGACACACAGGAAATAATACGTGCCTGCATGTTATTTTTATGAGGAAAGAGTTGATTGATTTAGATTCTGTAGCTTATATCATCAGCATGGTGCATCCTAGTCAATTAACTACAAAGAATGATCAATTACTCACTCCTTTAGATTTTTTGTGTTTAAAATTGGAAAAGTATCGATATCAAGCGATCTCATATGAGACATTAGAAAAGTTAGGTATGCAGCGAACCATTAAACATACCGAAGAAAGCAAACAGAACCCTCTTTATCAGTTTATTTTTTATGCTATGCTAGAAAATTCAAGGAGAAACATCATGATGCATGAAAATATTCAAGAACCTGCTATGAAAATATATCCTGTTATCAACACTAGAGAGCCTGAAGATTCGTCTGTCTCTACAGTAGAATGCATGCAAAAGAAGATATTTTTCCAGTTGGCACATCCAAGGGCAAAAGACGAAGAAACTGCCATGACTTTATTAAATTTAAGGACACCTGTGTTACTTTGCCCTGCAAACAGTTCCATACATGCGACCAATACTATTAATGATACGCCACCTGCAAAGCGGCGATGTATTAGTAATATAACCGATTGACAATAATCTATGCTTTTCCTATTGCATGAATAGCATCATGCTTTGACAAAAAGATATCAATTTGAGATTCGCTTCTGAATTCAAGTATTGATAAGCCATGTCATTCTCCTTCTTTTTTTGATAAAAAGACATGATTAGCATTTGACTGCTTTTTTTTGGCTATAGACAATGCTTTACTGTTGAACTTCACACTTGAAAAGGTCATATTAAAAAAATACAGATCTTCATCAATATATTGTCTTATTGCAAAAAGATCATCTTACATTTTGTATAGTACGACTAACTCATAATGAACTTTCATTCTCAGTCTATATCGTATATGATCAATGTTGTATTACGAGGGAGATAACAATATGGCCTCTATCAAGAATACTCTTTCAATGCAGTCCAGTTCTATCCCATCCCAGTCCAGATAGATCTTAATAACGCACGTGTTATTCCTGAAACGGTCATATTAACTCAACATTTCACAGGTAATGCTAATGGTCAAGTGCTTTCAAATCGTGTCAATAATCAGTATCTTTTTTGTAGGTACTTAGTTCATGGTTTTCTGGCCATCATTCATGATCGAGAATCATTAGCTGTCTATCAAAAAATAATAGAACTATAAGATTTAAATACCAAAGAGTTTACTCCAAATGAAAGGATGCTCAATGAGCAGTTTTATGAACAAATAAGTTTATCAGGATATTATGCTGATATTGAAGATTTTAGCTTATGCATAGCCTTAACCTTTAATCAAGGAGAGCTCAATATTATTAAAAAATATGTATTTATGTCTTCAAAGCATGCTATGGCAATGATTATGAAAAAAACGGCCTATAATACAGGTTGGGTTATTGGGTATGACCCTAATGTCACTTTTCAATGTATGATTTTTCATATCAAACCAATAAATGATAGATCACAAATTCAAGGTTCAATAGACAATCCTTGGGCAAAAATAAAGCAATTTATGCATTCAAGAGAAAAAAATACTTTTTACACAATAAAGCAATGGCTTTCTTGAATTTTAATACAACCTATCAACAGCCTGACTGCCAATCTTTTGATATCCAATACTTTTCTGCTTTAAATCTAGATATATTCATTTTAACACTACAAAATGGGCATTATGGTTGTCATCTAAAATCTGAATTATGTGAAAAACCATGGAGTTTTGAATCTTTTAGATTGTATAACTTAAAACAACGAAAAAATACTCTGAAAGTAGGAGAAGGGTTGTATTATGCAATGCAAAATAAACATAGACATTCAATTCGTACTTTTTTTGATCAATTAACACAATTTTGTCATTTAAATCAATTATTAACTAATGAGTCAATAGATGTAGAGACAATACAAGATTTAAAGTGTATCGTGTTCGCTAAGAGACAGTCTGATGAAGTATCAGGCTTATTAATAGCTTGCAAAGAAGGAAACATCAAAATAGTGAGATGTTTTGTGACTTGTCTTCAAGAGTTTGGACGCAAGTATCCAGCCTGCAAAAAACATTTCGCAGACATATTATTCTATATTCATTTTAAATATAGATCTATCTTACATATCAGTCTTATGTGTGATTATTTCGATATTTTATACGATTTATTCAGTTGGCCAGAAAAATTAGATTTAAACGCAGGAAATCCATACCTGAAAGCTTTATTTGAATCGATTCAGCCTAATCAAGCATCTGTCTTTCAAATTGCAAAAGATTTTACTGAGAATACCAGAATTATGGCTTATCTACATCAATTTCAAATTACATGGGTTTTATCTGCTATTAAAACGTTAAGTGAATTAAATGATTATTTTAAAATTCATAATACTTTATCGTTTGCTTTACAGCATGGATATACCGATTCTGTTCGATTGCTATTAACGCATATCAGCACTTATATTGACTCATCATCTGCTGCTTTATCTAAAAATGAAATCAATGCTTTAGAAAACATACTGCTGGCTAAGCATCATGACATACCAGGGTTTATGTTATCTTGTAAGAATGGGCATATAGAAACAGTGAAAGTCATATTGCAATACATTCAAAAATTATCTAAAAGAGAAGAATTAAGAGAAAACTTACTAACCATATTATGTTATACCCATTGTGATCAGGATACTATTTTACAAATATGTGTAGACGAAAATCACACAGAGATTCTCGAAGCAATACTCAATTGGTTGGAACCATTAGATTTAAACGCTGCAGAAATAATCATGATTGATGATTGGTTTAATCACCTCAAATCACCGTATCAAGATGCATCTATATTTAATTATGAAAAAAATAAGGCTGATATAGAAGCTTTTTAGATGTTAACGTATTTTTATCAAAAATGGATCAATATCAAAGATCAGTCGCATGATGAATGCGTATCGACTGATTGAGAAGATAGGAATACGCCTGCATGATCTTGCTGTTCTATTCTTTAATCAAAATAAGAACAAGATGTTCATAAAATAATCATCTTTTTTTATTGAATCATGCAAAAAATATTGCCATTGAACTAGCATGTCCTTTCATCTCTGATTCTATTCTAAAAAAATAAATAGCCTCAACAATATATTCTCTAATCAGCATGCAAGTGTTTCTATATAAAGAAGAAAAAAGAGCAATAGAACAATCTAGAGGTGGCAATACAAAAAAATGCATAGGCTGGCTGATGGACATCAGCGTCCAATTGACTTAAATGAGGAAGGGAAGCTGTTATCTCAAAATATTCTAATACTAAAAAATCGGCTATTCATTTAAAAAAATATTTATAAATCAAGGCATCTTATTGAAAATTTATTAAAATATTTTAGAAGTATTTCCACTTGTTTTGATAAGATAGCTAGGCATGTTAAAGCGATGATTTATATTGCAGGTGATATTATTTGGGTGAATTCAAAATGCAGACGCACCCTAAAAAAACAGAGGCATGACGTCATTTTTTAAATTATTTTAATGAAAAATATTATGTCATGCACTGTTATTATCTTATTGCAACGGTTTTAGCTTGTTTTAAAAATGATTGATGAGTTTGTTTAAAGATCGATTCATAAAAGTAGGCAAAGCAAAAGCTGCATGATGTATATTGTCATTATAATATTGTAAATTTAATGCAAGCGACTCATAACGAGTATGATCAAAGTGCTGCCATGGATGTCTTCTAGGAGAAGCAAAAGTAAAGCTCCATAATCCACCAGGGTAGCTGAGGTTATTAAAATTATAAATTGAAGTATATTGAAACAGTTCTTTTAAGATCGACAATAAATGGATTTGCACCTCTTGACAATACCAAGGAGATTCTCCTTGAGAAACAACAATACCGTCAGGTGTTAATCGTTGAAAAACAGCTCGATAAAAATCTAATCCAAATAATGGCTTAGAAGGACCAATAGGATCAGTTGAATCGATTAAAATGACATCAAATTGATCGGTTGTTTGATTGATAAATTCAACACCATCGGCAATATGTAATTGCACTTTAGGATCGGAGAAAGCCTGAGCAGTTTTTGGTAAATATTCCTGACAAGCTTGAACAACCATATTGTCAATTTCTACAACCACACACCGTTCAACAGAAGGATGTTTAATGACTTCTCGAGCAGTACCACCGTCTCCTCCACCAATAATCAATACATTTTTTGGGTTAGGATGAACGAATAAAGGAGGATGGGCAATCATTTCATGATATACATATTCATCTCGCTCAGTTAGCATCATACAGCCATCATTTAGCAAGGCCCGACCATGACCTACTGTTTCGACAATATCAACAGTTTGATAGGCACTAGTGCCTGAGAATAAAATTTTATTCACTTTGAAGCGAGCGCCTACAATATCTTGAAACACTTCTTCAATCCATACATTAGATGCCATCATGAACTCCTATTGATATATAAAGACTCTGCAGTCATAATTTGTTGTTTTTTAGTAAAAAAAGTATTAAAAATAACTTGATCTTGATTACATAAGTCTGCAGTAACGCGTGTATGATAATGATACTGATCTGTGAACTGATCTAGCTGATTCTGTGTAATCTTGTTGTTAAAAATAATGAAATCAAATGATTTAGGTTGAAAGAGAGCTAGCAATGTTTTTGCATAAGGTAATAAGTTATCGTCAGATTCTACACTCATATAACTACCTGGATTTTCAGGGGTAATATGTATGGTCATATAGTGAGATTCACGTAATGCGTTCATTGAATAACCACACGGCGAAAAAAGATGCTCATCGCAGACCCAGGATTTTAAATGTTGTTCAAAAGATAATATTTCTCTAATACTTGCTTGATTGTGATGTGCTTTCATAAAAGTAGTGGCAGCAGTGGCGTCAATATGATGCATTAATAATTCATATGCAGGTTTTGTTTGAATGACGGGGCCCGATGTTGAGCTGTAATGAAATAGATGTAAATGATGGTTATCTAAATAGCCTAATCGATAACTATTGCCTGGTATTTTTTTTTGAATTTCTATCACATCTTGATGAAAATCACTAGCTTGTAAGTGTGAACAATATTCGTTTTTACGTTGATAGAAAAAATGTTGAATGGATGTTTGTCCAATGTGTTCAATTAAATACATCATCGCTTTGACTAAGCATGTATTACCACACGTTACCATGACAATACGATGAGACCAAATAAACAAACTAGATTCAGAGAGTAAGTATGCAATACAGTGTTGATTCTGAATCATCGATAAGATTTTAGCGTCACAAATATGAACCATTTTAGACCAAAAAGACTGATCAAAAGCAGTTATTAAATCAATAGTATGCGGGTATACTAATACTTCATATTTTTTTTCAACTCCTTCAAAAAACATAATCGATTCAGTCTCCTAATGGCATCGATTCGCTAAAAAGATGATTGGGTTTAGCTGTTTTCCAAGATATATTCATAGCGATTTTGATTAATATTTTTTTGGTTTCACTGTTGAGTGACCCAACATCTTATGTCGCAATTTTAGCTCCATTTTATTAAAATGGCTAGGTTTCAATTGAGCTCCGTTACAAACTGCAAAATAAATAGCAGCCTTGAAGTATAGCTGTTTATAGCCTAGACTGTTCAATTTATTTTATATATTGATCAATATTATTGAAGCCTAATATTTTGTTTCTCGAGTAAAACAAAGCTCACAAGAGATGAAGAAGTGATGAATTTGCTATTAAAACCAGTTGATAAACCTTATTATACCGCTCTATCCTCTGATCAAGTGCAACCAGATTGTGTGCATTTGATTGGATTTGAGTTTGATGGGACAGCTTGTTTTAGAAAAGGAGCAAAAGCAGGCCCCAATGCAATACGTGATGTTTCTGATGCTTTGGAAGTCTATTCCCCTTATTTAAAGCGTGCGTTAACACAGTATCACTATATTGATTTAGGGAATATTTTGCAGCCTAAATCTGCCTTAAATATTGAAATGACTTGGCACAGTATGACGGATTCTTTTTTACAATTACTGTCCCAGTCTGAATTCTCTAAAACAAACACCTCTTTTTTAACCTTAGGTGGAGAACATTCAATTTCTTATGCTCCCATCAAAGCCTATTTAGCGCAATATCCTAGTTTAATGTTGCTGCATTTGGATGCGCATGCAGATTTGAGAGATGGTTTTGAAGGATATGCTTATTCTCACGCTTCAATTATTCGCCGTGTTTATGATCATTTTGGACCAGAGCATGGGTTAATGCAGTATGGTATTCGATCGGGTATTTGTGAAGAATATGATTGGATGCAGCAGCACAATACGCTATATTATAGCCGACGTTCTTTTTTAGAAGCCATTGAATCTATTCCCGTTGATCGCCCTATTTATTTAACTTTGGATTTAGATTATTTTGACCCATCTTTTTTGCCAGGGACCGGTACCCCTGAACCAGGAGGTGAGGATTTTCATTCTTTTATACAAATTTTAAAACGACTAGATCATAAACGGTTCGTAGGAGCTGATGTTGTTGAATTGTCACCTAAAATTGACCCAACAGGTAATAGTGAAGTATTTGCCGCAAAAATAGTGCGTGAATTAATGTTATGTTTGCAGAGAGAAAAATTATAAATGTCAGCCTGGACTATTGAAAAAGCTAAAGCAATGTATCGCATCGATCGATGGAGCGGTGGATATTTTGATATTAATGAAAATGGTAATTGTTGTGTATTACCTAATCCTAAAAAACCAGATATATGCATTGATATGGAATCAGTGATTAAGGAAATTAAAGAAGCAGGGATTCAATTTCCTGTTTCTGTGCGTTTTTATGATATTTTGCATGCGCAAGTGGTGCGATTAAATGAAGCTTTTCAGGAAGCGATTGCTGATGAAGAATATCATGGTCGCTATTTAGGTGTCTATCCTATTAAAGTAAATCAAAGCTGTGAAGTAGTAGAAGAAATCATAGAAGCGGGTGCTCCTTATAAATTTGGTTTAGAAGCAGGCTCAAAAGCAGAGCTCATGGCGGTTTTAGTTTACAATCAAAACAAAGACTCTTTGACTATTCTCAATGGTTATAAAGATAATGATTGTCTGCGATTAGCTTTGCTTGGACGTCATTTAGGGCAAAATACAGTAGTTGTTATTGAGAAATTTTCTGAATTAATTGCTTTAGTTCGTTTATCTAAAACATTGAATGTCAAACCTTTGATTGGATTAAGAGCTAAAATGCATGCTAAAGGAAAAGGGAAATGGGTTGGTTCAGGAGGTTACGATGCAAAATTTGGGCTGACAGCAGCTGAATTAATTAACGCAGTTGATTATTTAAAAAAAATGAACTTATTAGATGAACTTGTTTTATTGCATTTTCATATAGGGAGCCAATTAACTGATTTGAGATCCATTAAAGAAGCAACCAATGAAGGTGCTCGATTGTATGCAGAACTGTATAAAATAGGAGCTAAAGTAACCTATATTGATTTAGGCGGTGGTTTAGGTGTTGATTATGATGGTAGTGCTTCAACTGTTAATTCTTCCTGTAATTATCGCTTAAAAGAATATACTGTGAATATTGTGTATCATATTAAACAAATTTGCGATTTAGAAAATATTCCTCATCCTGATATTGTGACAGAAAGTGGTCGAGCAATATCAGCTCATCATAGTTTAATTATAACAGAAGTGATGGGTGAAATTCGTTCTTGGGGTATGCCTTTTGATACAAAACCAGATGAAAAAGAGCATGTGTTAGTGCATCAAATGCGAGAAGTGATTGCTTTATTTGAGTATGATAATCAGCTACAAGAAATTTTTACAGATGCAGATGAAATTAAAGAAAAAGCGTCAGAAGCTTTTAAATTAGGTGTTGTAACATTAAAAGATATTGCAACAATTGAAACATTATATTGGCAAATCATACAACAAATTCAAAATTTAGTACAGAAAGGTAATTTAGATGATTCAGAAACGATTTCAGAAGATTTAAAAAGTATTTCAAATAACTTATCTTCTCGCTATTTATGTAACTTTTCGGTTTTTCAATCAGCAGCTGATGTTTGGGCTATTAATCAAGTATTGCCTGTGATGCCATTAATGCGATTAAATGAAAAGCCAACAATTAATGCCTCTATCGTTGATATTACTTGTGATAGTGATGGGAAAATTGAAAATTTTTCAGTTCAAAATGAAGTGTCTAATACATTACCTTTGCATCAATTAAAAAATGATGAGCAGTATTATATTGGATTATTTTTAACAGGTGCTTATCAAGATGTCATGGGCGGTATGCATAATTTATTTGGTCGTTTGAATGAAGTGCATATTTATAGTCATGATGATGATACAGAGAAATTTTATATTCAACAAGTGATTGATGGTTCTTCTATTAATAAAGTATTATCTAGTATGCAATATAATCCAACTTCTATGTCGAATATGATTAGAAAGATGATTGATAAACGTATTGCTGATGGGAAAATTCGACCTAGAGAAGGGATTAAATGGGCTGAATTTTATTCACAAAGTTTAAATGGTTATACTTATTGCGATACCAAGGAGCAGTCTCAATTTTCAAATTTATTACAGATTATTAAGTCAGTAGAGTGATGCGTTAACGATATTTTTTCATGACCCTATTTTGTCATTTTAGCTTGTTCAATCAATCGTCAATCGATTGAATTCGCTATCATGAACTTGGTATTTTGGATGCTAAAGAGATGGATTTATTTTAGACTGTGTATTATATTATTTTAGACTATACAATTTAAGGAGAGTTTATATGTATCAACGCTATTTACGATATCAGTACGCATTGATTGTCATTTTTTTTCTAAACGTATGGATTCATACAGTTTCAGCAATGACTAGCGAAGATAGCGAATTTATTTTGTTAGCCTTACTCAATAAACGAGCGGAAATTTTGTATGATAAAAAGAGTACTGCCTATTTTCAAGATCTTCAGTCTCAGTCTGTCATCCCAAAACAAACCTGTTTACAATGCGATCCCGCTCTTCAGGAGACTTGTTCACAATGCGATCCCGCTTTGGAGACTAGTTGTCTAATAAAGATATTAAAAGATGATGATTTTAGTCATCTCTGTGAATTAATATCATATGACTTTCAAGATAATCAGTTTGAAGTGATGATTAAAAAACATTTTGATTTATTTTCGAAGTTTATCAAATCTTTACAAGATCAGGCATTTATTGTACATACGCCGAAACAGACACTGGAATTGCAGAAATCTATTATACATCCGCCTATTGTAAAGTCAGTATATGATGCTTATCAAACTCAGATAAAGCCATTCTACTCCTTGTTTAGTAGCTTTAGTACGTTATATCATAAAAAAATAGATATTCAATGTTTTATTATAACACTTGATTCTTTTGTAAAAGATTGTCAAGATCATTTCTATTTTATTGAATATTTAACGTTGCAAATTTTTTATAATCTGCATCTTGAACGTAAAGTCACACAAATTGGAACTGAAAAACAGGTCCACAATGGGCTCATGCAGCATTATGCCAGTGCTGTCATTTCGTTTTTAGGAAATAAAACAGAGGTGATTCCTATGTTAGTTTATGACTATTTATATGCCTTGAAAATACTTTATAAGCAATGCTTGAGAGCATCATATGCACAATTAATATGCTTTGATATATTGAAAGATTTTGTGAAATGTGAATATTTAAATCTTCAGAATACAAGCGAAATATATGCTTTGCTTGATAATGCATATGAAGAATTAAAGAAAAATCATAGTATAGAGGGTTTATTGCAAAAAAAACAAAAGGGAAAAGCGCCTTGTATGAAACGTCAATTTGCATTTCGTTCTGATCCTTTTTGATTAATTGATAATAGATTGAATGTATCAGTGTATTATATTACTATGAATTATCGTCAGACTTATTCTTTTATTAAAAAGCAAGTAATAGGCGCTTTTTAGCATGTGACGGCAGAAGAACGTTCTAGTACTTCCAAAATATGATGCTATTCATTCAAAAAAGAAAGTTTTGAAGAGAAGCCTTCAACAATTTCAAGTGGCATGGAATGCTCTATAAAAAAGGAAAAAGATCAGTTTTAATAAGCTGTCTAACTGCAGAAAAACAATTGAAAATAAATAGCAAGCCTTATGATCTGCTCAGCAAATGATGTGATATGTGTTGACTCGCTATTATAATCTCTAAAATTGAAGAGATAAGGCTATCTTGTTTTTCCTAAATAATATGACAGATGAAACAATGAACATATGATGTCATGATATTATGAAATACTTTTGAAATCTCTGTGATATGCAATGACTTATTTTTTATCAAGCCTTTATTTGTTAAAATAAAGGCTTGAAGATGCCTAATGATTGTGATGTATAGCTTATTGTTTGATATCCTTTTTTTGAAGTATAACTATCATATGATACGCTAGTATGATCAACAAATTGACGAATAGATGAGCACCTTATGACGCTTTTTTTTATAACAAAATCTAGATATATCTATATATTATATCTAATGTTAATCACATGGCCTGGTTTTAGTTTAGTCAAAACATCATCAATGCAGATTATCAAATCAATTGCTCCTGAAGCGCCACAAACAAATGCTGAAGCATTTGTTTTAATGGATTTTCAAACGAAAAAAATTATTGCACAAAAAAATCTCTCTAAACGGATGTCTCCAGCTAGTATTACAAAGCTCATGACGGCTTATATTGTCGATATTATGTTGCAATCAGGACGTATTAAATGGACTGATTTAGTACCTATTAGTGAAAAAGCATGGCGTATTGGTGGTTCTACTATGTTTTTAACTGTGAATGAATCAGTGAGTGTGGCTGAGTTAATAAAAGGATTAATCGTGGTTTCTGGTAATGATGCTGGTATTGCTTTAGCTGAATTTATTGCAGGTAATGAATCATTATTTGTAAAAATGATGAATGAAACTGTGAAAGCTTTAAATTTAAAAAATACGCATTTTGAAGATGTCAATGGTTTATCGCCATTAGAAAATCATTATAGTTCAGTAGAAGATTTAGCTTATTTATCCAGACATATTATTCAAGATTTTCCAGAAAGTTATGAAATATATAGCATGAAATCTTATCAACATGGTATGGATTTGACAAAAAAAATACCTTTGAATCCACAACCTAATCGTGTGAAATTATTACATTCACCAGAATGGCAAGTTGATGGCCTTAAAACAGGTTATACGCAAAATGCAGGTTATTGCCAGGCTATTTCAGCTGTAAAGAACGGTGTTCGTCGTATTGTCGTTATCTTGAATGCTGACACCCTTTCTCATCGAGATCAGGATGCAAGTCGCTTACTCCGTTATAGTTATCAATTTTTTGATAATGTGAAAATTTTTTCTAAAGAAACAGTACAATCTGTCCCTGTGATAAAAGGTCAAAAAAACACAATCAATGTAGCGGTACAAGCTGATGTTTGGGATGCAGTATTGAAAGGAGAATCTGATTTTAAAACACAACTGCATATCGTGCATCCATTATCAGCTCCGATTAAAAAAGATCAAAAATTAGGCGAAATCAGTGTGTTGAATGCATCAGGAGATATCATGAAAACAGTGCCTGTTTTTGCTGTAGAATCTGTTGAATTAGGGAGTATCTTTAAAAGATTTTGGGACTTTATACTCACTTTATTTTAGAGAAAGACTGAGACCTTTGCAATAAGACAACAAAGACTCCTGATATGATCTTTTTTATTAAAATAGTTTAAAAAATGAAGTAATTTATGTATTGTTTGAATAAAAAAACACATAAATTATTCATTGAACTGCTTATTGCAAAGGTCTCAGACTGTTTATATTCTTGATTAATTGCATTGTGATTTTTACTGATTCAGTATCAGCAATTGATTCTAAAAAACCAATCAATATCATATGATTCAATGTGTTATATTAATTTATCGCATCATATTTCCCGGTTATTGGTTTTTCAGAGTCGACTGACTGTGTAGGTAATGAAAAATAAAAGGACATTTGAGACTGTCACGAATTTTGTGTAATCTCGATTGTTGTTAACAACGACCTTCAATTTCAATTTCAATTTCAATTTCAATTTCAATTTCAATTTCAATTTCAATTTCAATTTCAAATTCAATTTCAATTTCAAATCGATTCAATGCAGCACTCCAATTTCTTATAGGCATCCTTATATTATTTGTATTTTGATTTAAGTGTCTCAATTTTTTACTTAGGATAGGATAATCTTCGTATTACATAAGTTCCAGTTATGTAGATTTAAATTTAAATTTCATTATTTTACAGAATGTTAAGTAGTGTTTGTAGAGTTTTTGTTTTGCTTTCTCAAGTGTGAAATGCAACCATAAGGCATTTTCTATAGCCAAAAAAACAGCCAATAATAGACCCAGAAACGTATTAAACTATCGAACACCTAACGAAGTGATGCGAGGTAGAAAAACCTTTAAGTGTTGCACTGCATAGTTGAATAGGTTTCTATAAAAAATAAAATTTTGATTTGTTTTGAGCGTTATAAAAAAATGATGCTATTATTTTTAATTTTTATAGAGAGAAAGTCTGATTGATTCAGATTATAAAGCAAGTATAGGCTGTCTAATCGTTATTTTTATACTTTTTAATCTTCGACAGTACTGTCAATTTTTATTAATTTATCTTTTGAAAATAACAAGCTGACTTTTTGATGAATTTGATTTTTTTTATTTGTTTTGATATGTACATAATGCCATTGATCAGGGTTTAAAAGAGGTGTAATGATAGGAGGCCCCATAATAAATTCAACTTGTTTTTTATTCATACCTTGTTTAATTTTTTGTATTGATTCAACCTTGAGTAGATTGCCTTGATTGACATCTACTTTATAGATACTGAGCAAGCTAGATATTTTTTGATTGCAGCCGCTACTGAGTAATACTAAGAGAGATAAGGCCAAAAGAACCATGATTTTTTTCATAAAGCACTTATTTTGAATCTAATTCAGCAGGAAGACTGAAAACAATGTATATTAAATCTTGTTATCTATAACATAGATTATTCGTCATTTAAACAAGCCATGAGGCTGTTTTATAAGGAGACTAATCCTCTGTTTGAAGATTAGTATAACAGATTTTTTTTATCTTTGTCATATGAAATGAAAGGATTTTTATATTAAATGAATGGTATTTAATGAAAGATCTTAATAATTTGCTATACTAGGTTTTGCATTATTCTTGATTTGATTGAGTTTGATGTTTATCAGTCAGCATATGTATTGTTAAAGTGATATATTAGTTTTTGATTTATAGTTCTTTTTTAAAAAATAGATTAAAAATCATTAAAAATAAATAGGTTTTAAAGTTTGGCTTGGTTAAATGATTGAAGCAATGTGTGATAGTAAAATGAGTAAAGAAGCGATTCAGGCACAATTGAGAGAATCACAACTCAAAGTGACTGTTCCTCGCTTGCGAGTTTTAGCTGTCCTTAATTCTTCCAAAAAAAGTCATTATAGCGCAGAAGATGTGTATCGTATTTTGCTTAAAATGCATCAAGATGTTGGTTTAGCAACAATATATCGCGTATTAGCAAAATTTGAACAAGCAGGATTAGTATTACGTCATCACTTTGAAGGTGAATATGCGCTTTTTGAGTTAGCTTATAAAGAACATCATGATCATATGATCTGTTTAGATTCTCATAAAATCATTGAATTTAAAAATGATAGTATTGAGGAAGCTCAAAAACAGATTGCTAAACAATATGGATTTGAATTAGTTGATCATCGATTAGTCTTGTATGTTAGAAAAATAAAACAGTAAGTATCACTTAGATTAGTGTTATGCTTTACCGTTCAAATAAAAGCTTTCTGAATGATTTTGTTTCTCTTAAAGATGTAAAACGACTGAAGTAAGCTGGCATATTCATCATTTACATTTTAATGATTGTCATATATTTTCTGTATTAAAGGTAAAAAATAATTATGAAAACTGACCTGATCAAGGTACAGCCGTTTAGCGCATTTGAGTTAGGCGAAAACATCGAGCGTGCTTTAGAAAAGTTAAAGTATATCACTCCTTCTCCTATTCAAGCATTAATGATTCCCGCTATGTTAGCAGGTGCTGATGTTGTTGCTCAAGCGCAAACAGGGACTGGTAAAACAGCTGCTTTTGCATTACCAATATTGGCGCAACTAAACCTTGCACTCCAAGCACCACAAGCTTTAATTTTAGCTCCAACAAGAGAATTAGCTTTACAGGTTGCTAATGAATTTAAGCAATATGCTCAATTTTATAATAAATTTAGAGTTCTACCTATCTATGGTGGACAACCCTATACCACGCAATTAAAAGCATTAAAGCAAGGTATTCATGTTGCCGTAGGAACCCCGGGTCGCATAATGGATCATTTGCGTAGAGGTACTTTATCTTTAGCTTCGTTAAAATGGCTTGTCTTAGATGAAGCAGATGAAATGTTGCGAATGGGTTTTATCGATGATGTATCTTGGATTTTAGAGCAAATTACACAACCTCATCAAAAAGCATTATTGTCTGCAACGTTACCAGCTCCCATTCGACGTGTTGCTAAAAAATACTTAAATCAACCTCAAGAACTGACTGTCAATGCTAAAACATTAACAGCTGATTTAATTCGACAACGATATTGGGTGGGTGATCAGCAAAATAAACTGAATGCATTAAAGCGTTTATTAGAATCAGAAGTCTATAATGCCATTATTGTTTTTGTTCGTACTAAAAAAGAAACCTTTGATTTATCAGAACAATTGAGTCATGAAGGTTACGCTTGTTCTGCGTTAAATGGAGATGTACCGCAAAATAATCGCGAGCAATTAGTGAGACGATTTAAATCAGGTAGTATCAATATTTTGATTGCAACTGATGTGGCTGCCAGAGGATTAGATGTTGATCGTATTTCACATGTCATTAATTATGATTTACCATTTGATGTTGAAGCTTATACACACCGTATTGGTCGAACAGGCCGAGCTGGACGTCAAGGTGAAGCTATTTTGTTTATTACACCACGAGAAAAACGTTTTTTAAGAGAAATTGAATCCATTACGAAATGTACTTTAGAACCATTTACGTTACCTTCTGCGGATTGGCTTAGTAATCAACGTATTACTCAATTTAAAGAAAAAATTACAAACATTGTGGATAATAAAGATTTAAAGGATTGTGAAGCATTAGTGCAAGCCTATCATGCTGAGAAAAATATTAACTTATCAACAATTGCAGCAGCATTAGTGGAGTTAGTGCATAAAGATAAGCCATTATGGGTATCTGAATTACCGAAGCCTGTGCTTGATTTTACAAAGCAAAAATCAAAAAATAAACGTGCTATTTTTGATAATTCAAAAGAAAAAGTACAATTTCGTATTGAAGTTGGTGCCATGCATGGCGCTAAACCAAGTCAAATTGTAGGTGCTATTGCTAATGAAGGCGGAATTAATGGGCGAAATATTGGCGCAATTCAAATTAGAGAACATTATTCTTTTGTTGAATTACCTGATTTATCAAAACAAATTTTTGAAAAATTACGTCAAGTTCGTGTTTCTGGGCAATTATTAAAATTAGCACGTGTACATGGCTCGGCCTCGTTAGAGAATAAAAAGTATAAGAAAAAAAAACGTAGCGCATCAAGCTTTAAATAACAGACGATCTGTTAAATGCAATGACTGAGAGAGTATTCTCGTCATTGTATCCATTCGTATTTCAAAATCAATGCATTAACCCAGTTAGGCTTCTTTTGTTCTTGTTGTGCGTTTTCATGAGCTGTTGTCGGTACTCCCAGTAGAACTCTCATCTTCTTGTTTTTTTCAATAAAAAATGTGACACGCATGATTAGCATTTGATTGCTTTTTTTGGGCTATAGACAATATTGTGCTATTGCGTTTTACGCTTGCAAGAGCATTTGAAGTAATCGTTTTTTATGATCGTTTCATGAAAATTGATACAGAGTTATGGGAAAAACCAACTATATTTTTTTCTCATGTAATGCCATATAGGCATCATTTGAATTGAATATTGCGTGATACACCCATTTTATAAAGGATTTATGATAAAATGGGCTTCTTATTTTTTGAATAATATCAATCTGCCATGTATTCCATTTTTTTATAAAATCCGGATTTCATTTTCATCTTATGATAGTGCCATTATTTGGCGTCAGTGTATTATTTTATAATTGTTAATGTGGGTTTTTGTTTTTTTGTTTTTTGAATAGTATTTTGTTTTTCAGGAATAGTCTCATCTGATATATGAGTTGATTTATTGTGTATCGCTTGAAAATTTTGTAATAAAAATCCCTCTCCATTTTCAATAGCATAAATAGCAATTAATGATTCTAACGGTAATATAATATGTGATATTTTCCCTTGAAAACTAGTAAGAAATTGCATGCCTAATGTATTAATTTTTAAATTTTTAATGGCAGCATGTGATATATTTAATACTGTTTCGTTTGGATCTAGTTGTTCAGCTGGAATGACGACACCTGGATGATTACTTTTAAATACAATATGTGGGCTACAATTATTATCTTCAATCCAGTCATATAAAGCAGAAGTAATATAAGGTAGACTATTTGACATTGTCATGATTTTTATTTTCCTATCAATACATAGTAATAATTAAACAATACAATCAGTTTATGCTCGTAATGTTTTTTCTTGATCAGATAAACTTTTTTGAAAAGAAGGACGCTTAAATAAACGATTAGAATACTGTATTAAAGAGTCAGCAGCTTTTGGTATTTCAATTTTAACGAATGATAATCTCCATAGAATAGGCAATAAATAGCAATCTATTAAAGAGAAGAAGTCGTTTAAAAAAAATGCTTTTTGTTTAAATAGACTTGAAAATGAAATGAGTCTTTGACGTAAGAGTTCTCGATTTTCTTTTACACAAGCTTGTGTGTAATTTGATGGATTGAGTAAGATATCCAATGGTTTGCAAAAATCTTGATTGATTCGGTGTAAAATTAATCTATTTTTTGCCCGATCAGCAGGGTAAGGTGGTAGCAATGGTGGATGAGGAAATCGTTCATCAAGATATTCAGCTACGATCGATGATTGATAGAGAACAAGGTCATGTTCAATGAGTGTCGGTAAACTATGATAAGGATTAATGTCAGCTAATTCAGTATTCATTTCCTGAGCTGTAATATTTTTGATATTGGCAAAAATTTCCTTTTCAAACTGAATAATCCTTATTCTTTGAGAATAATGGCACAGCGGATCCGATAAGATAGTAATGGATGTTCGTGTATTGGTTAAACTCATGCGTTACTCCGAATAAAAACTTATTTTATAGTACTATTCAACGAATGATGGATAACATATGAGATTTTAGAGATAAATTTCATATCACATATTGACTCAAGTGAATCAATGATCTAAAAAGGCATCATGCTGAATGAATTAGTATAATGCTATTCAGATGTTTTATTTATACATCTAAGTTAGTGAATATCTTTCCAGTATTCTCGTTTTAATAAACAAGCCAAGATTAATAGCAGGCATAAAAAAAGTATAACATACACTCCAATTCTCTGGCGTTCTAATTTAATAGGTTCTGCGCTATAGGCCATAAAGTTAACTAAATCATAAATCATTTGATCAAACATGTCAGGCAGCATAATGCCTGGATATTTTGGATCAGGTTGTAAAGAACATGTGTTTTGATCTGCAGGATCTTGACATACTTTTATCATTCTACCTTTGATGGGTTCAAAAATATCAGGCATGCCTGCATTAGGGAAGACAAGATTGTTAGATTTCCAAGGGGTTACAGGGTCATAATAAAAGGTTCGAAGATAAGTGTATAACCAATCTGTGCCGCGCACTCTAGCTACTAATGTTAAATCTGGAGGGGCTGCTCCGAACCATTCTTTGCCCATTGCTGGCGTCATGCCATTAAACATAAAATCAGATATTTTATCCTCATTAAAGATTAAATGACTAATCATCAAGTCATCTGGTATGCCTAAATCTTTTGCAACCCGTTGATACCGTTGAAACCGCATGCTATGACAGCCAAAACAGTATTGCATAAAGTATTTAACACCTCTTTGTAGAGAGGCTTTATTTAAGAGATCGGGTGTCATTTTATCTAAAGGATACAGATCATCTGATGGCCAGGCTGTTGATATGTTTAAAATATTGAGAAGACAGGCAATTATGAATATTCTCATCATTACGTGACCCTTTTTGGTGGCAAGTTAGTTTTTTCATAACGAGTATAAAAAGGCATGAATAAAAAGAAAGCAAAATATAGTATTGTAAAGGCGCGTGAATACAGTGTATTGGATTCTGTTACAGCTTGTGTGCCAAGATAAGCTAAAGCAATAAATGATATTGCAAAAACAGTAATCGCTATCTTAGAGAAGACACCTTTATAGCGAATAGATCGTACGATGCTTCGATCGAGCCACGGCAATACAAATAAAAAACCTAAAGCAGACCCCATAATAATAATACCACCTAATTTATCAGGAACAGCTCGCAACATGGCATAAAAAGGTGAAAAATACCAAACAGGTGCAATATGCTCTGGTGTTTTTAAATTATCAGCTTGTTCAAAGTTTGCGTGTTCTAGAAAATAGCCGCCCATTTCTGGAAAAAAGAAAATGACTGCACAGAAAACAATTAAGAAAATCACAACACCGACTAAATCTTTAACAGTGTAATAAGGGTGAAAGGGTATTCCGTCCAACGGAATGCCTTTGTTATCTTTGTTATCTTTGATCTCAATGCCATCTGGATTATTTGACCCAACTTCATGTAATGCAATGATATGCAGAACGACTAAACCTAATAAAGCAATGGGTAAGGCGATAACATGTAATGCAAAAAATCGATTGAGTGTAATACCAGAAATGAGGTAGTCGCCACGAATCCATTCTTGTAAGGCTTCACCAATCCAAGGTATTGCGCCAAAGAGTGAAATAATGACTTGGGCGCCCCAGTATGACATTTGTCCCCAAGGCAATAAATAACCCATAAAACCTTCTGCCATAAGACATAGGTAGATAGCCATTCCAAAAAGCCAAACTAATTCGCGAGGTTTTTGGTATGATCCATATAAAATACCGCGAAACATATGTAAATATATCACAATAAAAAACGCAGATGCCCCTGTTGAATGTAAATATCGAATAAGCCATCCTAAATGGACATCTCGCATAATATATTCGACAGAAGCAAAAGCCTCTTCCGCTGAAGGCTGATAACTCATTGTTAACCAAAGTCCTGTTAATAATTGATTAACTAAGATAACTAATGAAAGCACGCCAAAAATATACCAAATATTGAAATTTTTTGGGGCATAATATTCGCTTAAGTGCTCTTTAAATAATTTAGATAGCGGAAATCGCTCATCAATCCAAAGTAATAATTTGCTGGCCATTAAGATAATCCTTCATTGGCTTGTCCAATGACAATAACATCATTGTTTTCAAAGTAATAAGGTGGCACGTCTAAGTTTGTTGGAGCAGGAACGCCTTTATATACACGACCTGCTAAATCAAACATAGAGCCATGACAAGGACAATGGTATCCACCTTGCCATTTAGAATCAAAAGGCATGGGTTTTATTTCTGGTAAATATTTTGGAGAACATCCTAAATGTGTGCAAATTCCTGTAATTACGAGTAAATCATCGTTTATGGAACGAAAAGTGTTTTTGCAATTATTAGGTTGCACTGATTTTTTTGATTCTGGATCCAGTATATTATATATATTTTTTTTTAGATTGCTCAGCATTTCAGGAGTTCGACGTAATAAAAAAATAGGACGTCCTCTCCATTCAACTATAATTTGTTGCCCGGCTTCTAATGTTTGGATATTCACTTTAACTGAAGCACCGGCAGCCTTTGCTTTTTCGCTAGGAGTCCATGATTTAATAAAGGGTATAGCTGCGCCAGCAAGACCCACTGCCCCTGCAATTGAAGTTGTTGCGATCAGGAATCGGCGGCGTTCCTGATTTACGCCGTCTTTCTCCATTAGATGTCTCCTGTAAAGGATTCTTTGTTCAATGTACGCATATTTTCTATTTCATTGTGTGATCATTAATATATTTTAATGACGATAGCATATTTATGCATCAATATACTTTATTTTTATGGATATATGGAATCCTTATAAAAATAAATAGACATCATTATAATCGTTACAAAAGCTTGTATATCATAACATTAAAAATACAAATGTAGAACAACTCCTTTTCTATAAAGTGTAAAATAGATATATGATAGGCTGCCTTGTTTTTGATTTTTAAATTTATTTTAATTAAGTTCGTTTTTTAAGTTTGCCTTCTCAAATGTGAAGTGCCACAGTAAGGCATTTTCTATAGCCAAAAAAAAGCAGACAAATGCTAATCATTCGTATCACTTCTTTTTATCAACAAAAAAAAAGGAGAATTACATGGCTTATCAATACTTGATTGTAGAAGAAAGATCTCAAATTTACATCTTATTGTCAAAGCATTATTCTATTCATGCTATAGGAAGCGCATTGAAAAGATCTCCTTCTACAATTTCAAGAGAGATTCTACGTAATACTAAAGGGAGATAATATGATTATCAACAAGCTCATCAATTAGCAAAAGAAAGGCGATTAATAGCAAGCAGAAAACCTTATAAAATGCTTCCTAGCCTTATGAAATATATTGATATTTTGATCAAAAAATGGAGTCCTGATCAAATTTCAGGGCGATTGAGATTAGGGCGTGTCCTCATTCTGAATTCACCCAAATAATAGCACACGCAATATAAATCATCGCTTTAAAATTCCTAGCTAGCTTATCAAAACGAGTTGAAATACTTCTAAAATGTTTTAATCTAGCAAATAAATTTTCAACAAGATGCC
>JAAOIJ010000103.1 GCA_015163815.1 Endozoicomonadaceae bacterium
AAATATTTATAAATCAAGGCATCTTGTTGAAAATTTATTTGCTAGATTAAAACATTTTAGAAGTATTTCAACTCGTTTTGATAAGCTAGCTAGGCATTTTAAAGCGATGATTTATATTGCATGTGCTATGATCTGGGTGAATTCAGAATGAGGACACGCCCTAGTTAATGAGCGCAAACTTTTATCATCAGAATCTCGGCTTTTCAGTGTATAATGATGCTGACCTTGTATTTCGATATATAATTGCTCATTTTTACAGTGAGCATTTTTCTGGTTACCACTTGATTGAAGAAAATAATCTACTGGTGATAATTGTATATCCTTATAAAGCAAAGAATATTCAGTTAATAACGTCACATTTCTACATGCTATGATAGGATTTTTTTTGATTTTATGCGGAGTTGGGCATAATTTACGATTATTGCTTGCCTGGATAGCATGGCTTTTGTTGTGCCTGAATTTTTTCACCTCAATATCTATCATTCAGTCGTTTAAATTATTTTTTCACAAAAACAAAATCAATTTTTTTTATATTTAGCATCAGGCTATAGGCCTTTTTTGAATCATGAACCTCACCTCCAGTGATTTCAAAATAAATCGGGCGTCCATGTCCATTAGCCAGCATATGAATTTTGGTTGTATTGCCACCTTTAGATTTTCCTATTTCTCTTTTTTATTTTTTTCTAGAAACACTTGCATGCTGATGAACTCGAATATCAGTACTATCTATAAAATATGATGGAATGAGGAGTCAATCAATCAAAAAATAGCATTTTGAAGAAAATTTATCAAAAATGACATGACATGATGAGTAAAAGCACGATAGGATATATGATTTAACACAATACGAAGTGTGTCATCTCTGTATTGTCAATAGATGATACAAGTCAATCAGAAAGGGGTAAAAAAATATGGCAGGCAATACGTTGGGGCGTTTATTTAGCGTAACAACTTACGGTGAAAGCCATGGCCCTGCTTTAGGCGCTATTATTGATGGCTGCCCACCTGGATTACAAATCACACACAAAGATATTCAAGACGAGTTAGACCGACGAAAACCAGGGCAATCTCAATTTACCACTCAGCGACGCGAACCAGATCAGGTCACCATTTTATCTGGCATTTTTGAAGGATATACAATGGGAACTCCCATTGGATTAACAATTGAAAATATAGACTATAAATCAAAAGATTACACAAAAAATAAAGCTATTTTTCGACCTGCTCATGCTGATTACACCTATTATCATAAGTATGGTATGCGAGATTATCGCGGAGGAGGTCGCGCCTCTGCAAGAGAAACAGCAATGCGAGTTGCAGCTGGCGCCATTGCTAAAAAATATTTGAAACTCAAAGGCATTCAAATTACAGGCTATCTATCTCAATTAGGTGACATCAAAATAGACACGATTGATTGGCAAGAAATTAATAAAAATCCTTTTTTTTGCCCTGACATCAATAAAGTCCCTTTAATGGAAGCTAAAATTAAACAGTTAAGAAAAGAAGGTGACTCCATTGGTGCAAAAATAAGCATTTGCGCAACAGGCATTCCTCCTGGTTTAGGAGAACCTGTTTTTGATCGATTAGATGCCGATTTAGCACATGCACTCATGAGCATTAATGCGGTTAAAGGGGTTGAAATTGGCGATGGATTTCAAGTAGTAGAACAAACAGGGTCTATGCATCGGGATGAATTGACACCTGAAGGATTTTTATCAAACCACTCAGGGGGTATTTTAGGGGGTATTTCATCCGGTCAAACGATTTGGGCTCATATTGCTTTAAAGCCAACCTCTAGTATTATCAAACCAGGAAAAAGCATTAATGAAGCAGGACAACCAGTTGAAGTGATCACAACAGGTCGTCATGACCCTTGTGTTGGGATTCGAGCAACACCCATCGCAGAAGCCATGATCGCCATCATTTTAATGGATCATTTATTACGCCATCGAGGACAAAACATAGCAAAAAATCCTACACTGAACCCTATTCCAGCAGGTGTAGATGCAATACCATGATGCACAATTGAATATCCAGCAAAAGCTTGATATAAAAAACACGTTACACTTACATTTTTATAACAGATCAAATAGTCATCCAGGTCAACTATCGTGTTACAATTAAAACAAGTACAAAGTGAACGACAAGGTCGCGTCCTTTTTTCTAATTTATCACTCAATTTACCTTGTGGCACTTTATTACGTGTCATAGGGTCCAATGGCGCAGGAAAAACAACTTTACTCAAAATACTAGCAGGCATTTTTGAATTAACGCAAGGCAGTATCGCCTGCTTACCGCCTCTGCACGCTAACCCTTTATTCATTGGACATGAATTAGCCATTAAGCCTACTCTCACACCGCTTGAATATTTACAAACTTGGCAAATATTATACAATTGCCAAGATATTTCACGCCTAGATCAAGTGTGTCAACTACTAGAGCTACATGAATTAAAATCAACGCCTTGCAGTCAATTATCAGCAGGTCAATGCCAACGCATTGCCTTAGCTAAACTCTGGCTTACCTCTATCAATTTTTGGGTGTTAGATGAGCCTTTCACAGCTTTAGATGTCAATGCCACACATTTAATTGCCTGCAAATTGATTCAACATACGCAAAAAAATGGCCTTGTTATTTTTACAACACATCATTTACCTGAAGCATTAGAAGACAAAACACAAACACTCATTTTAAACAACCCTTTTCCCAAGGATACCGAATGAGTACATCTTTTATTACGATTATTCGATATGAACTCTTACAAGCCAGTCGATCACCTATTGCCTTTATAGAACCTATTTTATTTTTTATGTTAGTATCCATGCTACTACCTCTCAGTTTAAGTTCACACATAGACATAGATCAGCTGGCAATAATCGGTGCTGGCTTTATTTGGATCTGTGTTTTATTAGCCCATCTTTTATCATTACATACTTTATTTCGTGATGATTATCATGATGGCACCTTAATACAATGGGTTCTCTCGCCAACACCCTTGATTTATATTATTTACGCTAAACTGATAAGCCATTGGATTATTTGCAGTTTACCTATTTTATTAACAACACCACTTTGGTTTTGGTTATTTCATTTGCCTGAACAGGCTTTCTGTGGCTTTTTAATTATTTTAGGATGCAGTACGGTTCTTTTAACTGTTTTATGTGCCATGGGCGCCGCCTTAACGGTACAACAAAATAGACAGACCATATTACAAGGATTATTAATTTTACCTTGGTATATTCCTGTATTGATTTTAGCTAGTTTCGCTTCTAATGCTTTATGTCAACAGCAAATCGTATGGATAAGCTATACATACTGGCTTGCCGCTATCACAACCCTTATGCTCACATTACTCCCTTTTTTAATCACCAGCGCTTTAACAATGATGACCATGAGTCAATGAGAATCATCGCTTATATTCACTTATTCAATACGCATGCCTGGCTTTAACCCATCAGGCAAGCTTAATAAAGTAGGCTGATCTTCACCCGCTGATAAAATCATACCCTCACTTGTACCAAAACGCATTTTTCTTGGTTTAAGATTGGCCACAACAATCACCCAAGTATTGATTAAATCTGCAGGATGATAATATTGCTTTAATCCACTAAAAATAATACGAGATTTTGATTCTCCTAAATCAATTTCAAAGCGGAGTAATTTATCAGAATCTGGTACAACTTCACATTGTATCACTTGTCCTACACGCAAATCCATTTTTGAAAAATAAGAAAAATCAATTTCATTTACGATCGTTTCAGTGTTTTCCGTTATCGTCACATCAATTGTCTCCTGTTGAGTTGTATTTAATGTCGATTCAAGTAATAAATTCTCAATTTGATCTGTGGTAATGCGCTGCATCAAAGGTTCAAAAGGTTTGATATCATGGTTCAGTAATAACTGCTGGGCATCCTGCCATTGCAAAGGCGGGATACACAGAAAATCTTCAACTCGCAGAGCCAATTCAGGTAATGTCGGTTTCATATATAGTACTAATAAACGAAAAGCATTGAGTCCAATAAAACAAATATGATGCAATTGATTATTCGTACTGTCTGCTGTTTGCTTAGCAATAACCCAAGGTTTTTTGTGATCAATCCATTCATTGACTTGATCTGCCCAAGTCATGATTAAACGCATCGCCTTGCTATAATGTCCTTGCTCATAATATGCCGCAATAGTCGCTTCACCTGCTTGTATTGTACTTAAAAAATCAATAGGCTCGATTTGATTTTTTAAGTGATGATTCAAATGAGTTGACATAAATTTTGCACAACGACTGGCAATATTGACTAATTTACCAACTAAATCACTATTTATTCTTTGCATAAAATCCTGTGTATTCAAATCATAATCCTGAATACCCGGTGCTAATTTAGTTGCAATATAATAACGCAAATATTCTGGCTTTAAATATTTGATATACGTTTGAACACTAATTAAAGTACCTCGAGATTTTGACATTTTTTCAGCATTAAAAGTTAAATATCCATGAACATGAATACGAGAAGGTTTGCGGTAATTGAGCGCATGTAAAATGGCAGGCCAAAATAAGCAATGAAAATTCACAATATCTTTACCGATAAAATGATGTAATTCATACGCACTATTTGCTTGCCAATAATCATCAAAATCAGGTCGATTATTTTTATGACAAAAAGCCTTGAAAGCTGCCATATAACCAACAGGAGCATCCAACCAAACATAAAAATATTTCTGTATTTCTTCTGGGATTTCAAAACCAAAATAAGGAGCATCCCTTGAGATATCCCAATCTTTTAAACCTTTCTCTAATAATTCTTTTAATTTATTCTGAATAGCACTTGGAATAATCTCATCCAATTGCGTCCATTGATTCAAAAATGCTTGAAAAGCACTCAGTTTAAAAAATAAATGCTTTGATTTTTTGGCAATTGGCTTCTCACCAGATAAAGTAGAGTATGCTTGCTTTAATTCAAAAGCATCATAAGTTGCACCACAGACTTCACAGTTATCTCCATATTGATCTTTTGCTGAACATTTAGGACAAACACCTTTAATATATCGATCGGCTAAAAACATTTTTTTTACAGGGTCATAAGCTTGCGTAATGGTACGAGAAAGGATATAGCCTGTTTTTTTTAATTGACAGTAAATATCAGAAACTAATGTTTTATTTTCAGCGCTATGCGTACTATGATATTGATCAAAAAAAATATTAAATGCTTTAAATTCCTCTAGTCTTTTCACATGAATCGATTCAATCAATTTTTCTGGTGTTATTTTTTGCTTATCAGCACTGAGCGTAATAGCTGTGCCATGCGCATCATCACCACAAATATGAATACAGTCATGACCTCGCATTTTTTGAAAACGAGACCAAATATCTGCTTGTATATGTTCTAACATATGCCCTAAATGTAAATCAGCATTAGCATAAGGCAATGCTGTAGTAATAAGTATTTTTCTATTTGACATGATAAAACCATTGGCTATATGACTAATTTGCTAAAAAAGACTGATCTTCAATATCGATCAGCATGTGATTGAATAAACTATTTTATCATGGAAAAGCTGATCTATGCTGTGAATATCCTGGATGATGCTTCTGCATATCAAGGATATTTGCATCATGATGAACTAAGCTCAATATGAGCGTAAAACGCATTAAAAAAATTATTTTATATCTTATTGGAATCCATCATAATTATAAATAAATAGAACATCAATATGATTTTTAAAATGACGACAAGTCAATACTCGTGATAGAATAAAAGGATAATTCAATCAATAGAACTTTCATGCAGAGAGCAAATAAAGTACGGGCACATCGTAGTGTTTTATGTAAAACAATGAACTAGACAATTCATTTAAAAAAAATGTCGTGTATTATTCAAAATCTAAAATATGATACAAATTAGCATGATGTCCTTACTATTAACTTTTGACTAGACTGTGAAGATTATGAACCAACGCCATTTAACTTATCCACTCGGACCTTATGAGAAAGATCATCATGCTCAAAAATTACAAGAGATGAATAATGCGTTGTTTTTTTTACCAGACTCAGCCTCAACGATTCAAAAAGAATTGCATCAAGATATACAGACAACGCATCATGACACCCAGTTTAATCTTGAAAAATTAAAAAACGATTTAGCTGTTTTATTACAACAAGAACAACATTATTTACATGATATAGAACAAACGCAAACAGGAATGAATGCAAAAAAAACACTGATTAATAATTTCGAACAACAAGTACAACAACACTTACAATCATTAAATATGCTATCAATTTATGGAAATAACATCAACAATCAACTACACCAAGTACAACACCAGATCCATCAAATCAAAAATCAAATCCATGAAACTGAATGCTATAAAAAGAATTCATCAAATACCCTTTATAAACACTCGGATGTTAACCAAGACCAACAAACGCGTTGTCCTGCTGACTGTTTACCTTCAAATTATGAACCCGTGATTACAACATTAGAAACGTTAATACAATTTCATCATATTTCCCTAGAATATATAGAAAAAAAATTGATTGAATTTCGTATTCATTTTCAAGAAACACAAGAAAAACGCGTTGGATGGGATAGGATATTTTATCGATGGGTTGTGAATGCCTGGCAATATGAAGGAAACAACCAACCGTTTCCTTCTGATTTCACACCTACTGAAGAGTCTTTATCTGAATTAACAAATCAAGGCATTTCATTAGATTTTTGTATTCAAGCCTTAGAATATTTTATTGTCTTTTGGAAAGAAAAAGATGTCATGATGGGATTAAAAATATGGCAGTCGCAATACAAAAAATGGGTTTTAAGAGCATGGCGGAGACATAATCAAGATGAAACACGCATCCAAGCTAGTCGTCCAACAACAGAAGAATTTATGGATACAAGCTGGGTTGACCGATACCAATTCAATTTCCATGAAGACAGCAACGACAGCTCAGAAAACAACCCATGATTCTATTAAAAAACAAGAAACAAACAACAATGCAAAAGACTTATGTGATAAAAAACCAGCTTATGCGCATGCTATAAATTATATTATGCTACTACTCAATGAAGCCTATCCATTACAATTTAAGCAAGCCTATCCTACAAAAGAAGATCGAGCCCGCGCACAAAGTATTTGGATGCAAGTCCTCAGCCGTTACTCAATTGAACGCGTTAAAAAATCAGCAGAGATTTTTTTAAAAAAAGGGCGAAAATTTTTACCTAATTTAGGAGAGCTGGTTGAATGTTGTCGTTATAGCTATCAAGAACTGGGTTTGAAGCCTCCTTTTGCTGCTTACTTAGAAGCGGCACAGCATTGTCATCACATTCACACACATACTTGGAGTCATCTTGCCATTTACTTAGCAGGACAACAAATTACTTGGTTTTTAATCAAAACAGAACCAAAAGAATGGATATATCCACAATTTAAAGCACATTATGAAGCACTTTGTGAACCATTACGTGATGGAAAGCCTGTGACTGATCTTGAGAAATATTTGCCATGCTCAAAAGATTCTTCTATACTCACGCCCATGGAACAACAACTCGATCAAAAAATAAATAAATTAATGAGCGAACAAGGTATTAACAGGCAAGCTGGAAAAAAAGCTTTTGATGAAGCTATGTTGCTATTAAAATGACACATTCCAAACACATATCGACCAATCACCCTGACGGTTTAAAACAGGTCAATCATATTATTGCCATTGGTTCAGGAAAAGGAGGTGTTGGCAAATCAACGGTAGCTGCAAACTTAGCAGCTACATTACAGCAGTTAGGTTTAAAAATTGGCTTA
>JAAOIJ010000104.1 GCA_015163815.1 Endozoicomonadaceae bacterium
ATAGCGCGAGCAGGTGTCTGTTCATTACCTAATAATATATTCTTTAATTCATTTACCTCAATATCAGATTGATCAGAAATAAATGGTTTTTTGTAACCTGGATAAGCGGGATTGCATAATCTAAAATGCTTATTTTGTAATATCTCTGTCTGATTAGTTGGCTTTTCTAATATAATTGTATGATCAGTTTGACTGTTAGCGCCTGGAAATTTATGATTCCATAGTGCATTACTAGTGATTCGTCCAGCATAAGATCCAAGGATACTACCTGCTATATTTCCAATCAAACTGATACCTGATTTTAACCAAGGAACATGGACACTAGTTTTCTCTTCTAGTTTTTCAATACTGTTTTCAATTACAGCCTGAGTTAGATGTCCAGTTAATGAGCCTATAATTGGAGCAGCTAACTCTAAGCTAGCATTATAGCTTGAAATACAGATACCACTTAAAGCTGTACTGATAATCGAATTTTTTATTGGATGTTTTCGATCATAATTTTGAGGTAACAAACACTGTAATCCAGTGTCTGTGAATGTTTTAGTAGCTGCTCCTAGAATAGCTCCTTGAAGAATAGCGGTACTACTCGAAGCTATACTAGCTGCAGTAGATAAACTAACACCACCTGCTATCATAACAGGGATCGAATAGACACCCAATCCAATTCCAGCACCAATCATTATTTTTTTACCGAAATCACAAATAAAGTTAAGCGGATTATCAGCTGCTACCCCATTTACATTACACAGTAACAAAGGTATCAGTATTAAATTAAGCAATAGTTTTTTTTTCATTTTTTACCACTCATAGTAAAAGGTAAATATTATATATTATCATTTAATTTACAGGTTAATCGTCTACTCTATCAGTATTTCTAGCTAAGATTACGATAGTATTCAGTGTGAAAAACTAATCTGCATTTCCTTATAATGAAACTGTTTAGTTATGTTAATGCATTTTTCAAATGGCCTTTATTGTAACAAAAAAATAGGCTAAGTCTACTATAGATCCTAATATTACACCTCTAACTAGCATAAATAGTCCAAAATTATTTTAACTTGAGACCTTTGCAATAAGAAAATATTATTTGTATAGTAAACAGGGATCATATCAAAACGCTCTTTAAAGCTATCCAGTATTCATGCTAATTAGTCGATCCTACTGGTGCTATCAGCTGATAGGCTTACTTCAAAATCAAGTGATCTCGATTTACCAAAGCATAATTTTTTATATGCTTTGAATAAAAATACTCCTAAAATGATTACAATTCATTATGCAGCATATTACTTGTGTTTTGATTGGTAGTTACAGAACATTTACCACCTTCAGGACATCCTGATGCTGTACATCCTATGCAACGGCAAGATCCTGTTAGAATTTGATATAAATCTTCAGAACTTGCTGCATAAAAATATTCTTCATACTTAGCGAAACAAAATAACAATTTATCCACTATATCAGAAAGATTACAATTTATATCATCGCCAAAAATTTCTACATTTTCTGTGAATGTACAAGGCACATTCATATTACCTAATGGAGTGTAAAATGTTATAATATTATTGAGTTCAGATACTGTGATACTAGGTTTGATATATATGGCAATCGCATCAGATATTCGGCCAAATGATTCAGTGTTATTTTTATAAAAAGTTTTCCCATTAGGGGTGATGCATAATTGGGACTTTTGTATCGCATGATTCAATTGAGATAAATTAGTAGCATAAAACTTG
>JAAOIJ010000105.1 GCA_015163815.1 Endozoicomonadaceae bacterium
AAAGAAAAAGACACACAGACACGACAAACAAATTTATTTCAAAATGAATTGAGCAATCTACTCGATCTTGATCATGAACTCATTCCTTGGGCAGTCTTGGATAGCATGGCTTTTGTTGTGCTTGAATTTTTTTACCTCAATATCTATCATTCAGTCGTTTAAATTATTTTTTCACAAAAACAAAATCAATTTTTTTTATATTTTTTACAAAATTTAAAAAAAATTGATTTATTCAGAGTCGACTATGTATGCTTATCTAAATTTAGAAAAATCAGAAAAAAAAGAACAAAACACTCGAAAAATAGTGACTGGTTTGATGTCATGTGTTGATATAGGTGTTTCATGCTATGGAGACGAATTCAACGCTTATATAAGCCAGATAAGGAATGCTTATGAAGAACAGTGTTTTTTTACTGTTGTTACGATTTTAGATGAAGCACTATGGCGAAAGTATCGCTTATCAATCGATACGACAGACAACCTGAAAGCTCAAGCCAAACGTTTATTGTCATTAGACGTTTTTGAATCAAAACTTCAAAAATTTGAAAAGATAGCATTTGAAATATTAGCAGAGAAGAATGCTGAAATAAAGAAAATAGATGCAATACATTTAGATCTGAAAAATAGATGGCTATCTTCAACAAAACACAGGAAATTCACATTTTCATCCTCTGAAGCACAACAAATATCTCAATTAGTTTCTGAGAATGACTCTAAAGGAATACGTGGAAAACTATCTAAACTCGATGTCAGTAAAATAACAGATATAGAAAAGAGAAATTTATTACTACTTGTTTTAGAGAAAGAAGCTGCTTTGGATTACGAAATTTTAATACATTGTAATGTATTGCCACAATCTCATGACCATCAAGCTGAAGTTATTTCAACCCTCTTTAATGTATGCTTAGATTCAAATGACAAGAATTTTTATAGCAGATGGTACTGTTGTATTTTTATATCCAGCCAATCTTGCTTGTATTAAGCATTTTATTCAGATAGCGAATGAGCATGATATACCCGTTTTGGCTTCTTGGCTGCTCTTAAACATAAATATCGGCCAGTCGTCAGTATAGGTAACTTTGAAGATATCAGCTTAACCATTCCGTATAAGACTCAAACACTGCCAGAACAGATTCAGATTGAGCCGTCTGAATTATCTCCTTATGTTGTTGGTGAAATGAATATGCCATTCAGTGACTTCAGTGAAAATCAGTCTATATCACAATTCAACGCATTATCCATTCAGTAGATATAGAAGCAGATTAAATGATAGTCATATAGTGACGATGAGTATAGTATTTTTCATACAGATGAAGAATCTAGAGAGCATAGGAGCTGAATTCTGATGATCTTTATTATATTAAATGTTTGATTTTTTATAAAAAGAGAATTAGAATGTTATTTTCATAAATAGCATTATATTTTTTATTTTAATACTAATGAAAATTAATAAGGTCATCCAATGTTACCTCAATCTATGATATCTTTTTTATTTATAGCTTCAGCTTATGTTTTTAATATAATGTGTATTGTCAGTTCTTGTTCGCTAGAAGCAGGTTTCAATACAAGATCATATACTTGTGACGAACCCCTTGATTGGCATGCTAGGTCATTAAATTCTATTGTCGTTGCAAACCTTCCACAAAAAAAGCATATGTCACTTCAGGCTAAGCTTGATAAAGAAAAGGTATTTACTGCGTGTTTTATTGAAGTAAAAGGACTGCAATTACTTGATAATTATAAGTTTCTTTAGTTTATGTCTAAGCATGTAGAAGATTCTTTTATTCGGCATAAGTTGTTTGATAAGGATGAAACTTATTTCTCTATCCTTATAACATCAATATATGAAAAGCTATACCCCTGTAGCCAGAATGGTATCTCAAGATATGCCGAGGCGTTAGTGAACATGATTCTTAAAGACTATCTGTCTGCTAGTCTTATGTTAGAAGAGCAAAAATTAGAAGAGCAAGCATCAAACGCTCAAAAGACAGCTGATATTCTGATGTCATGTATTGAGATAGGCATTTTATTATATAGAGCCGAATTCAAAGAAGTTTATATAAAGAAGATAAGGAATGCTTACAAAGAGAAGTCTTTTCATACCCTTGTCGCTATTTTAGATGAAAAACTATGGACAAAATATCAATTATCAATTGACAGTATAGAAGACCTAAGACTTCAAGCCAAAGGTTTGTTTTTAGCAGATCTGATAGTAGATCCTCAAGAATTCAAAAAAATGCAATTTAAAATATTAGCCGAGAAAGATGTTGAAATAGAGAAAATATATAAAATACATCTAGACTTACAAAGTAGACAACAATGTTTAAAACAACACAAGGAATTCAAATGGGCTTCCTCTGAAGCAGAGGAAATATTTTAATTATTTGATGAGACTAACTATGAGGTCATACAAGAGAAACTATTTGCAATTGATGTCAATAAAATAACAGATATAGACAAGAAAGATTTATTAATTATAGCTTTAGAGAAAAGAGATATAAAACATTACCGCCTTTTATTAGAGCATGATATACAGCCACTACCTAGTTACCTTCAATCTAAGGTTATTTCAGCCATCTTTAATGTATGCTTGGAGTCAAATGACAAGTATTTTGATGACCACTGGTACGATTATATCTTTTTGTATAGCCTATCTAGGAATAAGAATTTTATTGTGATAGCAAATGCCTACTTGATACCAATTTTTGCTTCTTTACTGCTCTTAAAAAGTAAATGTCGGTTAGATCGATTCAGGATAGATGACTTTATAGACCAGCATACAAGTTTGGATTTAACAATCCCGTATCAAACTGAAAAACTTCCAACAACGATCTGGATTTCGCCGTTTGAATTATGTTATTATGTTGGAATGGGTATGCTATTAGAGCCAAGTCAAAATGAGGACACGCCCTAAGAATAAACGTGTTTTTCCAAGTGAAGAATCGGTGTTTAAAACGTTGTACTTGACAATAAATGATATTACATCAAAATGGACTGCGCCGAGACGAAATTGGCATGAAGCAATGGCTTATTTTTTGATCAAATTTGACGATCGCTATTTAAGGGTTGAAATATGAATTTACATACTTACGTTGACAGATCCGTATTATTTTGTGGCCAAAGTCTCAAAATATAAAACAATTGATTTATTCAGCATTGACTCGTGCTGGGTATAAATTTGATAGCAACGGTAATGGAGTACTGGTTCTTTTTAAAGCATCTTTAAACTCCATCAGTCTATCATAATTAATATGTTTGATATTATTTATTATATTCATTTTTAAGGTAGCAGGTATAATAACCTCGAATCCCCAGGAGCAGATGAGTATTTTTTTTGTTATGTTGTTGAATAAAGCTTCCCTTTCCAGCCAACCTTTTTTAGAGTAACAGCTTATCCATTGTGCTTCAGTTACTTTGCTGTAAAATAAGAGGGAATCTATATTGTAATCAAGAAGATATGCTTTAAAAATCGTAGCTATGCAATGACGGATATTATCTAATTGCCGACCAGGATAATGAATCATCAGGCTATCTTCTTCATTTTCAACAGCAGCATTTTCAAAGAGAACGACTTTAATGATACTTTTTGTCGGACAATATATGAAATCTTTAGGTTGCAGATGAAAAAATTCAATATGTGCTTTATATAATGCATTATATATTTCAAGTAACTGATAAAAAATATAATTCATATGCTTTTCTATTAAAAGTAACTTTGAAATATTACGCCTATACGGAAAAGTAATATCACAAATTCCGCTCGATATTTTAGATAGTGAATATCCTGATTCAATATATTCATACGCTAAATATCTTTTAACTCGAAAGATCTGCTTTATATCCGTGACTATAGCGTTGTTGACGAATTCTCCAAAAAATCTTATAAAATGAGGTGATCTCTTTTCTGGTAACAAATTGACAACTTCTTTATTATGAAAAACTCCGCGAACACATGTCAAATTGAGTTCTTTTAAAACAACCACTTGATGATGTTGTATGCAATGCACTTTATGTATAGTATATATTCTTGTATTTTTTATTGTTTCAGCTTGATTCATGTCAAAAAAAGAATTGATTGAATCAATTTTAAGCACTGAAGAATAACCTTGTAAAGCACAACAAGAGCTTACATCAGGATTTGTATATAACAGGCTTTTTTCAGGTGAATTTGTGATTCTTAGTTTTTTTATATCAGGAAGTTCTTCATCTGAATCTGTAATTCTTAATCTTTTTATATCAGGAAGCTCTTCATATGAACGCTTTCTTGATATAGATATGCTAAAATTAGTTTGAATACTATAAGCCATATTCACTTCCTTTTTATATGTATTGATAAGTAATGAATTCTTCATGATTTTAGACAGTTTTTATGCAAATAAGTTGCATCTTCTTAGACAATAATTGTTATGAATTAAAAGTCCATATTTTAAATAATAAATATTATAAAAATCAACATAATATACATTATTTTATAGGTAGCTGAGTTAGATTAAAAAATAATGTCATTGTATGCTAAAGGTATGAAGCTTTCTGATATTAAAAGACAGTTATAAGCATGATATGAAGTAGATATCAGTGAGTTTTTGATAAGCAAAGTAATAGAAAGTGTTATAGATGAAGTCACTTCATAGCAGAATAGAGCATTAGAAGCTGTCTACCCTATCGTATTGTTGGATTGTTTAGTTGTCAAAGTGAAACAGGAAAGTTGCATGCTTAACAAAGCAGTATATATTGCTTTAGGCCTGGATATTAAGGGTAAAAAGGATATATTAGATGTATGGGTGAGTGACAATGAAGGTGCAAAATTTTGGTTAAATAATTTAACAGATATGAAAAATAGCGGCATGAACGATATGCTGATTATTGGTGCTGATCATTTGGAAAAGATGTCAGAAGCAATAGCAGTTATCGACCCGAAATATGAACATCAATCATCTATTGTGCATTAAATTAAGAAATAGCTTGAAATTTGTTTCTTATAAGCATGAATAGCAATGCCTCAGTTGTAAGATTTACGATAAATTGCGTGTGTTTTTGGAAATGATTTTTGCTGAAAGTTGTGAGCTCCTTGTCTTTGAGCTGCTGCTATTTCTTGGTAAGAATAACCATCTAAAATATTAGAATTATCCCATATAATAGGCGGTAAATCATACGCTAATCGAATACCTATGCAAAAAGCTGCTAATG
>JAAOIJ010000106.1 GCA_015163815.1 Endozoicomonadaceae bacterium
AAAAATTGATTTATTCAGAGTCAACTAGCTAAATAAAAAAAGGACTTATATGAATAAAATATATGTATTTTTAAAAAGCAGTATCCATTATTCATTACTGTATTTATTACTGATCACATTCACACTCCATGCTAACATACATTCTCGTCAATTCTACGAAAAAAAACCAAACAATCTATTTATAATGACAGCAACACTGAAATCAACAGACTCCTTAGAAGAAACAATACTGACATGTGCAGAAAAAACAGACAAACACGTTTCCGGTATATGGAAAAAAGATGATTCTGTTGTTGTTTTATTACACAGCAAGCCAGATCCTACACACGTATTCTTTATAGCCTATGCAAGAGAATTAGACAAAAATTGGACATGTGTCAATGAAATGAATTATTTTTATCAAGGTGAAATGCCTTCCATCACATTTGAGGCAAACTATCAATATGCCATCCATATAACACATCCTTATAATAATATTCGTGAATTCTATTATTTCTCCTTATGCAAACCAATATCGACTCTAGTAACACGCATACCATCTCATTTCTTCAAACACTGTAGCCTGGCATTAAACAATATATCGATTACTATGATTTGTCCTCGACATGATCAGTCACATAAAAATACAGGCATGCAAACCTCCATATGGACCTGGCCTATAAAAAATCTAACCAATACTTCAGCCTGTAAAAAGAATTTTTACTATGATTACCCACAATATCAGGTAGAACTTTTAATTCAAATACGAGACACCTTTCAATATAGCGACTACAAAGGAGCTAATCTGAGATTGCAGAATTTACACAACAAAAATATCATATTTCAACATGATTTCCAACTCAATACGAATGACTTAATTACTCAAGTTATCGTTGATAGACAGCAGCAACAGCATATGAATGAGGCTACATATAAAATATATTTCAAATCACATGACAACATTGTTGATTCTCTTGCATTCAAACAACAAGAAGAGCAGATACTGTTACTAAAAAAACAGGGATCTATAGAAAATAGTATTGCTTCTAAGTATGCTCCAAACCCCTCTTTATTAGAAAGTCTAAGGTTAACGGGTTATTACGAGATGACTCCTAAGTTCTTAAATGATTCCTCAGATAGGATAATAGAAGAAGAGAATCCTTATAAAGTGATCTCTGAAGACTAATATAAGAGTGCAATATCTATAAATTATTAAAATATATCAATATATTTTAATAGATATATGAAAAAACTGATGACTTATTGTTATATTAAAGATAACTATCACTCATCAGTTTGAATACTATCAGATTGTTTTTATAATTAAACACTCTCCATCCTGAGACCTCAGGTGACTTCTTTCTTTCGAAAAAAGAAATCATTTATCGATATATCACTTCAGAAAAAAATGACTAATATCTATTGTATGGCTCATGCTGCAGCATTTTTTCATATGCTTCAGCATGAGGAAAGAAGCTATCAGTCTAAGGGCATTTTTTTTCTTAGCCTCATCCCATAAAACATATTAGCCAGATGAGAGATGAGTCATGAAAAAGGCCTGAATAAAAGGCTGAGACCTTTGCAAT
>JAAOIJ010000009.1 GCA_015163815.1 Endozoicomonadaceae bacterium
AAATCTTCTTTAAAAAAATAAAGGGTTTTTTTTCAAACATGCATGATCTGGTTTTTTACTGCAGATCATGGTCGCCATATTACCATATTATAAGAATTTGAAATTTAAAGAATACAGGCTATACGTAGTGCATTGCTCTGTATTTGACATATCTTTGATTTACAAAAACTCTAACTCAAACCGATCTAGATTGACAGGTTTACTGATGATTGAATTTGCTGGCTTACCTGTGACTTGAAATACTCCAGCGATAGATGTGATTTGTGGATCCAAATTTAGATTTTGATTGACAACATCTGAGCCATCAGAGTCGACATATATTCGAATTATATTGTCATAAAATGAACTCCAATATAAATAATGACAAACATATGCATTTCGTGTTTGAAATGTTTTTTCCTCTTGACCCTCTGTGATTATCACGACTAAACATACCTCATAATCTAACGTAAAAGGCGTATCTATTGATGGAATGAAATTAAATGAAAAAATATGACCATCAGTGTGTTCTAGTTCTTTAAATACAAAGTGATAATCTTTTTCTGGGTTTTTATGTTTTTTCATAAAGCTATTTATCAGGATATTATCTTGATAATGATAATATGGGCTTATCATAGTGAAATCTGAGTCTGCTGAGCTAGTATGATCTATTTTAGCAGCAGACAATATGATAAATTCGTTTGAATTAGTTGGTTGACCGCGTACTTTGTTAAGAGTATAGGTTATTGATGAAACAACATTAGATGCTCGAGATGTAATGCTATTATATGCAGATTGCATTAGTCCCTCAGTTGTTGTTAGACCTTTAACTTTCTTTGAATTGCTTTGGCAGCTATTTCTGAAAGCTGTGTTTGATTGCTTATATTGAATAACAAGACTTTTTTCGTTATCTTTAGCCTCAGTCAAGCGTTTTTTGATTTTATTTTTTGTTTTATCTTTAGGAAAATTCATGATTAATATTTCATCATGTGTTAGTGTTTTTGCATTTATATTATAAAAATAAGGTGCCTTCAATGTGACATGTTTTTCATCTATTGATATCACTTGGGTGATGAGTAATATGCCTTTTTCTTCTGTTTCACTTTGACAAAAATCGTTAAGCAGCTTAATTTGGCTGCCTGGGTCTGCGACGTAATCTTTTTCCAATGTATTCCCTAAGCAGTTTACACAAAATAAAAGTGTACAAAAAAAGCAGATTTGATGATAAATTTTTTCAAAATAGATGGTTTTTTTTTGAGTTATTATATTGTTTTTATTCATATTATATTCTCCTGTATCAATTTACGCAAAATTACGCATATATAAAAGATATTGATCTTCATGAACGACTAAGATAGCCTATACTAAGACAGCCGATATAGTTAAAAAGTTTCATTTTATGATGTAATTTATTTTTCTGTCTATCTCTTTATACTTGCCTGTGAATCTATTTTAGTTAAGTTACTTTTTCGATCAAACAAGCATCATCATTTGATATGGTTTTCTACTGAATATCATTGTCGCCATATTGTCATCTCATTAGGATTTGAAATTTAAAGAATACAGAGCCATACGTAGTGTGTTGCTCTGTATTTGAACATCTCTTTGATTTAAGAAGAATGGAAGAGAAGTCTATCGAGATCGACAGGTTTGACAGGTTTGCTGATGATTGAATTTGTTAGATTATCTGCGTTTTTAAATACTCCAGCGATAGATGTGATTTGTGGATCCAAATTTAGATTTTGATTGACAACATCTGAGCCATCAGGATCATAATATATACGAACTATATTGTCATACGATGAACTCACAAATAAATAATCACAAATATAGGCATTTCGTGCTTGAAATATTTTTTGATCTTGAGTAGGGGTTATGAGCACGACTAAACACACCCCGCGATCTAACGTAACAGGAGTATCTATTGATGGAATGATATTAAATGAAACAATCTGACCATCAGTGTATTTTAGTTCTTCAAGTACAAAGTGATAATCCTTTTCTGGATTTTGATTTTTTTTCATGAAGCTATTTATCAAGAGGTTATTTTGATAATAATAATCTCGATATAGCCAATCTGCATCTGCTGAGTTGCTAACGTGCTTTATTTCATCAACAAAAAATATTGTAAATTTATTGACATTACTCTGACGATCGGGTGTTGCTTGATCCTGTATTTTGTTAGTAGTCTCGATCGTTGATGAAAAAATATTAGATATTCCAGAGTTAATGCTATTATATGCAGCGATAGTATATTGAGATAGTTTTGATCGGCATTTATTTACGAAAGCTGCGTTTGTTTTTCCATAGTGAATAACAAGATTTTTTTTGTTATCTTTCGCATCAGTCAAGCGCTTTATGGTGGACGTTCCTTTTTCGAATCCCAAAAAATAGATGCTGATTATTTCATTATTTTTTAGTATTTTTTCGTTTATATTATAAAAATAAGGTGCCTTCACTATGACAGATAGGTCATTTATTGCTATCACTTGAGTGATGAGTAATTTGCCTGTTTCTTCCCTGGCATTTTTACAAAAATCCTGAGATACAGCGATTTGATTATCTTGATCTGCGATATAATCTTTTTCCAATGCATTTCCAGGTAGGAAGTTAAAGCAAGATAAAAAAGTAAAAATAAAGCAGATTTTATGCTGAATTTTTTCAAAATAGATACTTTTTCTTTGATTTATTATGTTGTTTTTATTCATATTATATTCTCCTTTAGATAAATAATCAAGATTAGCCAGTACATTAGCCAGTACAATACAAATAGGTAAGACAGTCTAATGAGTTAAAAAGTTTCATTTTATGATGTAATGTATTTTCCTGTCTGTCTCTTTATACTTGCCTGTGAGTCTAGGCTAGTCAGGTCACTTTTTCGATTAAACAATCATCACCATTTAATATTGTAATGCTGACGCTATTCCATTTTATTTCAAATTTTTAATTCTAAATTTTTTAATTATTTATCATTAAAAAC
>JAAOIJ010000107.1 GCA_015163815.1 Endozoicomonadaceae bacterium
ATAAAAATAATGATGTCGCTTGTATATTAATTTAGAGGTAGTTTATGATGATAGTCATCAGTAAGCTATCTGTATAAAACGTATCAAACTTAATTTAATCGATCCTGAAAAATAAATAAATGATATACAATTCAATATGATATACTTTAATTGATGGTATACTATTTCCCAGTTATTGGTTATTTTTGATATAAAATATGGGGAAAAATGAAAGAAAAAGACACGACAAACAAATTTATTTTGCAATACATTCAGCAGTTATCTTGATCATGAGTTCATTAAATTTATCTGAAATCATACCTTGAACCATCAGTTGTTTAAATTGTTTTTAAAAAAAATTGATTTATTCAGGATCGAGTATGTAAGATGATAGGCTGAATGAAAACATTAAAAAGTATCTAATTTTCAGTAGAAGCCTCTATTTTTTAATCAAAGATTTTTGTATTTTACGTGTGAAATGAGTATACTGGTGTTAACTTATACTTAAAGGGGGCGATCTGGATTCGACAGCAATTACAAAACCTGAGGTGCATGTCGGGAGGGTAACGACTTCCGTGACCAATTGTTACAAATTTATAGTTGCCAAAAACGACGCAACTTTCGGTGGGGTTCAACAGAACCTCGGCAGCATTGCTGCTTAATTACTTCTAAACAAAGTAATACCGCGATCCAGCCAGTTTGCCTATTGATTGGAATTTGGATCGTCATCTTAAATAGGATCGCCTAACAATGTTGTCTATCATTGTGCCGCTAAACTTAATTAGACTCGCACGATAAAACCCCGACCGCTGGGTCGTTATCGTGTTAAATCAAGAGCGGATCTAAGCATGTAGAACCAATGGATGAGGATTGTTGGACGCGGGTTCAATTCCCGCCGCCTCCACCAATATTTTAATTTCCTTGTATAAGGCATAACTTATCGACTTATATCTAGGCATGCCCTCAATTTTAAAATCATTGATAGCTTGCTTTTTACTTTAAAATAAACGACACCCTTTTAGAAAAGAGTGCTGACTTATGATTAGAGATTTTTGAACTGATATGCTTTGATAAAAATACAAATCATGATGAAAAAAATCAATATCATCGATGGAAAAATAATCGCAATACCATATTGGCTATAGGATGGAAATAATATACAGATTCTCCTTTTAGAAATATGCCATCTCAGTTTTTCCCTTGGACAACAACTTATAATCGATTGAATCAATGGATATATAACAAATATGGCCTCATTTTTTTAACTCTCAAGAAAAAAAACAAATCAACCTTTTATTTTTATAGATAGCCTTTATATTCGACTTCCTCAACAGGTAAGTGATATGAGAAAAGGAAAAAAAAGAGCAATAAGAAAATCTAGAAGTGGCAATACAACAAAAAATACATTGAACTATATAATATGTATTTTTCCAAATTGGCTATTTAATGAAAGAAGGCGTGCTAGCTTATTTTTGAATTTTTTTATGAGTGAGTCTATTTTATTAAAAAAAGGATGACAGTTTTTTGTCATGCGATAGCGCGCTATGCTGAATAGACTTCAAATACAGTCTATTTTTATATTGATGATATGTTGTTGGTTATCTTTATCATAAGATAACAAATGGTGGGCCTTGCTGGACTTGAACCAGCGACCTGCCGATTATGAGTCGGATGCTCTAACCAGCTGAGCTAAAGGCCCTTATATAAAACATTGGAGAAGATCAGTTATCCTGTTAGGAATTATAAAGGCCTTTTTATTCAAATGCTAGTCTTTTATAAAATCTTATCTTATTTTTTTGATCTTATAGGGGATGAGATATTTTTTTAGGTAGACATCACGATGTGAGTAATTCAACTTTTATATTATCAATAAGCCTCACTTGTTTAAACAGGCATGCTACTAAAATAATTAATGAAGTATCTTTTGAAGTTGGTGGCTGTAGTGTTTTTTGGCTTACAATATTCAAATAATCGGGTGTAAAATTGCATTCGATTAATTGATTCCAGCCCAATTTTTCTAATACAGTAAAAGATTTTTGGCCTGCTATGAGGTCTTTTTTTAAACCGATTAAGATACGATATAAAGCAGATGCGGATTCTTGATTTTCACTCGTGAGATATTGATTTCTTGAGCTACAAGCTAAACCGTTAGGTTCTCTACTTGTTTCAACACCGATCACTTCAATTGGAAAAACTAAGTCGCGTACTATTTTTTTGACAACACAGAGTTGTTGAAAATCTTTTTCACCAAACAATACCATATCAGGTGTGATTAAATTGAAAAAATAAGTCACAATTGTCGCGATACCTGAAAAAAATTGAGGACGACTTTTCCCGCAATATAGAGAGTCTAAAGTCGTGTGTATTGAAGTATGTTGATCGATACCATTAGGATAAATTTGTTCAGCGGACGGTAAAAAAATGCCTTCAACAGCGAGTGTCGTTAATTTTGAAATATCAGATTCAAGTGTTCTAGGGTACGTATTAAAATCTTCATTAGCTCCAAATTGCATAGGATTGACATATAAACTTACAATGACGATATCAGCAGACTGCTTAGCTTTTGCAACTAAAGCTAAGTGCCCTTCATGTAAGTTGCCCATTGTAGGAACAAAAGCAATGGATTGTCCTTGTTGTTTATAGCGTTTGCAAAACTGTTGTATCGTCTGATGATCTTTAAAAATTTGAAGTTTCAATTATTCATCCCATATATTTTTCAATGTATACGGACTGCCTGTAAAATCAAAAACTTGGCCAGAAACATATCGACAATGTTGATCTAATGTCGCTATTAAATTGAGATCTTCTTCTGTGAACGGAATGTCTATTGCTTTTAAATTTGCGAGTTGATTTTTTTCATTGATTGATTTAGGAATAACAGCTGATCCAGTTGCAAGACCCCAGCGTAACAGCAGTTGTTGTGGTGTACAATGATATTTTTCAGTCAACTGCATGATAATAGGGTGCCGTATTAAAGCAGTATTATTGCGACCTAATGGAGAATAATGTGTCAGTTGGATCTTATTTTTTTTGCAAAAATCGGATAATAAAGGTTGTTGTAAAAAAGGATGTCGTTCAATTTGATTGACTTCCGGTATGATCTGAGTTGCTTCTATTAATTGTATTAATTTATACTCGCTAAAATTAGACACACCAATATGTTTTGTATGCATTTTTTTCTTCAGTTGATCCATGGCAAGCCAAGTATCTATCAATGAAGGTTGTGTGTTAGGAGTAAAAAACATCTCTAAACTATTGGGTGTAATATCAAATGTTTTGAGTGAAACGGGCCAATGAATTAAATATAAATCTAAATAGGTCAACTGTAATTCTTGTAAAGTATCTTGCATGGCTGGTAAAACAGCTTCAGGTTGATGTGAATTACACCATAATTTCGAAGTGATCCATAATTGGTCGCGTGTGACTAAGCCTGTTTTAAATGCATATTGCAGTGCTTCACCAATAGCTGATTGATTATTATAAAATTTAGCACAATCAAAGTGTCGGTATCCTATTTTTAAAGCAGATAAAATAGCATCATGAGCAGCATAAGGTTCTATTTCCCAGGTCCCGAGTCCAATAGGAGGCATGCGGTTATTTGAGTATAAAGGCATTGTTTGTGACATCAGTTAACTTCTATAGTGACTATTTTATATTGATGAGTAGCAATGTTCTGCTGCAGGGTATTCATTAGATTTGACACTATGCACATACGCTGCAATAGCTTCTTGTATTGAGGGTGACGTTTGTGTCATAAAATTTTTAACAAAACGCGGTGTTTGTCCTGTTGTGGCTCCAATCATATCATAGAATACTAAAATTTGTCCATCGGCATGAGGACCTGCACCGATCCCAATGGTTGGAATTGAAAGGCTTTTAGTAATACTTTGTGTGATATCAGAAGGGATGCATTCTAATAATATCAAATGAGCGCCGGCTGATTCTAATTCACATGCTAAAGTTGTTAGTTGCATGCTTTCTTGCTTAGATTTTCCAAATATTTTTGGCTTTCCCCATAGTGCAATGGATTGTGGTGTAAAGCCAATATGAGCACAAGTTGGAATACCTTGTTCAGTGAGTGCTTTGATGGTATCAATAGCCCAAAAGCCACATTCAAGTTTCACCATTTGAGCGCCTGCTTGCATTAATTTTGCAGCATTATTGAGTGCTTTTTCAGTCGTGTAATATGACATGAAAGGCATATCCGCTATTAATAAACTGCCTTGATTCCTTGTTTTGACACACTCAGTATGATAAACCATTTGTGACAAGGTAACTGGTAAAGTGGAGTTATGACCTTGAATCACCATGCCTGCGCTATCACCGACTAATAAGACATCTATACCTTGACTGCTCGCTAAAAAAGATTGTGTTGCATCATACGCTGTTAAACATGTAATTTTTTGATGATTTTTCATTTGTTGCACTGTAGTCGTTGTGATAGATGTCATATTATGCCCTCATAATTTGGATTAATAACCCCGAGCTATTCTATAGAGGCATTGATCATTTGTCTAGAGCCTTTGATCGACCTGAACATTATATAATAGTCGATCCTGAAAAAGTAATAAATATTATACAATTCAATGAATTATATATCAATATTCGGTATAATACTTGTTGGTTGTTTCTGATATAAAACCTGGGGGAAAAATGAAAGAAAAAAACACACAGACACAACAAACAAATTTATTTCAAAATAAATTGAGCAATCAACTTGATCTCGATCATGAATTCATTAAATGATCTGAAATCATACCTTGGGCAGTATTTGAAGAAACATTTGGAGTCTATTATTCAGAAACGAGAGGTCGTCCTAGACAGTCAATTAGATTGATGGCTTCTTTATTAATATTACAGCATACTCATGATTTATATGATGAAAAAATAATAAAAGATTGGAAATAGAATCCTTATTTTTAATATTTTTCTGGATACGATAAATACAATGGTCATTGCCAGTGGACTCTAATCGTTTGGTGAAATTTATAAAAACAATAGGTTCAAAAGGCATGGAAGCTATGTTCAACTCTACCATTATAACCGCTTTAAATAGTGGTTTTATCAAGGCCCATTCAACCATGAAGTGCAACCCCTAAAGATTTTTCTATTTTTCGCATCATTTCGTTAGGTGTTCGATCGTTTGACACTTTTCTAGGCCTATTATTGAGTGCTTTTTGAATCGCTAAAATCTCATCATCTTCTATGTCTATAAACTCTGTTTTCTTTAGCATATATTAGCAAGATAATCCATTGGTATGCTCATTTAAACCTCTTTCCCAAGAAGCATAAGGTGCAGCAAAATAACATTTTATTTTCAATGCTTTAGATAAGACTTTATGCTGAGAGAATGCTTTGCCATGATGAAAAGTAATCGTTTGTCTATATTTAAGCAGCATCTTTCTTAAACACTTG
>JAAOIJ010000108.1 GCA_015163815.1 Endozoicomonadaceae bacterium
AGGCAGGTTTTTAACTTTTTATTTGAATTTTTCATGCGCTTATACTGCTTTGCATGAGCCTGTCGACAAGCTTTTCTCATGGCTTTTTTAGACACATATTGGTAACTCTGTTTCAGAGGAACATGATGCTTTTTGCTCAATTTGTTTAATCTGCTAATAGGGGTTGATACAGCTTACTATCTGTAGGATAGCTGATATTTTTCTCCATGACTGTTGTGTAAACGATAACCTCTTCGCATTCTTTTTTATTGATAAAATCACTATTTAAAGCCGTTGTAATGGTAGAATTGAAAATAGCTTCTATGCCTTTTGGGCCTATTTTTTTCTAAATTTTACCAAACTACTAGAGTCCACTGGCAAGGACCATTGTATCTCATCATATCCAGAAAAATATTGAAAATAAGGATTCTCTCTCCAAGCTTTTACTATTTTTTCATCAGATAAATCATGAATATGCTGCAAAATTAACAAGGAAACCATCAGTCTAATTGACTTTCTGGGACGACCTCTCATTTCTGAATAATAAACTCCAAATGTTTCTTCAAATACTGCCCAAGGAATGATTTCAGATAATTGAATGAGTTCATGATCGAGATCAAGCTGATTGCTCAATTTATTTTGAAATGAATTTGTTTGTCGTATCTGTGTGTCTTTTTCTTTCATTTTTTTCCCAGGTTTTATATCAGTAACAACCAATAACTGGGAAATATTACACCACAAATTAACATATAATTCATTGAATTATATAATATTTATTACTTTTTCAGTATCGACTACTTAAGCTGTATCCGTTAGCATTGAAGCTTATGACTGTAAATGTAATGTTTTTAATTGTTCATCCGTCACAGGGCTCGGTGCTTGCATCATAGAACAAGCAGCTGATAATGTTTTAGGGAAAGCTATGACATCTCGAATTGATTCAGCCCCTGATAATAACATGACCAAACGATCTAACCCTAAAGCAAAACCACCATGCGGCGGAGCACCGAATGATAAAGCATCTAATAAAAATCCAAATTTTTCACGTTGTGTTTTTTCATCAATACCTAATAATGTAAAAACTGATTGCTGAATCGCTACATCATGAATACGTAAAGAACCGCCGCCAATTTCAAAACCATTCAACACAATATCATAAGCTTGTGATAAAACAGTACCTGGTGATTGTAATAATGCATCACAATCATTCACTAAAGGGGCTGTAAAAGGATGATGCAAAGCTAACCATTGATGTGTTTCAGGGCATTGTTCAAACATAGGAAAATTAACAATCCAGACAGGAGCCCACTTTTGAGTATATTGCGATAAATCTTCTCCAAGACGCAGTCGTAAAGCACCCATTGTGCGATTGACTAAGGCAGAAGGGCCTGCACCAAAGAAAATTAAATCACCTACTTCAACTTCAACTGCTGCTAATATCTTCCTCATGACATCAAGTGGGATAAATTTTAAAAGAGAAGACTGTACACCGGATAAATCATCATCTAAATGATTGATTTTTAACCATGCTAATCCTTTACTCCCTATTTGTTCCATCCATTTTCCATACTGATCAATTTTTTTTCGAGTTAAAGCAGCTCCTTCTTTCACTTTTAAAGCCACAACACGCCCTGAAGGATCATTTGCAGGATCACTAAAAATAGAAAAATCAAGCGATCGAACATAAGGCGAAATATCAACTAACACAGACGGAATACGTAAATCAGGCTTATCTGTTCCATAGTCATTCATAGCTTGCTGATAGGTCATTCTAGGAAAAGCAGTCAATGTTGTATCATGCAACTGTAAAAAAATAGATTTCAACAAATCTTCCACACAGTTTAAAATCTCTTCTTCAGTCACAAAAGACATCTCTACATCAACTTGCGTAAATTCAGGTTGTCGATCTGCTCGCAAATCTTCATCTCTAAAACAACGTGCAATTTGATAATATCGATCAAATCCTGCAATCATAAATAATTGTTTAAATAATTGAGGCGATTGTGGTAATGCAAAAAAATGTTGTGGATGAATACGACTTGGAACCAAATAATCTCGAGCGCCTTCTGGTGTAGCTTTCGTTAAAATCGGTGTTTCTATTTCTATACATTGTTGGTTTTCTAAAAAGTGTCGAATATGGCTGGTCACTTTCGAACGATATCTCAAAATGTTTTGTACTATCGGTTTTCGTAATTCTAAATATCGATATTTTAATCGAATTTCTTCACTGGTTTCAATCGGCCCTTCTAATTGAAAAGGTAAGGGTTGTGATAAGCTGAGTAGCGTCAATTGTGTCACAACGACTTCAATCTCACCAGTTTTCAATTTTTTATTCACAGAGCCCATGCGCGCTCGAATATTACCTTTCACTTGAATCACAGATTCAGGACGCAGCTTTTGTGCTGTTTGAAGCCAAGCAGCTGTTTCTGATTCAATGACTAACTGAATGATACCCGTGTAATCACGTAAATCAATAAATAGCAATTGACCCAGCTGTCGATGACGATTAACCCATCCAACAATAGAAACGTTTAAATGTTCATGTTCTAAATTTAGTAATCCACAAAAATGGGTACGCATTATTCGGTCTCTTTTGTTCAATGCAGTGATGATCATTTAAAGCTTGATGCTGAAAATTAGGAATATAGTTTATTCAATATATAATACAGTCATGATAAATAGTGTTCAAAAAATTCAAATAATTTTGCCCCAGGATCTTCAGCTTGCATAAAGCTTTCTCCAATTAAAAAAGCTTTCACTTGATGATCAAATAAATCAATAATATCTTGTTTACTCACAATACCACTTTCTGTCACCACAACACGTTCATCAGGAATATGTTGTAATAAATTATAAGTCACAGACAATGTGGTTTCAAAAGTATGTAAATTACGGTTATTAATACCTAAAATTCCTTGACTTAAAGGCAAGGCTAAGGCTAATTCTGCTTCATCGTGCACTTCAATTAATACATCTAAACCAATATCGAGAGCTAATGCATATAAAGTATGTAATTGATCAGAGGTTAAAGCTGAAACAATCAGTAAAATACAATCTGCACCCATGACACGCGACTCATAGATTTGCCAAGGATCTATAATAAAATCTTTTCTCAAAACGGGAAGTTGCGTGACTTTTTTAGCACGTTGAATATAACTCGAATGCCCTTGAAAGAAAGATTGATCTGTTAATATAGATAAACAAGTCGCTCCACCTTTTTCATAACTTGTTGCTAAAAATTCAGGATCAAATACATCTCGAATTAATCCTTTACTTGGAGAGGCTTTCTTTAATTCGGCAATAATAGCTGCTTTATTCTGTGACACACACGTCAGAATTCGTTCTTTAAAAGGTCGAATATCTGACATGACGCAAGCTTGTTCTTTTAAAGTTTCAAGATCATTTTTTTTCTGGCCTACGATAATTTCTGCTTTTTTTACTTCAATAATTTTCTTTAAAATATCAGGACAGTCAGACATCATTCAACCTATTTTAATTTTTCAATTTGCTGTGTAAATTGTACCAAGGATTCAAATTTCTGCATCACTTGACCAGACTGGATCACAGAAACTGCTAATTCTACTCCTTGTTTCCAGTCTTTCACACAACCTGAAACATATAAAGCCACGCCTGCATTTAAGGCCAACATATCACGTGCTTTGCAAAGCATAGGCGTTGATTTTTCACCTGATAAAGCATCTTGAATCAAGTGTAATGAGGTTTTAGCGTCACTGACTTGTAGTCCATCTAAATCATGATGCTGAATGCCAATTTCTTTTGGATTCAGCCTCCAATGATGAAAAGCACCTGCTTTATATTCAACAATGCTGGTTTGTTTGGCAGGGCTAATTTCATCTAATCCTTCTTCAGAATGGACAACAATCGCATGTTCTCCTCCTAAATCAGCAAATATTTGAGCCATAAAATGAGCATATGAAACATCATACACTCCGATGACTATGCGTGTGACTTGCGCAGGATTGGCCAAAGGACCTAATAAATTCATAAAAGTACGCACGCCTAACTGTTTTCGTATGGGTGCAATATAATGCATTGAGGCATGATGATTGGGTGCAAACATAAAACATAACTGATGCTGATCTAAGCAGGCTGCTAATTGGCTTGCATTTAATTGCAACGATAGGCCTGCGGCTTCTAAAACATCAGCACTGCCAGTTGAGCTAGAAAAACTACGACTACCATGTTTGGCAACAGTGACGTTCGCTGTGGCGCAAATCAAAGCCGAGGCAGTTGATACATTAAATAAATTAAAATGATCACCGCCTGTTCCTACAATATCAATAGCATGAGGGTCTTGGCAGTGAACAGGAATAGCTAATGATCGCATCACTTTTGCAGCACTTGTCATTTCTTCAACTGTTTCGCCTTTCATACGAAGTGCAACTAAAAAAGCTGTCATAAACACATCATGTGCTTTTCCAGTCATAATCGCTTGCATAATTTGACGCATTTGCTCTGCTGTTAAATTCTGAGCATGTATCATTTTTTGAATCATGTCTTGCATAAATTTTTGCATAGGCTCTGCTGTCATGATATGCGTGACTCTGTTTTTTGTTGCAAAAAATTATTCAGCAACGCATGCCCATGCTCTGTCAAAATGGATTCAGGATGAAATTGCACCCCAAACAAAGGCAAGGTCTGATGCTCAATAGCCATGATGATATCCAGTTGATTGTGTTCATTTTCTGTCCAAGCGGTAATTTTTAGACACTCTGGCAATGTATTCCGATCAATAATTAAAGAATGATATCGAGTCACAACAAAAGGATTGTTAATATTACGAAATAAAGCACTCGCATCATGATGAATAGTGGATTGTTTTCCATGCATGACTTCAGCAGCCCGTATGATTTTTCCACCGAATAATTGTCCTAAACATTGATGTCCAAGACAGACTCCTAAAACAGGCAATTGCTTTGAAAAAAAATCAATGGCTTGCATTGAAATACCACTTTCATTTGGACTACAAGGTCCTGGAGAAATCACTAAATAATCCATTGATAAATCTGATAATGCTTCTATTGTGACTGCATCATGACGAAAAACACGCACTGTTTCTCCGAGTTCTTGAAAATATTGAACAAGATTATAGGTAAATGAATCATAATTATCAATCATCACTAACATATCTGATACTCCACACTAAAAACCTTGACTAGCTAAATAAATCGCTTGATGAACAGCTTGACTTTTGCTGATAATTTCTTGCCATTCAGACTCAGGGTCAGAATCATTTACAATACCAGCACCGACCTGATTATGCAAATAACCATCTTTAATCACAGCAGTTCTTAAGGCAATAGCTGTATCCATGCGTCCATTCCAACTTAAATAGCCCACGGCTCCTCCATAAATAGATCGCTTCACTGGCTCTAGTTCATCTAAAATTTGCATCGCTTTTACTTTAGGAGCGCCACTTAAGGTGCCGGCTGGTAAAGCGGACGCTAATACATCTAAAGCCGATAAATTGAATTGTTTTTTTCCAATGATATTAGAAGAAAGGTGCATGACATGAGAATAACGTTCAATCACCATTTTTTCAGTCACCAGGACAGATCCAGGTTCTGATACACGCCCGACATCATTACGACCTAAATCAATCAACATTAAATGTTCTGCACATTCTTTAGGGTCTTTCTGTAGCTCTTCAGCTAAGGCAATATCTTCTGCTTCAGTTTTTCCTCTTTTTCTAGTGCCTGCTAAAGGTCGTAATGTCACTTCATCTTGATCCAGTCGAACTAAAATCTCCGGTGAGGAACCGACAATATCATACTCTTCAAAATTCATATAATACATATAAGGAGAAGGATTTAAAACACGTAAGGCACGATACAAGTTGATAGGATTTCCTATAAAAGGGCAAGAGATACGTGTCGACAATACAGTTTGCATCACATCACCTGATTGTGTATATGCTTTTATTTTCTCCACACCTTTCATAAATTCAGCTTGATTTAAACTATAAGAAAATTCAGAGGGCATTTGAACTGTCTCTTGCTTCAAGGCGGATTGAATAGCAGCAGATGACAAGCTGCTTAATTGGGCAGACCAGTTATCAAATTTTTCATTTATTTTATCTTCAGCATCCGGTATTTTTGGATCGATTAAAGAAACAAATTCCATTTTCTGCCTAAAATTATCAAATATAATAAAATCATCAGATACCATCAGAGTAATATCAGGCACATTCAATAAATCTTTTGGTGTTGATTTTTCTAGTTTTTTTTCAAAAAATCGAACCGTATCATAAGCAAAATAACCCACTAAACCACCACAGAAACGATCAATGGATAATTGACTATAAACATGATATTTTTTTGTCCACTGTTCGATTGCTTGAATTGGATCAGGCACAGAATCATCTTTAATCTTTTTGCCCTCTATTTCTTCAATCCAACGATTCCCATAAATTTTAATAACATGTCGAGAAGGCAATCCTATAATAGAAAATCGCCCCCATTGTTTCCCATTTTCAACAGATTCAAATAAATAAGTATACGCTTTATTCATTGTTAATTTAAGATAGACAGATAAAGGCGTTTCAAAATCTGAAAAAACAGTGCGCGTCAAAGCAACTCGATTATAGCCTTGCTTTGCTAATTTAGATAAATGAATAGACATGATCATCATCCTTAAAAATAACAAAAGGGATAATATAATAATGTATATGAATATAGTAACCATCAATACAACTGAATCAAACAGACTCTGTTATGATCGTTATTGTTTCATGCCAATATCAATACACATTGATTATGACTGGATTAATAAATATATTGCTATATTTATTTCAATATTACTGATGTATAAAACCTATCATATTAAAGACATAAAACAAGTGTACACTTTATACCTGAATCATTACAAATAGTGTGATCGTCTTTGTGAAAAAAAACTGATATAAAGCTTCATCAAATGATATATTTTATTCACTGGCATACAAGATAAAAGCGACAACACTTTCTCAGGAGATTCTTGATATAGCTAAAATCATCAAACCAAGATAAAACCTTCATGATACAGTGTTCGATCGATCTTTTTGCATCAATATTATTGACAATATATAGCTTCATAAAATCTAATAACTGGTCTTCTTGATCACACAATACGTTCACAATTTGCTCTTTAATATTTGGCGCTATCAATTCTTTATCAATCATGCTGTATAATACTGTATCTCGAGTGCCTCGTAACTTCAAGCTATATTGATACCATATAATAGATTGCAGCATTTTATCAGGCACATCTGGATAGATCATTTGAAGCACCTTAAAATCAGTCAATAATACGATAATTTCGAATTGATTGTGCTCAATAGCTAATGTTAAAGCGGCTGCACCAACTGAGTTGGCAGCATACAAAAAGTATAGATTATTTTTAAGATACTCGATTGCTGTCCTAGCATCACCTTTTTGGCAGGCCTCCAAAAAACAGGTCAGGTCTTGTTCATACATTTGTATATTGAGTTTTTTTAATAACTCTTTTGGATCAAAAAGTAAAGGCTCTAAAAAGATATTCTTCAATTCATACTGGCTATTAATCTGTGTTGTTTCTATATTCTGTAATATATGAATTATTTTCATCGTATTGCTTTCTGGATCATCATCAGTATCTCTATGCTGTAATAATTTCAACGCAGTTTGCTTGCTGTTAATATCTTTATACTGCATCATTTGATACAAAAAATCACGACCATAATGAAAATACTGATTCACAGCATACAGAATCATGCCTCTTACAAAATAATCATCATGGTATTCTATCGCTTGTAAAAAAACCTGACAGAGGTCTATATTTTCTAATTTGTTAAACAATACTATGATCATATCAGGATCATTCACATCATTCACATCATTCATCTTAAAAAACATATGTTGATACAACCTTATCTGAACTCCCATATGAATCATCTTGATTATAATCTCTTTTATTTTCACATTCTGTGTGTTTCGATATATTAATATCGCTGTCCATAATAATGACTGAGTATTATAAAAAGATGGTTTATTTAAAATCTCAAATAATGTATCAGAAGAAAAGAGATGCGTTTTTGCACTGGCTTCCATTAAAGACAACAAGCAACTCACGGCAGATCATTGATGATTTACAAAGGCAATATCAATACCGTATCTTGTATTAGAGGTTATCTCTATTTTAAAGAGATGAGTGAAGCAGCTATAATCATACAACAATAAGTTGGCATTCATCTTCACCATCTTCTGTATTGTTTCCTGATCACCTTGCTCGCATGCCATGATGAAGAGCTGGCTTTCTAGGGGCGACTCATCAAAGCCAGAACAATGTAAAGAAATAAATAATAAAATAAAAATTACATAGTCTTTATAACTTAACATCGTGAAGCCTTCAAATAAAAGTTGATTCAGTATCAGCAAAGATATTATAGAAAATAAGGCCTATTTCTCAAGTTTTATATCCTGTTATTTTTCATTCAGACTATTGCACGATTCATATCAAACCTAAGTTATTAATTAAAAACAATTATCCAGCTATCTTGATAATTTTAAAAGATGATGAATAATATTTCTTGATTATAAT
>JAAOIJ010000109.1 GCA_015163815.1 Endozoicomonadaceae bacterium
AAATAAAAAGCAATCTATAAATGATTTTCAGATTGAGGGCGCGCCCTAGTCATTTCCTCATCATATTGATCACATGCTGCCTCTATCTTTCCATAAAAAACAATCGATACACTGTGTATGAAGACTGCAGGATTATCAGGATAAAGAATAAAAATATATCTCTTTGATGGATTTTTTTTTAAAATAAAAAAGAAGATCTCTTCATTTTTAAAATGAAGATCATGAATTTATCTCAATAAAGGATTAGCGATATGAATCAAAATAATGTAAACCCCGGTATACACGCTAAAACAACACTACTTCCACAAAAAGATGAGCCAACGACATTACAAGAAGAATTGAAAGGCGTATTTAAAGAGCGCACAGTCTTAGCAGAAGAAACAGATATGCCTTCTAAACCAAGACTGAATCAACAGAAATCTCCCAAGAAAACCTCTCGTATTACAGAGAGACAAACTACAACAATAGCCGAAAAAAAACCTGTTATTCCTACTAAACCTGACCATCTTAACGCATTAATTCAAGAAAAAAAGCTTGTTTTAAAAAAAACACCACCCAAAAACAAACCAAAACCCACAGCGCATGTTCTAAATCAAGCTAGAAAAAATAACCATCACACTCAGTCAACGGCACTACATACAACAGATAATCAAAACATTACGCATACTGAAAAACCACCTATAACACCCAGAAAAAACAAGCCGCTTACTGCAATACAAGAAAAAGCAATATCTCCTCCTATTCCTAGAGAAAGAACAAATCTCAAACAATCCAAGAAACCTATAGCAGCACCTAGAACAAAAAAATCAGAACTTTTGAAAAGAAAAATCGATATAGTCTCTCCTCCTATTCCGAAACAAAGACAAAACACCATACCAAATCAACAATCACCAAATAACGAACTGCCTCCGAGACGAGAAACACAAAAGAGAACTGTTCATCATTCTCAAGTCATCCCTACCACATTGTCACTCTCTTTGAATCGACCCCCCTTGAGTTATCTTGACTTAAAACAAGAAACTGAGATGCGTTTAGCACAATCACCATTTGATTTAAGAGGAACACAGACGTATCAAGAGCAATTGATGAAGCCTATCTCACTCCTAGAATTAAAAAAAGATTGGGAACAGCTTCAAAGCAACATGACCGACAAACAGAAACACCATGAAATGGGACAAAAAATAAGTCAATTACAAACCAGAATCATGCATTTAGAGACATTACATCAAAATGATTTTTCAAATACTGAAACACAACAACAATATAAAACCATATTGAAGGATATCGCTCAAGATGTCATCACAAAAGCAATAGATCAACCAAAACTAAGTCCCAAGATTAGAAAAAAACTCACAGCATTAAAAAAGAACCTCATAGTCAGTGACCTCATCGCCAACACTCCTTTACACGTTGTACTTGAAAGAGAAAAGAAAGAAATTAAAAATCAAATACTTGAAACAGGCATAACAAAAAAACAACTCAAGAACCTCTGGCTGCAATCTGAAAATATTATTTTGAATACTCAAACTTGGAATACAATCAATAAAACAATTTCTCTAGAAAATAATCATCAATTAACAACACTGAATAGTCAATTAAAGCCGGCATCAAAACTACGGCTACATATCAATGATCAATCTGGGAACAGAGATCCTTTTATAACCGATTATCAACAAAAAGGCAGAACCTCTTCTACCAAAAAAAGCACTGAACATATCAATAATTTATATCAAACACAACTCACTGACACTGATGACAACAGCTCTTTCCTTTTTTCTGGTATACGTTCTGGCAGTATTGCTGGTCAAGAATTCAAAAAGCATTCTGAAGAAAGAACACAATCTATTCATAAATGGGCTGAAGAAATCATTACAGCTGCAGTCATAAATCAGATAGATCAAAATTCAGAATTAATCGATAACATCAAAAAAGGAGAACCTATCTCATTAAAAATGCTGAGCACTTCTCTACTAACACCCGATACATTTCGCAATATAACGCATATACATGATGATGAGAAATCATTACAAGCCGATCAGCATGATATATTGCATCATTTAGCCAGTAAGCCTTATAGCATAACTTTATATGGATCAGATAATACACCTTATCAGATTACAATTGACCCATTAGATATTGCTACGATCAACCCAGGTGTGAATGAGTTATCTTTAAATCCAGGCATTTCTACTCTGATACAACCCTGGAAAACTGCAGACGGGTACTCCAAAGCTGGTTTAGAGACTTTAATAGGCCCTCTTAATCAGCAAGAGATATCAGGCTGGACTGGCGATTGGTTAAAACTGAATCCACATCATAAAAAAGCACTTATCGTACGCGAATTAGCACAACAAATACGTGATATTTTTAATAAAAAAGAACACCATAAAGCAAGTCATGATCCTTATAAACTGGTGACTCGATGTCAGTTATTAGCACATACAATTGGCGTTGTTCCGCATATGAATTGCAAAAGCGGAAAAGATCGCACAGGAGAAGCAGATGCTCGAACGAAAGACTTAGCAACTGAAATACATTTAACAGAGACAGTTCCAATAAGTACTCAAGCGCGAACTGAAAGCCAAGCCAATCAATTAAAAGCTTTTATGTTTCACTCAGGACAAAACGAGGTGCTACTGCAGAATACGTGTTCACCATTATATAAAACAGGTACTGCAAGAAAAACATTAGGAGATATGGCTTCTTTACTATTACATTAATCTCGCCTCAATTTGCCTAATCACTGCCATTGCATCGTTCACAACAAGATATAATCATCAGGCTTCTTGAAGCCTGATGATGAATTGACTTGCATTTTAAAAAATTAATTTGCACAATAACACCTCAATTCTAATTTCAACAGATTGGCTCTTATGTTACATATCATTTTATATCAACCTGAAATACCCGGTAATACAGGTAATATTATTCGTTTATGCGCCAATATTGGATGTCAATTGCATTTAATTCGGCCTTTAGGGTTCCAATTTACACATGAAAAATTAAAACGTGCCGGACTTGATTATCATGACATGGCAAATGTCACCATACACGATGAGCTCAAGTTAACACAGTTTAATCGCTTGTTTGCGATCACAACCCAAGGAAAAACGCGCTACACTCAAGTTCAATTTAAACAACATGATGCCTTATTATTCGGATCAGAAACAAAAGGATTACCTGACTATATTAAAAACGCATTACGCGATCAATTACTCCGTTTACCGATGCAGCCAAATAGTAGAAGTTTAAATTTATCCAATGCTGTCGCTATCACAGCATTCGAGGCCTGGAAACAAATGAATTTTATAAATGGCTTATAAAAATAGTTTTTATGCAATATCAGCTTGGATATGCATACCTGCTGTCCGCATTAAAATCATAAAATTAGGAAAAGAGGTTGCAACTGCCTCACAATTAAGCACAGTAATAGATGAAGCAGCACGCAATCCTGCAACAGCAAAAGCCATTGCAATACGATGATCACCATAACTATCAATCATGCCACCCTGAAAACACCCACCTTCTATTTCAATTCCATCTGAATGCGTTATATGATGAATGCCCAAGGTTGTCAATCCTGCAGACATCGCTGTTAAGCGGTCTGACTCTTTCACTCGCAACTCTTGTGCATTGGTTAAACGTGTCATACCGGTTGCACAAGCTGCTGCAATAAAAAGAATAGGAAATTCATCAATCGCAATCGACACCAATTCATGAGGTATATCAACACCTATTAATACTGAATAACTCACTTCAATATCAGCAACAGGCTCAGCTCCCATCATCCGTTCATGAAGTAATCGAATCTTTGCCCCCATTTTTTTTAAAATAGTAATGATGCCGGCACGCGTTGGATTAACACCAACAGAAGGCAATATAATATGTGATTGAGGGGTAATCAGTGCAGCTACAATCAAAAACGCAGCTGAAGAGATATCTTTTGGAATATCGACATGTGCTGATTGTAATGACAGACCACTTTGAATTGTTTTTGTAGAACCGGATACGGCAATAGGATACCCAAATGTTGTTAACATACGTTCAGTATGATCTCGAGTCACAGATTTTTCAATCACGGTTGTCATACCTTTTGCATACAACCCAGCTAATAAAAGACATGATTTTACTTGAGCTGAATCAACAGGTAAAGCATATTTTATCCCTTTTAAAGATTGGTTTCCTGTAATATATAAGGGTGGACAATCATCCTCATGGGCTGAAATTTTAGCATTCATCTGCCTTAAAGGTTCGATAATACGGGCCATGGGTCTTTTTGATAAAGAATCATCCCCTATGAGCGCGGCATCAAATCGTTGGCCTACTAGCAAGCCAGCTATTAAACGCATAGCGGTGCCTGAATTATTTAAATTCATAGGTTCTTTAGCAGCTTTCAATCCATATAATCCAACACCTTTAATGATGAGCTGTTCTGAATCAGGCCGGGCAATAGAAACCCCCATCTCTTCAAAAGCTTTGACGGTTGCCAGCGCATCATGGCCTTCAAGAAAACCGTTAATATGACTGATGCCATTTGCCACACTGGACAAGATGACAGCTCGATGAGAAATTGATTTATCACCAGGAATCATCAGTGTGCCAGATAAAGGGCCGCTAGGATGTACGGTATATTGAATACTCACAATATACTCCTTTTAAATTGTTCGATATAGCCTAAAAATAATGTTTTTATTTCATTTATAATGACAATAAAGGGTCATGCTTATTATCTATTTTTAATTTACGTTTAAATTTATTATCAAAAATCTTATCTGCGATAATAATTGGATTTCGTAAGGAACCTTCGATCAGGTATCGCATACCCCCTCTTTTTGCCAATTTTTTTCCAGCAACTTTACTTAATAAATACAGACTACCACTTAAAAAAGGTTGGCCCAATAATAAGGTTAACAATGAAAAATTTTGGACTAATGGCAGCAGAATCATCATGCTCATATCCATTTCAGCATCCATAACATCAATCACACCTTCAATTAAAATATTGACAGAAGGCCCAGATATTTTCATAGGGGTGTTAAAATTCATTAATCCTTCTTCAAAAACAGCTTCTCCTGCAATATAATCAAAAGCAATGCCAGAATGGAATAAGTCAGAAAAATCAAATTTCAAACGTCTAACTAAAGTATCTGCATTTAAAACGCCTAAAAAAGATAAAGGATTCGTTGACAAGTTAGATTTTAAATATCCGGAACTCACTTTAAAGTTGATATTCCCTTTTGCATTTTTAGGACAAAACTGATGCGGATCACCTGGCCATTCAATTTGTAAATCTAGCTTTATTTTTTTCATCGAAAAAGGAATATCTAGATTAAACTTTTTAGAGATCATATCAAAAGAACGTGCTTTTAACTGGCCATCAAAAGCTGTTTTTATTAGACTATCCGCTAATGACCAAGTGAATTGACCGAGAGCAGAGATACCATAAAAATCAGCATGAATATTTTTAAAAGTCCATTGAGACTTATCTGGTATAAAATAGGCATTAAAAGAGCCAATAGACTCATTATCGACAATTAATCTTTCAATATTCACGTCACATTCTGATAAAAAAGACAGATTCATGTATTTTAAAATACTATGTTGTTTTAGGATTTGAGTTTCATCATTTTTCATCTCATTTTTCAAATCTAATATATACGATAATGGTAATGCAACATAATCTAAACGCAGTAAACACGGTTCATCAAATTGTTTAATCAGCTGTCCTTTTATTTCTTGTGATTGAATCAATAAAGAGAAAGGTGATTTTGAATCACTCAATATCGTCCCTGATATATCTAATTGATTAATAGTATATCGGTCATATATCAATTGATTAATCTGCAGCTGATTTAGCGTCACAACAATACGATCAAATGCATTCTGAGTACCTGAACAGGCTATATATTTTTGATACCAGCGATACCAGTCAACTCCATCCACTCTATCTAATTGACCCGATAGTATAAATTCACCTACAGTGATTTGATGTTTTGCTTTAGAGGTTGGATTTAAAGTAATTTCACCACCTAATAATTGATCATTTTGTGTATACCAATTTCCATCACAATATGAACCATATTGAAAAGCAATTGTATGCGCATTCTTGTCATGAAAAGTAATTCGAAAAAAACTCTCTAATGCTTCATGTTTTCTTTTCATATAAGGTGCAGGCAAATGAATATGTAAATCATTTAAATGACTAAATCCTTCTAAAATCAGCTCATCAGTCTGATGATTAATAATCACATTCGCTGTATATTGCAAATCACCAACGGCTATACACGAAAACTCGATTGGCATAAAACGTTTCATTTCTTCTATAGATGTTTTGTCTGCTTTCATTGCAATCTGTGTTGTTTTTTGATTGATTGATGTTAAAATATCGAATTCAATCGGTGCATTTAGAAAAGCTGCCTTCAATTTATCCGAATATAACCCTTTTTTTGTTGAATAGTATGCTTGCCCTACTATATGCTCTACTGTAATATCTTGAGCTAACAATTGACATTGCAAATCACGCAAGTTTGCAGACAATGATACGTCTGCTTCATCAGCATTATTCAGCGGCAACGAAAGCTGGAAATTAATATCTAATACGCCACTAAACTTCCAATTATCCGGCTGTTTTTTCAGAATATTATTCAACGCTGATTGTTGAAGAAATGCTGTAAAATCCTTACCTTTTAAAGCACTGTTTACCTTGATATTGATAATGTTTTTTTGCCAATAAGGGACATCTATAGAGATATTTTCAATGTATGAGTCAAACAAATAACCTGTGGCTCCTTGCACAGATAATCCTGATTTATTCAGATATAATCGAGTATTCAGTTTTTTAATATCCGGCCAATGCTCATGATAGTGTAATGAAATATCTTTTAAATCGACCAAAAGACTCCAAGTATGATTTTTAGGTGTTAATCGATTCACGACTCCATCCCATATAAATTGTATATTGTCTGCTTTTCCTGCATACAGACTATCTTTCATCCAATGATTTAATTCAGAATTTAATTTTTTAACTGGATATAATAAATTGATTTGATCAGTATTGACGTTCGATAACATGACGTTACATTGAAGTTCTGTCGATTTAGTTTTCTCAAAAGGAATATTTAAATTGAAGACGACAACACCTGATGCTTTTGAATCCAGGAGAGGATCTTCCAATATAAACGCTAATTGAGTTGAAAATAAATTCACAGATTGTGGGTTGATAGTCCAAGATAAATCCCCTTTTACAGATTGAAAAGGCAATGATTTTTCAAATATTTCAGTTAAATGGAAGCCCATTTTACGGCTATCAAACGAAAAAACACCTGATTCAGCATTCATTTGTATTTTACCATTAACCTGTTCTAATGCTGGTATTTTATTCCAAGCAGCACAACTCATATTGTTGACTGTTGCATTCATTAAAAAATTCACTTGATTCATCTGCGAAGATAATGACAAGGGTAATTCAATTTTGATATCTTTTAATAAACCTGTTATTTTTAAATTAGATAAAGTTTGATTATATTTTGAAAACAAGCTTGCTATATTTTGAGATATACTCGATAGTAAATGAAGCGAGATTTCTGGTATTTCAAGTTGCCATTTTTCATCTAACCCCGATAATATCCGTGAAAATGTCAGGTTATTTTTTGCTATCAATTGATGATAAATATGACAATCCTCCCATTCTATATGAGCAGAATTTATCAATTGACCTTGCCCTGTAAGCCAACAAGTTCCTTTTAATTTAGATAATGGGATTACATGGTCATTTATTTTAAAATCGACTTGATTGGTTTGCAAATCACTCGTAATATGCCAATGATCGGGAGTCCAATCAATCCAATAAATACCTTTTATAAACCACGGTTCTAATACAAAATTAAAATTTTTATTCGGACAAGTGACGTTTAATATAGATTTGATGTCTATTGGATCCATTTTTAAACAAGCTGTAATCGATAAAATTTCCTCTATATTATTCAACAATATATTGCCTGTAATATGACTTAATGCGCCATTAATACACTGCAATGAACGTACAATTAATTTCTGGTCTTGTTGCTCCATAAATAATTGTTTAATATTCAAATTATGATGATTTATTCCATCCAATTCTTGAATCCATAACACGTGTATATTTTCAAGACGTACAGATTGAATCTTATGTAATGTCGATATATATTGATTCACATAAAGCATCATATCTTGATTTGATGATTGTGTTGGTTTTAAGAAAAAGCGACCTTCTTGAATATGTAAATGATGAATAATTAATTTGAAAGACCATATAGATTGCAGTATATTGATTTTGATCGTCATTTTTTTTATTTTTTGCAATTCTGACTCTAAATAATGATTCATTTGAATAGAGACATTAGATAAGATTAATTTGGGATCAATGAAGATCATCATGCCAGATATAGACTGTATATTGACTTGAGCATCCAAGATAAGACTTAATTTTTTTTCAACTTCTTCTTGGAATAAATGTGTACGGGTTATAATAAAAATAGAAGCGATATAACTGGCAGCGAAGATCAATACTGCCCATAAAAATATTCTAAAAATTTTTTTAAAAAACACCAAGCGTATCTTAATCATTTTTTTACATTACTCTATCTGCATAGACATAGCTATTCAAAATAATCATGTCAATGAAAAAAATGCATTCAATATATTTTAACTGAAGCTATGATATGAAAAAAACAACTGAAATCTGAAAAGAATTTAAATCAACAGATTTGATCTCAATCATCTTATTATATGTTCATTCATTTTCCAAGTTGATATTTTTTATATCGCTTCAAACGTCTGTCAAATTCATCAGATTGAGTCCGTTAAAAATACTCAAGTTTCTGAATATAAAGGAACTATATCAAATTCTTCTTGAGAATATTGAGGTTCGATTTGAAATCGAATACTTTTATTCAACATTGTTTCTAATTCAGCAACATGCACAGAATCTTCTTCTAATAATCGATCTAATATAGAATCAGAAGCTAATACCATATAATATTCACTATCATAATGACTCGCTTCACGAATAATTTCTCTAAAAATTTCATAACAAACTGTTTCTGCTGTTTTCAGTAATCCTTTACCTGCACAAGCTTTACAAGGTTCACATAAAATATTCTGTAATGATTCTCGTGTTCTTTGGCGAGTCATTTCCACCAAACCTAATTCAGATACTTGACTAATATTTGTTTTAGCTGAATCTTGTTTTAAATTTTTATCTAAATGCTGATACACTTGCTTTTGATGTTCTAAATCTTGCATATCAATGAAATCAATGATAATAATCCCTCCTAAATTACGCAATTTTAATTGTCGAACGAGCGTTGAAGCAGCTTCCATATTTGTTTTAAAAATAGTATCTTCTAAATTACGATGACCAATAAAAGTACCGGTATTCACATCTATTGTTGTTAAAGCTTCTGTTTGATCGATCATCAGATATCCACCTGATTTTAATTGTACTTTTCGATCAAGCGAAAGATTAATATCTTCATCAATCGAGTACAAGTCAAATAAAGGTCTACTATCTGTATATAAATGCACTTTTCCTATCAAATGCGGAACTAATTTTCTAACAAATTTATCTGATTTCTGATACGTTTTCAAACAATCAATTAAAATACGGTTAGTACTTTTAGAAGGCAAATCTCTAATCATACGCAATGATAATGATAAATCCTCATAAACACAAATAGGCGCCTGACACTTCTGGGATTGTTCAAAAATCGCATACCATAACTCAATTAAAAATTTTAAATCCATCTGAAGATCTACATTATTTACAGATTCTGCGGCCGTGCGTATGATAAAACCTGTCGCATGATTAAACTTTTCCATTTCAAGTAATTGAACGAGCAAATGACGCAAACGCTCTCGTTCTTCTTTCAAATTAATTTTGAGTGAAACGCCTAAATGATTAGAACGTGGCATAAAAACTAAATATCTTGCAGGCAATGCAATATTTGTTGTTAATTTAGCACCTTTCGAGCCTATAGGGTCTTTTGTGACTTGCACTAATAAATCTTGGCCTTCATGGAATAACTGGGCAATATTTGATTCATGACGCCAATCAAGCTTTGCAACATCACGCTCATGAATAAAAGCAGTACGTTCTAATCCAATATCAATAAAAGCAGCTTGCATTCCAGGCATAATTTTAACAACACGACCTTTATAAATATTGCCAACTAGGCCTCTTTTATTATGGCGCTCTATATATACTTCTTGCAAAATACCATGATCAACTAATGCGACCCTAGATTCCATTTCAGTTACATTCACCAGTATTTCTTCATTCATTAGGAGGCCTTACTGGATAATAAAATAGGGATTTATGATGATATTATCTATTTTACACAAAAATTGAATTGATCATGCCTTCAATTTTAAGACAAAATGTCTAAAAAAATAAGATAACCTACACTAATGAACAGATATTAATTTTGATACTCAAATTTAGGAATATTCCAATGCAAACAAATAGCTAACATTCTAAGAGCAAATCCAAAAAATAAAGTTATTATAACAGCTACCGGATCAGGCACCATGAGTTTAATTAATAAAATATATAAAATACCTGTTACTAAGGCAACACTAGCATATAGCTCACTTTTAAAAATCAAAGGAATATCATCACATAAAATATCTCTCATTACGCCTCCAAAAATACCGGTAATAATACCTGCAAAAATTGCAATCGAAAAATCATGCCCATAAAAAATTGCTTTTTTGACGCCGACAACAGTAAAGACACTTAAACCTAAAGCATCTAAAGCTAAAAAAAATCCACGCAAACGTAACATATAAGGTGAAAAAATATAAACTGTCACTAATGATGCAACTGCAGTAACTGAAATATAAGGAGGATGTTCGATCCAAGTTAAAGGATGCGCATTTAATACAATATCTCGAACAGTCCCTCCACCTAAGGCCGTAATACAGCCTACAAACATCACGCCAAATAAGTCCATACTACGGCGCCCTGCAGCTAAAGCACCTGTCATCGCTTCTACAGTAATCCCGATTAAAAACAAAATAGTTAATAAATCCATACTGCCCTCAAATTTTCAAAAAAATACTCAAAATAGGTTCTATACTGCTTGCAGTATAATACAAACAGAGTATATTATGCATTATTCCACTAAGTTAATATGCGCTTTGTTTTTTTGATTTGCCCTTCAAAAACAGTATTTGTTGGACCAGTCATACACACTTCATCTTGCATATGATGCCAAGCAATATCTAAACGACCACCTCGTAATTGGACTGTGACAGTCGTATCTGTTAATTGATTCAAAATGGCTGTCACAACAGCAGCGCAAGCACCACTACCGCAAGCCATTGTTTCTCCAACATGACGTTCATATACTCTCACATTCATTTTATTCGAGGATTTATATTCAAAAAATCCAACATTACAACCATCTGGAAATCGCGGATCTTTTTGGATGCTTTGGCCTAAAAGTTCAATCACAGGGTCAGACCAAAAATCACCACTATTTTGAATACTGTCATAATTTACAACAGCATGCGGGTTGTCCATGGACAGCACTGTGAATAAAAACTCATATTCATTTGATTTAAAAAGATACTGTGATCGTGCATTCGTTTTATCCGTTATAAATGGAATCACTTTCGGTTCAAATTCTGGAAGCCCCATATTCACTGAAATATCATGCTGATCATGATATATTGCATGCATAATACGATTTTCAGTCTGAATAACAAGCTTTTTTTGAATAGATAATTTTTTATCATGAATAAACTGCACTAAACAACGCAACCCATTACCACATTGCATAGCTTGCGTCCCATTTGCATTAAAAATACGATAAAAAAAATCGACATTAGGAGATAGCGGTGGTTCAACAATTAATAATTGATCAAAACCAATACCTGTCTGTCGATGACTCCATACTTTAATATCATCTGGTGTCAGATTAACAGCTTGCGTAACACCATTGATGACCATAAAGTCATTCCCTAAACCGTGCATTTTAGTAAAACGTAATAACATAGCTTATATCTTCTCTAATTGACATAAATCATGATAGGATCCACGTTGACGAATGACATGCCAAGTATTATCTGTCACTAACACTTCAGCAGGCTTTAGTCGCGTATTATAATTAGAAGCCATACTCATACCATACGCACCTACATCTAAAATACTTAAATAATCACCTGGTTTAATCATTAAATGATGAGAACAAAACTGATCTGATGTTTCACAAACAGGTCCAACAACATGATAAGATTCAGCAGAACCTGATCGTACTTTTAATTCACAGATTCGATGTTTTGCATGATACAGAGCAGGACGCAATAAATCATTCATACCGGCATCAATCATTGCAAATGTTTTATTTTTTTGATGTTTAATTAAGTTGACTTGCGTTAATAATACACCAGACTCTCCAATAATAGAGCGCCCAGGTTCTAAAAATAAAGATTCAGAGCGACCTTGTAATGGCGAGCATAATGTATCAATATAAGACTCAATGGTTGGCATGATCATAGTGGGTTCGTAAGGAATACCTAATCCACCTCCCATATCAATATGCTGTAGTGTAATATTATTTTTTTTCAAATACGAAACTAAATCAAAAACGCGCGTCAACGCATCTGAAAAAGGAGCAAGATCTGTCAGTTGAGATCCAATATGACAAGCAACTCCAATAGGGCGTAATACAGAAGATTTTGCAGCTACAAGATATAATTTTTTAGCTAAAGGAATATCAATACCGAACTTGTTTTTTTCTAATCCAGTTGAAATATAAGGATGTGTTTTAGGGTCAATATCTAGATTAACACGAAAAGCAATATCAATCATTGTTTTATTGTGTTCGGCTAAATATTGAATTTGATTCAATTCCGCTTCAGATTCAATATTAAAACAATGGATCCCTAGTGCAATCGCTGCGTTTAATTCATATTCGGTTTTACTGACTCCTGAAAAAATATTTTTTTTTGCTGAACCATTAGCGCGAATAACACGATCTAATTCACCAAAAGAAACCACATCAAAACCAATATTTTCTGCAGCTATATTTTTTAAAATCGTTAAATTAGAATTGGCTTTAACGGCATAATGAATTTGGTGTTTTTGTGTTGCTGTTTGATATTTTTTTAGCGCATTCATATAACGCGTAATACGAGACATAAAACAAGCTTTTGAATACACATAGGTGGGCGTCCCAACTTTCGAAATGATATCATACAGTCGTACTTTTTCCATATATAATTCATGATTAATATAATTAATCGTCATAATTTACTCTCTAATCAAGTCATTGCATTATTCAATAGAGAAATAGTTTAGATCAGTTTATATCATGCAGTATTTTATTTTCTATATATATGAAAAATAAAAAAATCTATCAAATACCCGACATATAAAATGCAGATTACATTCAAATAAAACGACTTATTTGACACTATAATACGCCATTCATTCACATTTAAAAACTACTTTAAAATATTCAAAGTAAAAATAAAGACTCAATACTGATGAATTATTTCATTCATTTAATCAACAAGAATAATAAAGTGCGTGTTATAATTGAAAGTGATCAATTTAAATAAATGATCACCACATAAAATAATCATGTTATTTTTTATTCACTAAGATTATCTGTATTAAAAAATATGAAGATTTATAGGCCATCCGTCATACTATTTATACTACTGATCATCCTTTGTGCTGTTATGGGTTTATCCATGCTGCAGTCTCAGGATGAAAAAAATATGTTAGAAGCAATTCATAAAATAGCAGACACGCATTTTTCAATTCAGAAAACCTTTCAAGTCAAACCTTATCACTTAACAGGTTATGTATTACAACCTAAAGATGCAGAACAAGACCCTACGATTCTCTACACTCAAAATAAAACTGGTTTAATTTTTCTTGGTGCTATTTTTGATATCACAGGCAATCCTTTAACAGAAGAACATACTAAACAACACCTTTTTCCAGAATTTGCTAAAAAGTTTATCCATACTGTGTCTAAAGAAAATTGGTTTTTAATTGGCTCTCCATCTGCTCCGCATCAAGTCTATTTTATTGGAGAACCTAATTGTACTATTTGTCATCGATTATATCTAGATTTAAAACCTTTTATAGAGCAAAAAAAATTAGCAATACGATGGATCATGGTATCTTTTATAGATAAAACGAGTCTCAATAAAGCAGCTGCTATTTTACAAGCAAAAGATCCAGTGGTCGCATTAAATGAACTACATAACACAGAAGTATTTAAGCCAATACCAGACAATCAAATTACAGAATCTACTCAACAAATAATACAAAATAACTTACAAATTATTGCAAATAATACGACAATTAGTGCACCCATACTGTTTTTTATAGATCATAAACAACGTCCAATTCGAATCAATGGCTACCCAAGCAGGCCTTTACCGGAATTCGTATCTATGCTAGGAAGATTACCTGATTCACCTGATTCATCTAATCTTCCAGTCATACCTGAAAAAAGCGACAAGCAATGATATGATCAGTTCATAGCATTCAATTGATTGCAATATTAAAAAAAAATTAGATAAAAAATGCCTGTTTTTCTATACAAAAATAATGACAATACAGAATGGCCTGTATAAAAACAAGCCATTCAAACGTTACTTAAAGATTCAACGTGAAAGCAACGGTACTCATTCTGCCTTTTCAATCAAAACACTGCACCATGATAATGCGCACTCACGCTGAAATGAATCGAATACATGACGGTAATTTTTTGAATGCACATTCTAACGAAATGCCTTCCATATGCTCTGAGACCTTTGCAATAAGACAACAAAGATTCCTGATATGATCTTTTTTATTAAAATAGTTTAAAAAATGAAGTAATTTATGTATTGTTTGAATAAAAAAACACATAGATTATTCATTGAACTGATTATTGCAAAGGTCTCAATTTATATTACAAATGCGATAGACTCGCTTTTAGCAGAACACCATGCCTCTAAAAAATGGAAAAATCCATGTAATTTGAAATTGATGTAGCTCTTTGATCATGCTAGCATCAGCAGACTCTTTTGCTATCTGAAATACAGATTTTTGATTGACATTAACCGATTCAAACCAAGATTTAATTTGTGAATTTCCTGTTTTTAAGTCTAAT
>JAAOIJ010000110.1 GCA_015163815.1 Endozoicomonadaceae bacterium
AGGATGTAGTCATAAAGTCAAACCTTTTTGAAATAAATTTATAAAATTAATGAGTTAATAAAGTATTAAATTGATTTTCTAGTTTTTTTGTATCGCGTGCAAACAAACGAATGCCTTCAGATAATTTCTCATGAGCCATCGCATTTTCATTGAACGCCCATCGAAAAGTTGCTTCGTTTAATGTGGCTTTTGATCCTGAAGAATAAGGTGTTTCAGGATTGAGTTGTTCTAATACAAGCGTGTTTTTTTGATCAAGTTCAGCTAATAATTGCGGGCTAATGGTTAGTTTGTCGCAACCTGCTAATGCGGTGATTTGTTCAATATTACGAAAGCTAGCTGCCATCACAATGGTTTGATAACCTGAAGATTTATAATAATGATAAATATTTTGTACAGAGAGGACACCAGGATCTGTTGCTGCGCTAAAATGATCAACGCCTTGATTTTTTTTATGCCAATCTGTAATGCGACCGACGAACGGTGAAATTAAAAAAACACCAGCTTCTGCACAAACTTGTGCTTGTTCCATTGAAAATAATAAAGTTAAATTACATTGAATGCCTTCTTTCTCAAGCATTTTTGCAGCAGCAATGCCTTCCCATGTCGCTGCAATTTTGATTAATATTCGGTGAATAGGAATGCCGGCAGTATGATACAAATCGATTAATTCATGAGCACGTTTGATGGTCGCTTGTGTATCAAAAGATAGTCTGACATCAATTTCAGTCGAAATATAGCCTTTTATTTTTTCAAGTATTTTGATGCCTATTTGTACTGAAAGCCAATCACACGCTGCTGTGACAACATGATGCGTTCGATGGGTTTTAGCCCATTCAATGCTTTGTTTTAATAAAGATTCGTAAATAGGGAGTTGACTAGCTTTTAAGATTAAAGAAGGATTTGTTGTCGCATCAAGTGGTTGATATTGTTCAATGGCCTCAATATCACCTGTATCAGCAACAAGTGTAGAATACTGTTTTAATTGTTCTAACTGGGTTGGCATCGTGATTCCTCATGAATGCAAAAAGATTGATATTGTCATCAAATCATAAGCTGTAGTGTGTTTTGAATAAAAAAGTATTCAATATGATGAGTTATGTAGCCTGTACCATACGCAATATGGTGTCATTCAAAATCAAAAAAGTGCGCTTAATATATCCTTTTTTTTGTTCAGTTGTTCAGTTGTTCATTGATCGCTGAGTCTATGATCGGAGCCAAATGAACGAGTATAGTGTATCTTGACTTGTGTGACTTGTCATGAAAAGTGATCTTTATTTTCTGCATCGCATCCTATTTTGGATGATGTTTTATTGGCTCTAGAACAGACGTAAAACTGATATAGTTCAAAGATGTCAATAGGATACGTAATCAGTTTTTTGCAATGTTATCCAAGATAATTTGACGGAGAACGTATCTTGAGAGCCTTGATATTTCAAGATAAATCTATTATGCTAAGCCCTATATTTTGATTAAATGTACTGTTCATCGCTTATTATTGTGTGAGAGTGCGTCTTGATTTTTGCTATTTGAATCGAAATAAGCAGCATGATATTGTGTTTATTTCTTCATACATTCTGGAATTTTTTCCATGACAATCGATTACGACAAGGCGCATTATTTAATTAGCGCAGCGAAATATAAGCAATGTCCTGATATGAAGTGGGAGGTTGCTTTTGTTGGGCGTTCTAATGCGGGGAAATCAAGCGCATTAAATGCTTTAACGCGGCAATCACATTTAGCGCGTACCAGTAAAACACCTGGCAGAACTCAGTGTATCAATTTTTTTGAAATTGAACCGGGCCATTGTTTAGTTGATTTGCCAGGATATGGTTATGCTAAAGTGGCAAAACATATCAAATCAGCCTGGGATATTGAATTAAATCAATATTTAAATTATAGAACTGCGCTGAAAGGTTTGGTTATTGTGATGGATATTCGTCATATTTTTAATGCACTGGATGTCACAGTATTAGACTGGGCGTTGAAAAATAATCGAACAGGTATTCATTTATTATTAACAAAATCAGATAAATTAAGCTACAGTCGTGCTAAAAGTCAGCTTTTCAGCTTGCAGAAACAGTGTGAACCTTATGGATCTCGTGTGAGCATCCAGTTGTTTTCTGCTTTAAAAAAGCAAGGCATTCAAGAATTAAAAGATCGTTTAAATACTTTTTAACCATTCAATGAATCAAATTATGCTTTATTTTTCATATATTCACGTTTCTTAATCGTTTCTGCGATATAAAAAGCATGCCCTAAGAAAAATCTCTGAAACCAGCCCCCTGTGCAGCTACCTGCTAAAAATAAATTAGGATAATCGGTTGATTCTAAAGTTTGATGATCGAATGTATTTAAATTGTCTGTCATGATAGATTTTGGCAAAATAGAGCGCTGACTTTGATAGCCTAAATGAAAAGCGACATGATCTACTTTTATAGGTTTAATTGCTTGATTTTCTTTGATTAAATAGGCTATCTTCTGTTTATCTAATGCTACTAATTGATAATCTAAGTATTGGGTATAATGATTTTTGAATTTCTCAGGATATAGCATCATCGTTTTCACATGATATTGATGGGGATATTCAATTGGTAAATTTCCGATATACATTAATCGATGACTAGAAGAAGAGCGAGTATATTGACTTTGCTGGGTTAACAGTTGATGTGAGACAATCTGTGAAATATGATGTTTATAATGCTGAGCAGCACTGATTGTATCAGCTGCTGACAACCCAGTCCCAATGACTAAAATATGGCTATTGGGTTTGAGTTTTTTCATAGATTGTATGGCTTGAGCATTCGTATGAGATACAAAAGATAAGTCTTCTCCGGGGATGTTAAGCCATGTAGGCTCTGTTTGCCCGATGGCTAATATTAAATAGGTCGCTCGAATCATGCTAATCTTATTGTGATGTTTAACAGTCAGCATCCAATAAGGTGGATTATGTTTTATTTCAATGACTTCATGATTAAAATGTAATCGATGAGGGGGGAGTTGAGCTTGATATTGTGTAAAGTATTGTCGTAATGACAAAGCATCTGTTTTTTCTCTGTCATCTGTTAACGCTGTGTATCTTCTAATCGCATTTTTTTTAATGGGTAAACCAGGTATTTCCATCCAATGATAAGGGCTAATAGTACGTTGATTGATATCATAAGTATGCCAGCTTCCACCGGCTGCTTGATTTGAAAATAATAACCAATCAATATGACGACAATGATCTTTTTTGGGGAGTAAACAGGTCTTTTTATGAGCATGATGATATAAAAAAGAGTCAAACCATTGTCCAGTGGATGTTTTTCCTGGTCTTTTATCAAAGATAGGTGGCAAATGTTCGTTTAGGATCGTATCTAAATGCAACATGTGATGAAAATCAGGTTGAAGACACTGTTTTAAATTATGAACAAAAGTTAAATGATTTAAGAGTTGTGCTGTGAATAGGCCTGACGCACCTGAGCCTATGATGGCAGCAGTGGTATCAGTCGCCATAGTAAAATGAAAGTGCCTTATCGTCACATGTCATGGGGTATTTTGTGATTCTGAATGAATTGCGATATGCAGTACCCATTTATTGATCAATCGGTAAGGGGATATCTGCTGCATTCCAAAATAAAACTCATACGTTATTTTGAACGCAGAGGAGGCTAATAAAAATCAATAAACTAATACAAAATATTTGAAAAGGGCTAATATTATGTTTTGATTTATTGAGTATATTGAGTATTAAATTTTTCATCACCTTCCCCTAAGGAAATATTAAGTAATATTATGTTAAAAATAAATAA
>JAAOIJ010000111.1 GCA_015163815.1 Endozoicomonadaceae bacterium
GATGGACATATAAAAATATATGGCATCATTTTTTTTAACTCTTGCCTTCTCAAGTGTAAAGTGCAACAGTACGGCATTTTCTATAGCCAAAAAAAAGCAGTCAAATGCTAATAATTCGTGTGACCAATGGATTAGTTCGTCAATATCTGCCAAAGAAAACAGAGTTTATAGGCATAGAAAATGATGAGATTTTAGCGATTCAAAAAGCACTCAATAATAAACCTAGAAAAGTGTTAAACTATCAAACACCTAACGAAGTTATGCGAGGAATAGAAAAACCTTTAGGTGTTGCACTTCATGGTTGAATGGGCCTAATATAGATTGAGCATCAAACGATATTACACAGTAAAATAGTTCATCTAATTTGTTTTTTAAAGACAGGATTTTTCTATGCGATTTCAGTCATTTTTCATCATATTATTGCGCTTTTTTCAAAAAGATAATACTTGTATTCACTCACAAGCTATATCCGTTAATACACCATATGATATTCCATTACTATGCAATATACTGAGCTTATTAAGCCTTGGCTTATTAATGGTTTTTTCTGCCTCAACACATTTAAGTGAATTACAATATGGTGTTTCTTTTTATTATGGATTAAAACAAACTGTCTCAGTTTTTTTAGGATTGATATTACTATGCATATTCATCATCTTACCGCTTAAATATATCATGAAATGGCATCTTTATATTTTAATTGGCACATTACTGTCATTAATTTGCGTTTTACTCATTGGACATAAAGTCAATGGCAGTAGTCGATGGCTTTCTTTAGGCGTATTCAATATTCAACCTTCAGAATTTGCAAAATTAGGGGTCATGATTTACTTATCAGCTTATCTTCATAAAAAAAAAGAGACTTTGAATACTGAAAAAGCATCATTCCTGATCCCTTTCTTATTACTCATAGCCTGTACTATTTTATTACTCTTAGAGCCTGACTTTGGATCAACAATTGTCATGACAGGCTCTGTCATTGGTTTATTATTCTTAGTTGGAATGCCTTGGAAATATTTCATTTGGATTATCAGCAGTACGGTCATTGGTGGGATTTTAATGGTATTACGAGAACCTTATCGTATGACACGATTCATTGCTTATCTAGATCCTTGGAATAATCCATTTGATAGTGGATATCAATTAACACAAGCTTTAATTGCCATTGGTCGCGGTAGCTGGTTAGGAGAAGGACTCGGTCAAAGTATTCAAAAATTATCCTATTTACCTGAAGCACACACTGATTTTATTTTTTCAATTCTTGCTGAAGAATTTGGTTTATTAGGTATCCTTTTGATCCTTTTTCTATTACTGCGATTAGTCTACTGTGCTTTTAAAATTGGCGCTCAATGCAGTGTAAAAAAATCACACTTTGCTGCCTGTTTAGCTTATAGTATTGCTTTATTATGGTTGATTTCTATTTTTATGAATATTGGCGTCAATCTAGGCTTACTGCCAACCAAAGGATTAGCTTTGCCTTTTTTTAGTTATGGCGGCAGTCATATTCTAGCTAGCTGCTGCATGAGTGGTCTTTTACTACGCATTCAGTATGAATTGAAAACAACTCATTTAACTGACATCCATTGACTTGTATTCCGAGAAACGTAGACATGCATCAAATAAAAAAAAATAATACAACATCTGATGATCAGCCTGTCTTTCTTTTGATGGCTGGCGGCACAGGTGGTCATATTTTCCCAGCTTTAGCTGTCGCCGAAATATTAATCAAAAGAGGTTTTTCAGTACATTGGATTGGCACACACAACAGGATGGAAGCCACTTTAATCCCAAAACACAATATCCCGATTCACTTTATTACGATACAAGGTTTACAAAGACAATCCATTCAAAAATGGCTCTTAGCACCTTGGCAGATTATGAAAGCTATTCAACAAGCGTATCGCATCATGAAACAATTAAAACCAAAAGGTGTTTTAGGGTTTGGCGGATTTGTTGCAGGACCAGGCTGTATTAGTGCTTGGCTACTCAAGATTCCCGTCTTTATTCATGAACAAAATACAGTCCCCGGTTTAACAAATCAATTAAGCACTATCTTTGCAAAAAAAATATTTACGGCTTTTCCTGATACTTTCAAAACTTTAAAAAAAACAATCCTAACAGGCAATCCGATTCGCCAAACCATTCAAGCACAACAACTTCACGCTATTGAAAAAAAAAATAAAATACTGAATATATTAATTTTAGGTGGCAGTTTAGGTGCAACAAGTATCAATCAAGTCATGCCTGAAACATTAGCAAAATTCAAAAAACCATTGAATGTTTGGCATCAAACAGGATTAAATCAACAATACAGAACACAAATGCAGTATAAACAATACAATATAGAAGCGAAACTGGATCCATTTATTGATGATATACCAACAGCTTATCAATGGGCTGACTTAGTCATCTGTCGTTCAGGTGCCATGACTATTTCTGAATTATGCGCTGCAGGAAAACCTGCTATTTTGATTCCTTATCCTTGGCATAAAGATCAGCAACAACTGAAAAATGCACAATATTTAGTGTCTCGCAATGCAGCTAAAATCATAGAACAACATCAATTATCTGCAACGCATTTAGCTCAAATGATGCATCATTTAACGCAAGAAAAAAAAACATTAATGATGATGGGGGCTGCTGCATATCAATGCGCTAAAACACAAGCTGCGCTTCATATTGTCACTATTTGCGAACAATATTTATGAATACTTTCACCTTCAATCCATTCCAAATTTCAGCAAAACGAATCATCCATACCATTCATTTTATTGGCATTGGTGGGGCAGGTATGTGTGGATTAGCGGAAGTGTTATACGCTTTAAAGTATCATATTACAGGTTCTGATATTGATGAATCAATCAACACGAAACATCTTCAAAAAATAGGGATTACTGTCTATCCCACACATCATAAAAAAAATATTCAAGCTGCTGATTTAATCATCACATCTACTGCAATCCAATCTCAAAACTTAGAAATCATTGCAGCAAAAAAGGCAAAGATACCCATTATAAAACGCGCGAAATTATTAGCGCAATTTATGCTACACCGTGAAAGTATTGCGATTGCAGGCACGCATGGAAAAACAACAACAACAGCTTTAATTTCAGAAGTATTTAATCAAGCCAATTTATCACCTACTATTGTGATTGGAGGTAAATTAAAATCGACTCTTTATCATGGACAATTAGGGACAGGTCCTCTCTTCATTGCAGAAGCTGATGAAAGTGATGCTTCTTTTCTTGATTTAAATCCTCACATGATCATTATCACGAACATTGAACCTGATCATATGGAAACGTATCAGCATAGTGTCTCCAAATTAAAAACAGCTTTCTTAAATTTTTTACAACATCGGCCAGAGCAAAAGTTAGCTATTTTATATGCCGATGATGACATCATTCAATCTCTATTACCTCAAATTAAACAACCTTTTATTACTTATGGTTTTCAAAAACAAGCTCATATTCGAGCTGTCAATATGGCCTATCATAAAATGTCTGTCACATTTGATATACTCGATACTCGCACTCAAAAATACATAACAATACAATCTCATTTTCCTGGACAACACAATATACTGAATATGTTAGCAACCTATATTATTGCTAAACATTTCAAAATATCTGATGACTGTATTCAAAAAAGTTTATTAGCTTTTCAAGGTGTTGCCAGACGTTTCGAATATCATGGCTTGATCACAATGGGAGAACATCAATCGATTGTTTTACTCGAAGATTATGGACATCACCCAACTGAAATTAAAGCAATGATTGAAGCGGTACAACTGAGCTGGCCCAATAAACGAATCGTCATGATCTTTCAACCACATCGTTATTCTAGAACACAAGATTTATTACATGAATTGAGTACATCATTCCAATCTGTTGATCTTTTATTATTACTTGAAGTATATCCCGCTGGCGAAACAAAACGACCAAAAGCTGATAGTCAAACATTACACACTGCTATTCAAGCAAACAATCCTCAACAAGTGTGCTTACTGACTTCTCTAAAAAAAATCAAGAGAATATTAAAAACACAACTTCAAGATAATGATATACTGATCTTACAAGGTGCTGGGGATATTAGCACATTAGTACCACTTTTAAAGTGATATTAACAATCACATTTTTTAAAATGATTAAGAGATTTTTATCATGTCTCATCCTGTAGATGAATACGGGCATGTTGCTATTTTATATGGAGGTCAATCCTCAGAACGCGCGATTTCGTTGATATCAGGTCAACATGTCGAAGAAGCGCTCAAAAAACAAAATATTGCATGCTCTTTAATCGATACCGCAGTTGATTGCATTCAACAATTAATCACTTTAAAGCCATCTCGTGCCTTTATTGCGCTGCATGGAGGTGAAGGTGAAGACGGCACAATACAAGGTATTTTAGAAGCTTTAAATATTCCTTATACTGGTAGTAACCTGCAAGCCTCTGCATTAGCAATCGATAAATATCGTACAAAATTAATTTGGAAAGGCAGTCAATTACCAACCCCTGATTTTTTCTTATTGAATCAAGAAACAAAACAAAACTATCCTATTCCTTGTATGGTGAAAGCGACTTGCCAAGGATCAACTATTGGTACATTTTTTGTAAAAACTATCGAAGATTTAACGTCTGCATTGGACAAAGCGCGTGTATATGGTCATGAAATATTAATTGAACAATGGATTAACGGTGATGAATTTTCAGTATCCATATTAAGCCATACGATCTTACCCCCTGTCCGTATTATTGCTGCATCAAATTTTTATGATTATCATGCAAAATATAAAGCTTCAGATACGCAGTATCTCTTACCTTGTCAATTACCTAGTCTTGCAGAAGAACAATTGAAACAATTAGCTTATCAAGCTTTCACTATCTTAGGTTGCTCTGGTTGGGGACGAGTTGATATGATGCAAGATAAACAAGGTAAATTTTGGCTTATTGAAGTCAATACTGTGCCTGGCTTAACGCCCAATAGTTTAGTGCCTAAATCTGCCCAAGCGCTTGGCATTAACTTTCCTCATTTAATCCGAATCATTCTTGATCAAACTATGTGTTATTCAAACCCATTGAATCATCAAGATCAAACAATGCCTTCAATCCAAAAAAATGAGACTATCTCTTGTGTGGAAACTGAACCTCCATCCGTATAAAATATACATTAGGTACAGTTTATGGGGTTTAAGTATCCTTTTATTAGGCGCAGGCTTATACCCTTCTTTTCAAAAAAAAATAAATCCCTACCTGGAAAACATTCATGTCTCAGGACAATTTACTTATTTAAATACGGATATCATCAAACAAAGCATACAGCCGATGCTTGATAAAAGATTTTTTGATCTTAATTTAATACAACTAAAACAGTATTTTTTACAGATACCTTGGATTCAATATATTCATATTCAGAAAAAATGGCCTAATCAACTTTATATTACATTACAAGAACAAAATCCAACCGCTATTTGGAATCAAACAGCTTTTTTTAATGATATAGGCGAAGTATTTGAAGTATCAAACGCTGTATCTATCTGCAAAAAAAAACTGCCTTATCTACAAGGTGACAAGCAAAATGGCTATTTCATTTGGTCTCAATTTCAATGGTTACAAAACCAATTAAAAGACTTACCTTTATCTATTCAGTATTTTTCAATTGATTCGACAGGCGCTTGGATTAGTCAAATTGATCATGTCACTATTCATTGGGGTGAGAATCACCCTAAAAAACAAGTGATATTATTTCAATTATTATATCATCAAGTGCTCAGTAAAAAATGGATGAAAGTAAAATATTTAGATTTTAGATATCCAAAAGGAGCTGCCGTTCACTTTTAAGATAATACCTTTACAATACATCATGATCAGTATAAAAGTTTTGTAATACAGCAATAGAATGATATTGTTCACTAGAGCGTGTCTTCAATCTGAAAATGATGTATCGATTGTTTTTTATTGTTCTGTTTCAAGTATGACATACCTTACTGTTGCGACTCACACTTTCAACAGCATGAATAAAAAAATACACACAATATTCATTGATCTGTTGACTGAAAAAATATCAGTATTTATTCAATTGATTTTGATGCCTGCAGGATATCTTTCAAAGAGGCTGGGCCTAATTTAAAATTTTTCTGAAGCGGCTTATTCGCTTCTAATACTAAAGCATAACTTAATTTCTGAAAAGATTGATAAACCATAACTAACCCTATTTTCCTATTGTCGAGCTCTAAATTATGATCATTCGCATTTTTAATATGAGATCCATTCAAATATGGACAATGATATGGCTCATAAATTGCAAAGACATGTCCTGGTAAAATACTATGCTGCATACCCCCGAGAAGCACAACTAAAGCATATTTTGAAGCTCTTGTATTGGATATTGAATCTAATATATTTAAAATAATCGTATTACGTGAAGCTGGTTTTAAAATAAAATGTTTTTCATCCGAACAGGAAGAAGGTATTAAAATATCATTCTTTTTAATCACTTGTATGGCTGAATTAACTTGAAGTCGTGCTTTATTACAAGTAATTTTATCTAAAGTAACTTCTCCAATTTTTTTAAATCCTATACCTAAATGATTAAAACCATTTGGATGTTTATACGTTATATTTTTTCGCATCACATCAAAATTTTTATACTTATCATATAATCGAGAATGAGGTGTATAGATAAAATCACCAGAAGCGGTCAATAATTGTTTACTTTCTAACCCAATAATATTGGGATACTGAGCAGTCTCTCTTATTTTATTAAACACAAGATAATGCTTTAAAAAGATCTGTACACAATCATACTTGATGATATTTTGATTCTGAAATAATTTAGTTTTTACTTCTATTTTAGGTGTTAAAATAACTGTTTCTTTCATACTACTATTCATTTTACTGGCAATATAAACCAATTGTTTATTATTTTGATGATGCTGTACTTCAATTTTATCACCTACTTGTAAATACGCTGGAGCCCCTTGATGACCAAATGCATTACTCCATTGCCAAACATTGATTAAAAATAAACGAGCAAGATTATATTCCGTATGTGTCGGTTTAATTGTAATACTTTTTGGATGTTTCTTTTGAAATACAACCTTTTGATCAACTGTCGATAAAGTATCCATTTTTAGATTGGCACATAAATCTGTTAAAGTCATACAGAGCAGTATCATAAAATAAAAAAGTTTGTTCATAAATCCCACTTAGATCAATTGATTCCATTCAATCATATCGACTTAATATAATATTACTTTAATCAATCAGTTGATATTAAGCTTTTCACGCAGGCTATCGATGATCATCTATCCAATATATTTGGCGCGCTATATTCTGTTCTCACGATTTTTCGATTATCTGGAATAGCTTCATTATTTGACTTTTAATTTAAATTAAATCTTATAAAAACAGATTAAATCCTGATATTTTATCTGCTATTTTAATCAAAAATGACGCTATAATACTCACTGCACGATAAGTGACGATTGCTGATACAGCTTTTGCAATGTCAATCAAATTGCACCCCTTGATTAACAGAGATAAATACATGACAATTTGGGTACAAAAGCATTCGATTCAAGAGATAAATCAACTGCTTAAAAATACACTATGCCAGCATTTAAGTATTCATATTACAGAAAAAACAGCGACACAATTAATAGGAAAAATGCCGATTGATAAACGAACCTGTCAGTCATTTGGGCGTCTTCATGGAGGTGCTTCTCTTGTGTTAGCGGAAACATTAGGTAGCCTTGCTGGTAACTTATGTGTATCTGATCAATTTAGTTGCGTTGGTGTAGAAATCAATGCGAACCACTTACTCCCTGTTTTTTCCGGATGGGTTACAGGCATTGCCATGCCGTTACATCTTGGACGTTCAACACAAGTATGGGAAATCAAGCTATATCGCGAAGATCAACGGATCTGTTGTGTAGCAAGACATACTGTGGCAGTTATTACACAAGAAAATGCCAGTTATAAAGCATAAGGTAACGTATGATGTAATAAAATAGTTTGATTATTCATCATCATCCAATTTGTTTGATCTAGACGGACAGAGGCTAGAATATGCGTGATATGTGTATCTTGAACATAGCATGCTGTCATGACTTGGCCTTGTATCGTCTCTTGCTCTGCTGATCTAATAAAGTCACCTTGTCGTATTTCTTTAGGACTTGTAAAATATTGTAATCGTGTTTTGGATACGCCACGATAATGTAATCTAGCCACAATTTCTTGTCCAGTATAACAGCCTTTAGTAAAGCTAATGCCGCCCAATAAATCCCAATTAAACGCTTGCGGGACATAATGCTCTGATTGCTCTGGCATCACCCAGGCAATGCCTTGTTTCAAAATTTCATATTGCCAATATACGGTAGGAACTGTTGTATAATGAGTTATCAGTTTTGAGATGAGATGATCAAAATCTTCGGGTAACACCCAACATTCACTGTATGTCTCAGATAAAGAAATCAATTGTATTTCATCCCGCATAGGCGTCAAAATAGATTTCAAAGCATTCACATGCACACTAACACCCAAACGCATCCATTTGAATTCAGTACTGAAAGTCACTTGATAAAATACGCTATATTTTTTTAGTGCTGCTTGTAAAATGTCAGCTTGTCCTAATGGTAATAATAAAGCAAAACAATCTGCTTTTAATTTGATCAAATGAAAATTAGCAATCATACGCCCCTTTGGATTACAACAAGCACCATATATAGCTTGATTTTCAACTGAAGTCATCACGTCACAGGTCAATTGGCCTTGCAAAAAAGAAACAGCATCTTTCCCAGATATCAGTAAACAAGAGGCATCCTGCAAGATAGTCCAATATGAGACTGGTTTTTCAGAAGGCCAATCATGATTCAATTTTTGATCTGATGATAAACATAAATGATATTTTTTTAAACTTTCGTTTAATTGAACACATAACGATTTTAACATATTCTAATACGACCTAATGATCCGCTGATATGAAAGATTTATACTTTTTTTGTCATCCATTGGCAGTAAGTATAGGCATAATATGTCATAATAAAACGCGCTCCTGCACGATGAAAACTGGTGAACATTTCTCTCACTGTATCTTGTTCATGCAACCACCCTCGATCAGAAGCAGCTTTAATCATCGCATATTCACCACTCGTATGATAAACACCCACAGGAATAGATGGATATTGCTGAGCAATACGCCATAGAATATCTAAATACATATGTCCTGGTTTAATCAGCATTAAATCAGCACCTTCTTCAACATCTAATTCAGCTTCACGTAAAGATTCATAACGATTTGAAGGATCCATTTGATATGTTTTTCTATCTCCAAATACAGGCGCTCCTTCTGCTGCTAATCGAAACGGCCCATATAAAGCAGATGCATATTTAACGGTATAACTTAAAATAGGCACATGAGTCCAGCCGGATTGATCTAATGCATAACGAATAGCACCAACCATCCCATCCATCATGCCACTTGGAGCTATCATGTCAACCCCTGCTTCTGCATGGCTAATTGCTTGTTTTTGAAGCAACAGGAGTGTTTCATCATTATCAATTTCAAACTGTTCATCTGTTTTTTTAAGCACGCCGCAATGCCCATGATCTGTGTATTCGCAATAACACAAATCCGAAATAACCAATAACTCTGGCGCTCTATCTTTGATACAGCGAATAGCTTGTTGAATAATGCCTGTCTCTGAGCAAGCTGAATGACCTAGTGCATCTTTTGTATCAGGAATGCCAAATAAAATCAATGCTTTTAACCCTACAGCTTGCACGTTCTCAATCAGCTCTGGTAAATCATGAATAGACCATTGATAATGATCAGGCATCGAGGCTATCGCTTGTTTTTTTACTAATCCTGCTTTCACAAACACAGGTAAAATCAAGCTATCTTGTATTGAATGCTGTTCACACACTAAAGAACGCAAAGCAGCAGAGGCTCTTAATCGCCTAGGTCTCACGGAAGACACGGTATAACCGGCCGTTTTAAACATTTGAAGCCATACCCCAAGGTTTGATTAACGTTTGTTTTAAATGCAAATGTTGTAAAATCCTAGCAACTAAAAAATCAACTAATTCTGTCATTTTCGTTGGCTGATAATAAAATCCAGGCGAGGCTGGCATAATTGTCACTCCTAATTTTGCTAATTGCAATAAATTTTCTAAATGAATGACTGAATAAGGCGTTTCTCTTGGCACTAAAATAAGTTGTTTTTTTTCTTTCAACATCACATCAGCTGCACGCTCAATTAAATTATTACTGGCACCGATGGCAATAGCTGAAACCGTTCCCATGCTGGCAGGACAAACAATCATCGCATCAGGCGCACCACTACCTGAAGCAACACAAGCTGTCCACTCTTGATGCCCAAATAGTTGAAGTTGCTCTGATTTTGCATTCAATTTATTTTGAAACCAAGCATATAATGCTGTCGACTCGTTTGGGATATTCCAACCCATTTCAGTTTGTATCACGTCGAAAGCAGCTTTCGAAACTAATAACATAATCTGAATATCCAAATCGATTAAACACTGTAATAAACGAAAAGCATAAGGCATCCCAGATGCCCCTGTTATAGCGACAGTCACAGACTGTTTAAAAAGTTTCATTGAGTTATCATCTCATGAATCACATTGTGGCACGAAGCGCATGAATTAATCGACAGTGTAGCCCATCAAAGCGACTATTGCTCATAATAATGAGGTCTTCTTGTGAAGATAAAGTTGAAAGACAATATTGAATAATCGAGTCTATATTATCAAAACATCTTGAAGGAGGACGTGTGTGAGGTATTAATGTATCCAAAGACCAAGATAATTGATGGTTCCAGCAAATCACTTCATCAGCTAAATCAACAGATTGAACTAATTGATGCCGACAAATGCCTTGTTTCATAGTATTAGAGCCTAACTCAATAATCACACGTAATTTTCGATTTGTATGAGCACGCCACGCAGATAAAGTACAAGCAATAGCCGTTGGGTGATACGCACAGCATGATTCAAACTGGTATAAATTAATTCCATACGTCGTTTGACACCAGAAAAGCGAGATAATGCTTCACAAGCCAGCATCGGTGGAACACCTGCATGTCTGACAGCAATAATAACACCTAAGGCATTATACATATTATGCTGACCGACTTGCTGCCCTTTCACAGTACCAACCACAAGCCCATGATGCTTCACATGAAAGGCTGTATAATCATTTTTTGTGACTGAGCATCCCATTCATGGCCTGCTTTCATTCGAACAATAGGTGCCCAGCAACCTTGCTTCAAGACAGTCTCTATCGCTTCCTCATGACCGGGCACTATAATTTGACCTATTCCTGGAATGGTACGGATTAAGTGATGAAATTGTTTTTGTATCCTAGGGCGTGTTTTCATTCTAAATTCACCCAAATAATAGCACACGCAATATAAATCATCGCTTTAAAATTCCTAGCTAGCTTATCAAAACGAGTTGAAATACTTCTAAAATTTTTTAATCTAGCAAATAAATTTTCAACAAGATGCCTTGATTTATAAATATTTTTTTTAAAATGAATAGCAGGTTTTTTAGTGTTAGAACGTTTTGGAATCATAGCCTCCATTCCTAATTGATATGTATTTTGTACTATAGATCATAATATGGCCATGATTATGAAAAAAACAGCCTATA
>JAAOIJ010000112.1 GCA_015163815.1 Endozoicomonadaceae bacterium
CAAAAAGCACTCAATAATAGACCTAGAAAAGTGTTAAATTATCGAACACCTAACGAGGTTATGCGAGGAATAGAAAAACCTTTAGGTGTTGTACTTCATGGTTGAATGGGCCATTTGATGATAATAAAAATAATGTTTTTTTAGGCGGATTTTCATTTAATATGATAGAATAGTATTTACATTTTTAATGTATATAGAACAGATCATTAAAACGATAATCTGTTTGACTGTTATACTCATAATTTGGAGCAACCGCATGCTTAGATTTAAAAAGAAATTGCTAGCTATTTCTTTTCTTTTTTTAGCTTCTCTATTTATACTACCATTAATCAATGGAAGACAAACTGTAGAAATAGGGTCTATCCAAACTGAAAAAAAAGATTTCACTGCAAACACAAGATTTGCTTTTGTTGATATGCAAAAAGCACTATTAGAATCAGAAGCCGCAAAGCAATACGAACAGGCTTCTCAAAAAACATTTCAACCTAAAATCGAAAAATTAACCAAAGAAAAACAGCATATTACATTAGAAGAATCAAATCTTAAAAAAGATGCTGACGTATTAAGTGCTAATAAATACCAGAAAAAACTAGACAAATTAGAAGCAGACAAAACTAAATTTTTACAAGAATATAAAGATTTTTATGAAGAAAAAGAATTAGCCGATAAACAAGAAATAGAAAAGATAGAGCCTTTATTATATAGCGCAGTTGACTCAATTGCCAAAAACCATAATTTAGATTGCATTTTTGAAAAAACAGCCGCAATATTCGTAAAACCCAATCTTGATTTAACGCAAGAAGCAACAAAAGAGTTAAACCGTATCACTCAAAAAAATAAAAACATGGAAAATAAATAATACTGCATATTTTTTATTTGAAAAGTAAAGATTGGGACAATTTTCTTAATATTCTCTCAATATATTACCTTGTTATCTTATGTACAAAAAACATGAAAGGGTAAAATGACTTATTGTTAAGTCATTTGACATTAAAATATTATATGAAAACATATCAACAGTTTCATGAAAAACAGTCCCCCTTTACTTTTATATTATCGAAAAAATTACGCAATTCAATTTTTTTAAAGCAATCCCCTGTTAAAAAAAAATACTTTTTTTACATAAAAATCATGTTAAATTGCCTCTAATGCAAATATTATATATTCTTAATCCTAATCAGCACACTATACAAAATACTCAACCTGATATACTATTTAAAGATAAGCAAACAAGGATATGTATTAAACAGTTTAATATATTATATGATAGCTTATTTGATATACTTACCTCATCTCTCACTGTTGTATGGAACCAAAGAAAATGTACATTGAGGAAATAAAAAAAGCACTCCCGCAGCGATATCCATTTTTATTTATTGATCGCATTACCAAAATAAATTTGAAAGATAAAGTCATTTATTGCTATAAAAATGTTTCAATGAATGAAAGTTTTTTCAACGGACATTTTCCAAAAGGCCCTATTATGCCCGGTGTATTAATTTTAGAAGCCATGGCTCAAGCTGCTGGAATATTAGGATACGCAATAGAAAATGATGCTAATACTTATCGCCAAAATGAGCTATATTTATTTGCAGGTGTCGATAAAGTACGCTTTAAACATTCCGTTATTCCAGGTGACCGATTAGATCTAGAGGCAACCTTAGATAAGAAAAAATCCTATTTTGCTCAATTTTATTGTGAAGCAAAAGTAGACGATACTTTAGCTTGTTCTGCAAATATTTTATGTGCTAAAAAAACATTGTCATCTATTTAAACAATAATGAAAAAGCAATAAATATTATAAGAATAAATCATATAAATGCAATTTTATGACATCATATTTCCCAGTTATTAGAGCGTGTCCTCAATCTGAAAATCATGTATAGATTGCTTTTTATTTTAAAATAAACGACACTCTTTTTTTGTAAAAAAGAATAATGACTGATGATTAGAGATTTTTTAACTGATATGCTTTGGAAAAAAATCAATGTCATCAATGGGAAAATGATCGACATGTCATAGCGGCTATATTATGGAAATGACATACAGGCTCTCCTTGAAGACATGGACATATAACAACATATGGCATCATTTTTTTAACTCTCAAGAATAAACAAATCAAAATTGTATTTTTATAGATAGCACTTATATTCGAACTCATCAGCATGCAAGTGGTTATAAAAAAGAAGAAAAAAGGGCAATAAGCAGCTCAATGAAGTAATTTATGTGTTTTTTTATTCAAACAATACATAAATTACTTCATTTTTTAAACTATTTTAATAAAAAAGATCATATCAGGCGTCTTTGTTATCTTATTGCAAAGATCTCAAGTTGTTGATAATTATTAGTTTTAGAAAAACCTAAGGGGTAACGATAATCCACGCCAAAAATATGGACAAGCCCTAGCAACAGGACGCATGTTACGTAATTTCTGCAGGCAATCTTTGGTGTCTTGTTTTACGTATCATGCTATAATTAACGACACCTTTCAAGTACTTTAGGCTCAAACAGGCCGTAAAATAGCTCATTGAATGATATAATATTGATTAATTTTTCAGGGTCGACTATTTATACAACCAATACGATTGAGTCGTTTTATGCTCAATTAAGAAAGGTCACTAAGAATAAACGCGTATTTCCAAGTGATGAATCGGTGCTCAAAACGTTATACTTGACAATTAATTATATCACTGCAAAATGGACTACACCTATACGAAACTAGCATGAAGCTATGGCATATTTTTTGATCAAATTTGATGATCGAATTCAAGGTCATATTTAAGGGCTGAAATATGAATTTACACACTTACGTGGACAGACCCTTAATACCTTATTTTGTCTCAATCAGATCCTAGTACTCTCTTTTTCTTAATATATTGATCAATCATTTCATGGTTAATCTGTATCTTTGCTAATCCACATCGCCCTGAAATTTGATCAGAATTGCATTCTTTTGATAAAAAGATCAATATATTTCATCATATTAGGAATAAGTTTATCAGGTTTTTTAATTGCTTTTAATCGCTTTTCTTTTACTAATTGATGAGTTTTTTTCTAAAAATATCGTCTCTCGTGAGCATGACAAAGAATCTCTCTTGAAATCGTTGCCAGATTTCTTTTCAATGCTTATCCTATTGCATTCATAGCATCATATTTTAACAGTCAGATATCAATTTGAGATTTTTCTTTTGCAATCAAGTGTTGGTCAGTCATACCATTCTCCTTACTGTTGTTGATAAAAAAAGTGATTTGGCTGCTTTTTTTTGGCTATAGAAAATGCCTTACTGTTGCACTTCACACTTGAGAAGGCACTTTGATAACGAATCAAGAAAAAATATTGAATTTATCTTCATTTAATGCTTCTAAAGAAAAAATATCATATACTAGCAAAAAATATAGATTCTCTTTGATGTGAGTATGAAAAATGATGTTTTAGCTTAAAAACTCCATATATTACTCAAAAATGTTTCACAAAAATAAGACGAGTCATCGTGTGCCACTCTTGAGTCACAGTGATATCATTTATTTTGATAAAATTGATTACTTTTTTAGCGTTGACGATGTCAACACAATTGATTCATAACCTCTTTTACTATCTATGAATATTAATATCTATTGATGACAAAATAAACAGGAGCGAATCATGTCAAACTATCCACCTTTAACAGCCGGAGTAGATGAGGCCGGGCGTGGTGCTTTATGTGGACCTGTTATGGCTGCGGCTGTGATATTAAACCCTCTTCAACCAGTCTATGGCTTAAAAGATTCTAAAAAATTATCAGCTAAAAAAAGAGAATTGCTTTATCAAGACATCATCAAGAAAGCCACGGCTTTTTATATCGCAGAAGCGACCACATTAGAAATTGATCAACTCAATATTTTGCAAGCCAGCTTGCTAGCCATGAAGCGTGCAATACAAGGTTTATCTATCACGCCAACACTCATTTTAGTTGACGGCAATCAATCTCCCTTGATCAATATCCCAACAAAAACGATAATACAAGGTGATACTTTCATTGATGCTATCTCTGCAGCCTCTATTTTAGCTAAAGTTTATCGTGACCACATCATGACGGCATTACACACCACCTTGCCACAATATCACATTGACAAACATAAAGGATATCCAACACGCCTGCATTGTCTTGCCATCAAACAATATGGTCCAAGCACAATACATCGGCGCACTTTTAAGCCTGTTTCAGATTACTTGAATACACCTGCATATGAGACACTATCTGAAGAAAAATCGGACATTTGAATCATACTTCAAAACAAAGAGATGGTATCAACTTGAATTCAATTTCAATTTCAAATTTAACTCCATTAGACGCTGCTTGCTTTCCTCTATTTGATCATCAACTCATCGAAGCTAGTGCCGGCACTGGTAAAACATATACTATTGCAAATTTATACTTAAGGCTATTGATTGGTCATGGGCAAGATACAAATGCTCCTGAGAGAGCCTATACGCCACGTGAAATATTAGTCGTTACGTTTACTGAAGCCGCAACACAAGAATTAAAACAACGTATTCGTCAACGCATTCATGTTGCACAACACGTATTTTCAACCCAAAAAACATGCCCAGAAGATGAATTTTTACAACAACTATTACGTGAAACACATCATCCACATTATGCAGCACAATTATTAAAGCAAGCTGAAAGAGATTTAGATGAAGCGGCCATTTTAACTATTCATGGCTTTTGTTATCGTATTTTAAGCCAGCATGCTTTTGAAAGTGGCACATCTTTCAATTTATCTTTATTAACTGAATCTGATCATCTATGGCTACAAGCTGCTACTGATTTTTGGCGAAAATCATTTTATCCATTACCCCGTGTTTTTGCAAAACAAGTGCATGGACTTTGGAAAACACCAATCAAATTAATAAAAACTTTAAAACCATGGTTAAATTATCCATTACTAAAATTAATAACTTATCCAAATGACACACTAGAAAAAAGATATCTAGCCTATGAAAAAATGATATTGATGTTTAAACAATATTGGCTTCAACACTACACACAAGGCTTATCTTTATTAAAACAAGCGGATATTAAAGCAAACGATTACCGTTATCTTGAAAAATGGTGGAGCCTCATTCAGCAGTGGGCATTCAGCAAAAATTGGAAAATACCGAGTTGTTTTTTAAAATGCTTAAATAAAATGCATCCTTATTATCATACTTTTTCTCATGAATTACAGCAATTATTTGATCATATGCATCATTTTTATCATACTCCTATCACATTTCATGACTTATTTATTCAACAAGCTTTAATTGGTATTCAAGCTGAAATGACGCATTTAAAAAAAACATCGAATCAATTTGTTTTTGATGATTTATTAATCTATCTGCATACTGCCTTGCAAAAAATCGATCAAAATAATTTATCAACTCAAATTCGACAGACTTTTCCGATTGCAATTATTGATGAATTTCAAGATACAGATACCATTCAATATCAAATTTTTCAATCTATTTACCCAAAAAATACCAGGTCCTATGGTTTATTCATGATTGGTGACCCTAAACAAGCTATTTATTCTTTTCGTGGTGCTAATTTATTTACTTATATTCAAGCTAAAAAGAATACACCATCTCAATTCACGTTATCCATTAATTGGCGTGCTAGTTTTATGATGGTGCAAGCTTGTAATATCTTCTTTTCACAACATGCTTCAGCTTTTGTTTATGATCAAGATATTCCATTTATACCTATTCAGGCTGCACCGCATGCTAAAAAAAATGCTTTTTTATTACACCATAAACCTGCAGCTGCTATGGCATGGTTTACATTGCCTGATCAAGATGAAAAACCTATCAATAAAAAAACCTATCAACAAAAAATGGCACAGGCTACTGTCCAAGAAATTATGATGCTATTAAAATTAGGACAACAAGGGCTTTGCCAATTACAGCAACAAGCACATATTCAATCGATTCAAAGTCATGATATTGCTATTTTAGTCCGCACGAGTGCACAAGCTAAAATGATGCAAGCTGCTTTATCAGAACATCATATTGCTTCAGTTTACTTAAGTGAACGCGAAAGCGTATTAAATACCCAAGAAGCTAAATCACTCTATAGAATTTTAAAAGCATGCTGCTATATTAATAAAAATGAAGCATTATTAGAAGCATTAGCGACACCACTATTAGGCTATTCAACAAGTGAATTAGCTGATTTAGAACATAATGAATCACAATGGGATCAATTAACAGAAGAATTTATGCAGTATGAAAAAAAATGGAATCAACAAGGTATTATTGCTTGCATTCGCTGTATTTTATTTACCCGAAATATTCCACAAACATTATTATCTCAGCCATCAGGGGAAAGAAAGCTAACCGATTTATCTCATTTAAGTGAAATTTTAGCGCATGCTGCAGAAAAAGAATGTGATACGCCACTGAGTTTATTAAATTGGCTTTATGAAAAAATAGATAATCCAGAACAATCTACTGATTTTCAATTACATTTAGAAAGTGATCAAGGATTAATTAAAATTATAACGTATCATAAATCAAAAGGACTGGAGTATCCTGTTGTTTTTATGCCATTTATTTGTGATACAACCACAATAGATCCTCCTTATGGTTATTTTTATCATGATCCACAACATTATCATCCTATTTTAGATTTAACGAAACAGTTTGAATCTAAAAACCATAGCCATACAGAGCAGCTTGCAGAAGAAGTTCGTTTAATTTATGTTGGTGTTACACGTGCTATTTATCGTTGTTATCTAGGTTTAGCGCCGATTATAGATGGTAGAAAAAAAACACAACTCACCATCGATTTACAGCAAACTGCAATCGGTAGGCTACTCAATATACAAACATCCATATTGGCATCAAACTGGGTCACTTGGCTTCAAACACACTGGGGAATCTATCCAGGTTTAATTGATATTACAGTGATTGAAACACACAACACACAAATATTAATCCCCGATTCTCTAGAAACCTCTTCAATCAAACAAACCACTGTTTGCTCTTTTAAAGGTAATATTGAAAAAAATTGGCGTGTCACTAGTTATACTGCATTAACACGTCTTGATACTGAATATCAACCGACTGTTACGCTGACATCTCAACCACAAGATACGATGGCAGCAATAGAACCTTCTGTTTTTACTTTTCCAAAAGGCAGTCATGCTGGTATTTTTTTACATTATTTATTTGAAATATCAGATTTCAAAAAAGAGTGCCGTCATCCTAATTTACAAGTAATCGAACATACTTTACAATCCTATGGCTTTCATGCCACATGGCTTCCTGTCATCAAAACATTAATGCAAACAGTCTTGAATACTGTATTATGGCCAGCACCATTTTATTTAGGCGCATTAAATCATCAAGATCAATACTCAGAAATGGAATTTTATTTACCAGTCAGCACGTTCAACGCTAAAACATTTAACCAATATATTCAACAATATGACTCTTTATCTCAACACGCTAATCCATTAACTTTTCCTCAATTACAAGGTATGCTAAAAGGTTTTATTGACTTAGTCTGTTATTATCAAGGTAAATATTATATTATTGATTACAAATCTAATTTTTTAGGCAACAATCCAAGTGATTATCATCAAGATGCACTAAAAAAAGCCATGATATCTCATCGATATGATGTACAATATCAGCTATATACATTAGCTGTGCACCGGTTATTAAAAAATAAATTACCTCATTACAGCTATGAAAAAAATATGGGTGGCGTGTTATATCTATTTATTCGAGGCATGCCCAATGACAAGCCTTTGAACTCAAATAAAAACACACCTTCCGGCGTTTTTTTTACACGACCTAGCTATCAATTAATTAACGCCTTAGATCAATTATTTTCTGGACATCTGATAGTATAAAAGCATCAAACATGTTAACAAAACTCAATCAACCAATCACTTGCGCTCTCTTAATATTTTTATGGAACCTTAAAAAAAATAAACAACTGAGGCCTTTAGATTATTATTTTTCAGCCTATTTATATCAACAAGAACATGATCCATTATTAGCTTTAATGTCTGCATTAGTAAGCTTTGAGACAAGTCAAGGGCATACTTGTATTCAGATTACACAGTTTATGGATTACCCAAAACCTCACCAAAAAACTTTTTTTCAAGTATCAGAAAAAACACATCAACAACTATTAAAACGTATCGTAATCCCTCAAAATCAATGGATTTTACATTTAAGTGCTTTACGGACAATAGGGAATGGACATCATATAACCCCTTTAGTTTTACACCAACATAATCTTTATTTACACCGTTTTTTTCAATATGAAACAGCATTAGTGAATTGGATTCAATCTCAAGATGCATTTTCTCCAGATATTCAAATATGCCAACCTATTATTCATCGTTTATTTCCTCCTACCTCGCAAAATAAAATAGACTGGCAAAAAATTGCAGCAACTTTAGCTGCTTTTAATTCATTTGCAGTGATTAGTGGAGGACCTGGAACAGGTAAAACAACGACAATCATCCGTTTAATGGCATTAATGATTGAATATGCTCTAAAAAGTAATCGAAAAACATTTGATATTGCATTAGCAGCCCCAACAGGAAAAGCAGCTTCTCGCCTCACTGAAGCGATACAAACAGCCTATCATCAGCTACCTTGTGATGAAAAAGTCAAAGACATGATACCGAAAAAAGTCATGACTTTACATCATTTATTAGGTGCTAACCCTGAAAAATCAACTTATCGATATCATCAAAATAATCTATTACCTGTCGACACATTGATTATCGATGAAGCATCCATGATTGATATGACTCTTATGTCACATTTAATTTTAGCTTTAGATTCTAAAACACAATTAATTTTATTAGGTGATCATCATCAATTAGCTTCTGTTGAAGCTGGTAACTTATTAGGTGATTTATGCTGTTTTGCAAAACAAATCTATTCAAAAGAACACACTGATAGACTTGTCACTTTGACAGGTGAACAGACTTTAAGACAAGAAAAAATTGCATTCGGATCAAAATTAAATAATCATTTTGCCATGTTAACAAAAAGTTATCGTTTTGATCATGGTTCGGCTATCGGACAATTAGCGCAACTCATTTGCAATGGCTCGCATGAAAAATTAACTAATCTATTACAACAAAAAAAGACGAATGTTGCTTTTTATGATCAAAAAACAGTGCAAACTGATACATTGGATCAATTGATTATATCAGGATATAGACCTTATTTAGAAGCCATTCAGCAACAAGCAGATCCAGAGACGATACATACTTTATTTCAACAATATCAAGTATTATGTGCAATTCATGATAGTCCCTTTGGTGTCCAACAATTGAATCAATATATCATGACTGTTCTGCATAAAAATAAATTAATTGCTGATATTCATAGCAATTGGTTTATTGGTAAACCCATTATGATTACCCAAAATTACCCTCCTTTATCATTATATAATGGTGATTTAGGTATTACCATGTTAGATCATCAAGGCCATATCCGAATTGCCTTTATCAATGCACAAAGACAAATAAGATTTATTTTACCAACTCGATTACCTGAATATGACATTGCTTTTGCCATTACGATCCATAAAAGCCAAGGCTCTGAATTTAACCAAGTGACGATTATTTTACCTGATCAACTCAATTTAGTGATGACAAGAGAATTGCTGTATACCGCTGTGACGCGTGCTAAATCTCAGTTGCATATTTTAGGTTGTCAGTCCATTCTAAAAGACATGATTAAACGAAAAACAAATCGCTATTCAGGTCTGGTCCAACGATTATCGACTTCATGATTCAGCCTGTTTTTTACAAAAATAGAGTCAGACGACTATTAATCTAAAATAGGCATTAATCATGGATAATGTGTATATTTTCTAAAGTATGCAGTAAATTTTTAACTTTTACTTTAGATTCTTGATACTCTAACTCACAATCAGAATCAGCAACGATAGCACCTCCTCCCCAACATCGCAACACTTGAGATTTTGCAACCAGCGTTCTAATGGGAATATTAACATCCATTGTTCCACAAAAACTCACATAACCAATAGCACCACAATACACAGAACGCGCATGAGATTCTAATTCATGAATAATTTGCATAGCTCTAATTTTAGGAACACCTGTCACAGAACCACCTGGAAAAATATGCTTTAATAAACTTAAGGGTGTCATCTTTTTTTTCAATGTCCCTTCAATTGTACTCACTAAATGATGTACATTTGCAGTACTAATCAGTTCAAATAATTTAGAGACACGGACAGAGTGCGGTTCACAATGTCGATTTAAATCATTACGCAATAAATCTACAATCATTAAATTTTCAGCACGATCTTTTTCAGATTGTAATAATGATTCAGCTAATAAACGATCTTCTACAGCATTTAAGCTACGCTTTATTGTTCCTTTAATCGGCTTTGCTTGTACATGATCACCTTGAAGTCGAATTAAACGCTCAGGTGAATGGCTTAAAACAGTGAGGTCATCTAATTCCATATACGCTGAGAAAAGCGTAGGACTTGCCTGACGAAGTTTTAGATAAGCAAACCAAGCATCACCTTGATAGGAGGCTGAAAAACGTTGCGTTAAATTAATTTGATAACAATCTCCAGATTTTATATAGTTTTGAATACACTGGAATTTATTTTGATAATCTTGTTTAGATAAATCAGGAGAAAAAAGATTTTGTAATTGGAAGTTAGGTTCGATCGTTTGAGGTATGTTTGCAATATGATTCAGAATGCGTTGTTTTTTCTCTACAGCTAAACTCGGATGACATTGTAATGTCATTTTTTTTTCTTGATGATCAATCACAATAGCCCACAGATATAAACCGACTGCTAAATTAGGTAAATCATGCTGACGCATTGACAGCACTTTTGGTTCAATCCAGTGATTTAACTCATACCCCCAATATCCTGCAAGCCCTCCACAAAAAGATTGTTTTTTAGAAACAACAGGGGTATAAATGGCTAATAAATTGTCTAAGTAGACAAAAGGATCCTCTGTAATGCGTGTAACCTCTTGATTATCCATTTTTTTTTGATATAGATTTTGATTTTCCATATAACAAAAATATTCTGGCGATGCTGTCAAAATATCATAAGAGGCTTGCTTGGCTGTATCCGATTGATTGATTGAACTATCAAACCAAATGAAATAACCTAAAGATCTTAAAACAAGCGCTACATGATCCGGTGCCATCCAATTCAAATCAATTGATTCTATATTCACAATATCAGAATTTGCTGTCGACATACAAAACTCGCATCATATTAATCTAAAATAAGTATGATGATAAGTAATTAGAGCATCAAACCAATAATATATCATGATCACTTGATTAGAACAAATCTATTACTTTTTATATATCAGCATGTTGTGAGACAGTTGATCATAAAAAATGTCATTTTTTTAGTCTGTATCAAGCATCACTTTTTATCATATAAATCATATCAAAAGATTTGCTGATTCGAATAATCCTAACAGAAAACAGCATTGCAAGTTATCTTTTTTCTCTCATCTAGGGCGTATCCTCATTCTGAATTCACCCAAATAATAGCACACACAATATAAATCATCGCTTTAAAATTCCTAGCTAGCTTATCAAAACGAGTTGAAATACTTCTAAAATGTTTTAATCTAGCAAATAAATTTTCAACAAGATGCCTTGATTTATAAATATTTTTTTTAAAATGAATAGCAGGTTTTTTAGTGTTAGAACGTTTTGGAATCATAGCCTCCATTCCTAATTGTTTTGCTTGTTCTCGAATTAATTCA
>JAAOIJ010000113.1 GCA_015163815.1 Endozoicomonadaceae bacterium
ATTGCAAAGGTCTCAGATTAGTCATGAAACTATTTATCAATACATTAAGAAACAAAGAGCACTAGGATCTAATTTATACAAAAATTTAAGACATTTAAAGGTAAAAAATATTGCACTCAATGGATTATCTCGTCAATATCTGCCAAAGAAAACAGAGTTTATAGGCATAGACATAGACAATGATGAGATTTTAGCGATTCAAAAAGCACTCAATAATAGACCTAGAAAAGTGTTAAACTATCGAACGCCTAATGAAGTTATGCGAGGAATAGAAAAACCTTTAGGTGTTGCACTTCATGGTTGAATGGGCCTTTACATATATTTATTGATAAATATCATATCCTTACATGAAATATCAATGATTTTATGTATATTTTTTTTATAAAATGATCGTAAATATTTTACACGCGTCTGCAGGTATACTATACTCCTACTCTTTTCGTAAATATTAAAACTTGTCGAGGTATTTTGAGTACATGATAAGTTCAATATTAATATTAATATTTGTAGCCGGAATAGTGTGTAGTGTATTTTGTTTCATATTCAATATGATATCAGAAAGCTCTTAATCTAATCGGATGCATATAATTTTTGTAGAGGGTTATTTTAATGACAATAAAAAATTTAGTTAAACTAATGATTGTAATGCAAGAATATAAGTTAACAGTCATTCAATGGCAAATACTGCTTGTTGTTGCAGAAAATCCTGGTGAAACAGTGACCGACTTAGTCAATGAAGATAAGTTAACCTGTGGAACACCAAGTGATATTGCTGTCAGTGTTAAAAGATTAGGTGAAGGTCGTCATGATCGCCCAGGTCTAGGACTTATTCGCAAACAAAAGCATGAAGATGATGGTCGTTATTTTAAATTGTATTTGAGTAGTCGTGGAAAGAATTTACTCAATAAACTCAATACAAAGATTAAATCGGTCAAATAATCTATGCTGTCTTGTCATTCACTGTCTTTCTTGATGAACTTTGATTCGAGATAGGTAGTGGTGATATCTTATTTTCCAAACCTTCTTTATTATATTCTGTTTAGCGCCTCCCCCGCCTTTAGCGACAAAATATGTATTTTAGACGCTTATTTTGATAAAATTAGCCATGATTTATCAGCGTTATGTATTTAAATTTTGAAGTATCGCCTGATTGTGTTGTATAACGCTTAATGCTTATCTTGTTATTCAATAAAAAATAACTATTTTGTATTTTTAGCCAACAGGAAAGTCTATGAAAATTGCTATATTAGCTGCTATGGATGAAGAAATTGAGCCACTTAAAAAATTTTTTTCTTGTAAAAAACAAACGGGATCTATTCTGTCGTATGATATTGCTAATTGGCATCATTTTGAATTAATTTTTTTAAAAACAGGGGTGGGTAAGGTTACAGCTAGCATTCGAACAACGCAATTAATACAGCAAGTGCATCCAGATTATATTTTAACTTTTGGTACAGTCGGTAGTATCAGTCCTTATCTCGAAATAGGTGATTTTATTATTAGTGATACTGTTTGTTATCATGATGTTGATTTGACCTCTTTTGATTATCAATATGGTGAACTACCTGAAACTTGCTTTCCTTTTCCTATGAATTTGGATTTGATAACCTGTGTAAAGCAAGCTTTTATAAAAAGCAGTATGCCGTATCATATTGGATTAGTGGCTAGCGGGGATGTTTTTTTGTCTCAAACAAAACAAGTAGAGAGGCTGCGCCAGTATTTCCCAAAACTATTGGCTGTTGATATGGAATGTGCAGCGATTGCACATGTATGCTGTATGTATAGCATGCCCTTGGGTGTCATCAGTGTTGTGTCTGACTTTGCTGGTGAAAAAAGTGTTACTCTTCATCTGAATGCTTTAGAAAAAGTAAGTTTCAGTTTAGCTGATGGTCTGATACCTATTTTAACTGAGCTTGAAAATCAAGTCTGAAAATAGAATCAATAGAGTCTATTAAATCATGACATGCAACACCGCAAAGTTTTTCTATTGCTAGCACAGCTTGGTTAGATGTTCGATAATGTAACACTTTTATGAGTCTGAGACCCTTGCAGTAAGCAGTGCAATGAATAATTTATGTGTTTTTTTATTCAAACAATACATAAATTACCTCATTTTTTAAACTATTTTAATAAAAAAGATTATATCAGGAGTCTTGGTTGTCTTATTGCAAAGGTCTCAGTCTATTGTTGCGTGTTTTTTGCATTGAAACAATCTCGAAATCGAAATCTTAGTAGGAGATCTTTTCAATACTGTTCTTTTTTTTGTGATAGAAAATGCCTGACTGTTACATTTTACCTTTGAAAAGGCAGATGAAAAAATGGTTAAAATGTAGAAAGAAAATATTGAGTAGCCACTTTTTTTGTATGTTAATCAATGCTATGATGACAAATGGCTGATGCCGAGCGTTTCCTGAGAGATAGACAAAATAAGTCCAAAAAGCTTAGCTTTTATTTTTTAATCTAGAGTCTTTATGGTATTTTTACACGATTTATCATTTTCTTGGGATCGCATGATGATCAATGCTAACGGTGTTGATAGTATATATCATCCTGGATCAACTATATTTAGAATTGATCCAGATGATATGTGACTTAATCAGTCATTAGTTCAGGTATTGATTTGAATTTTTCAAGCAATTCTGGTGATTCTAAATTTGTAAATTGCTGTGTTGACTGGTGATTTATGCTTAATTTGATAGCAGTTTCACTCAGTTTCCCGTTTCTAGTTTTCGGTAATTCAGAGACTTCAATAATCTTAGCTGGAACATGCCTAGGAGAAGCTTCTCGTTTTAAAGTCTTACAAATCATTTCTTTTAATTCAGAGGTTAAAGCATAGCCTGAAATCAGAGTGACAAATAAAATAATACGCTCTGTTTCTTTCCATTGTTGTCCTACTGCTAAGCATTCTTTAATTTGTGGTATTTGATGTATATATTCATAGATTTCAGCTGTACCAATGCGGACGCCTCCAGGATTTAAAGTGCAATCTGAACGTCCATGTAAAATAATGCCGCCTTCTAGCGTTTTTTCTCCTAAATCACCTTGCTGCCAGTATGTTGAATGAGATGCAAAATAAGCTTGATGATAGCTTTCATTTTTTGGATCATTCCAAAATTTTATAGGCATAGATGGAAAGCTTTTCGTGCAAATTAATTCTCCTTTTCTGCCTACTTCACATGTGCCTGATTCATTTAAAAAGTCGACAGCCATGCCTAGTCCTATGCATTGAATTTGACCTCGATAAACAGGCAGCATGGGGTTGCCTAATACAAAACAGGATACAATATCAGTGCCACCTGAAATAGATGATAGCAGGATATTTGATTTGATAGAATTATAAACAAAATCAAATACTTGAGGTGATAAAGGGGAGCCTGTTGATAAAATTGTTTTTAAATGAGGTAAGGAAAAGGTTTGATTCGGTTGATAATTCAATTTGAATAATGTATGTAAATAATTGGCGCTAGTGCCAAATACATTAATTTTTTCTTTTTCTGCGATATGCCATAATGTGTTCATATTAGGGTGTAAAGGAGATCCATCATATAAAATAAGGCAAGCCCCAGAGGCTAACCCACTCACTAACCAATTCCACATCATCCATCCGCATGTAGTAAAGTAAAAAAGACGATCGTGTGGTTTAATGTTGGTATGTAGCTGATGTTCTTTAAGATGTTGCAGTAAGCTGCCACCATGACCATGAACGATGCATTTTGGAGCCCCTGTTGTACCAGAAGAATATAAAATATATAATGGATGATCGAAAGGGACTGGTGTGATTGAGAAGCCAATTTCAGAATATTGTAATAATTCTTCCCAGGCAATAAAGTATTTGGATTGATCCAGTTGTGGTTTTGGAGCTCTAGGTTGATCAGGAGGACTGACTTGAATTAAAACTGAAACAGAAGGTAATGTTTGACTGAGCTCCGTTATTTTTGAAGATAAATCAAATAAATGGCCTTTGTAATATACGGAAGGTATGACTAATAATGCTTTTGGTTTGATTTGTTTAAATCGGTTTAATACCGTTTGAACGCCAAATTCTGTAGAACATGCAGACCAAATAACACCTAATGAAGCGCAAGCTAAAAAAGCGATAACAGATTCTATGCAATTCGGCATATAAGCAGCTAAACGGTCTCCTTTTCGTAGCCCAGCCGATTTTAAACCATTTGCAACGCGTTGAATCAGAATATTTAATTCGTCTCGTGTTATTTTTTTTCGATAACCTTGCTCGTTTCGTGATATAATAGAGGCCTCCTTTCCAGACTGCATCATTATTTTATGCATATAATTAATTTTAGATCCTGTAAACCATCGGCTTTTTTTCATGTCGTCAGGATAGGTTAAAACTTCATGGTAAGGTTGAAAGAAAGGAAAATCAGTATATTGCGAGAGTAATTCCCAAAATTCTGAGCGATTTTGAATACTCCATTGATATAAGTCATTATAATTTGATAGCTTTAATGCCTTTTTTTTATTAATGAGTTGCATAAATTGAAAGATATGACTTTGTTGAATATCTATTGTGTCAGGCGTCCATAGTGGAAGCTTTACATTCACAGTTTTGTCCTTATTTTAAATTGGTTCAAGAATAATGCACTCTTAAATCATATTAAATATATTGATAATGAATCGAGAGATAAGTGACAATATGTTAACACTGAAACTCATTTGTAGTGTAATAATTTTTATTAGTACGCTTGCTGCAGCAATCTATCCTTTTTTTAAAAGAATGAGAAACTCAAAAAAAGTAGATTTTCCTATAGGAGAAGCCTTAGGTAGTGGTATTTTTTTAGGCGCAGGTCTTATTCATATGTTAGGCGACTCTTCCCGACATTTTATGCAACAGGGTTATCAGTACCCTGTCGGTCTTTTTTTATCCGGTGTCATGTTTTTAGTTTTATTATGGTTTGAACACATTGGACGTGAATTGTATGTTCGAAAACCTGACCATCATCCCAGTTTTGTTCATTTAACGGTTATTTTATTATCAGTGCATAGTTTTTTAGAAGGAGCAGCTTTGGGGTTAAGTGAAGCATACTCCGTCCTCTTTATTATTTTAACCGCTATTATGGCGCATAAGTGGGCCGCTAGTTTTGCTTTAGCTATTCAAATTAATAAAAGCTATCTGACCTTTAAAAATGGCGTTATTTTGTTTTCTATTTTTTCAATTATGACCCCTTTAGGGGTGTTAGTCGGCACTGCAACCATTACTTACTTAGAAAACTATCCTTTGTTTGAGCCAATTTTCATGTCTTTAGCTGCCGGTACTTTTTTATATTTAGGAACATTGCATGGTTTAAAAAGAGCTGTGATGATTGAAAAATGTTGCGATTTAAAACATTTTGGATTTGTTATTATTGGTTTTTTATTGATGAGTTTAGTGGGTATTTGGTGTTAAACGAATGAATAAAAAATCAATTAGCTGAAAAATAAACTGAATATGATGAATGAATGCTGTATATAGAATCGAATAAATAGATTTCAAATCATATTTTTAATCTTCATTTTGTTATTTTTTACATTAAATTACACCTGCGTGTATGATTTCTATTGACCTCACTGCATAATCAGGTTATTTTATTGATATCTGGTTTTATGAAGATAAGAAAATTTTAACGGGGTATAGCGCAGCCTGGTAGCGCGCCTGCTTTGGGAGCAGGATGTCGGGAGTTCGAATCTCTCTACCCCGACCATTTCCTATTTAATGTTGTGCCCATAGCTCAATCGGATAGAGCAACGGCCTTCTAAGCCGTAGGTTGCAGGTTCGATTCCTGCTGGGTGCGCCAAAAAAATCATCTTATTATTTTTTAAACAAGTTGTATAAAAGAGAAATCATGTGTCAGCTCAGCTAATTGATGGAAAAAAAATTGCTTTAACTATCAAAAATGCTTTAAAAGAAAAAATAAAGTGTCAATGTTTTTCTCAAAAAATACAACCTAAACTAGTTGTTATCTTGGTTGGTCATCATGCAGCCTCAACTACTTATGTTCAAGCAAAAGAAAAAGCGTGTGCGTATGTTGGCATTCAATCCTTAATATATGATTTACCGGAAACTTGCCCTGAATCTAAACTGATTCAAGTCATTCAAGACTTGAATCACACAGCTCATGTGCATGGCATTTTAGTTCAGCTGCCTTTGCCTTCGCATATTAATAAAAGTAATGTATTAGAGCAAATTGATCCTAGAAAAGATGTTGATGGCTTTCATCCTTATAATTTGGGACGATTATGCCAACGAAGACCCTTGCTAAAACCTTGCACACCAAAAGGCGTTATGACCTTATTACAGCATACAAAAACGATATTAACTGGCCAAGATGCCTTAATTATTGGTGCCTCAGAAATTGTAGGTAGACCCATGGCGTTGGAATTATTATTATCTGCTTGTACGGTTACAATTGCACATCGATTTACTAAAAACTTAGAACACAAGGTGAATCAAGCTGATATTGTGATTGCCGCTGTTGGGCAAGCAAATTTAGTAAAAGGCAACTGGATCAAAAAAAATGCGATTGTGATTGATGTCGGCATTAATCGATTAGAAAATGGTACTTTGTGTGGAGATGTTGAATTTAATCAAGCAGTTAAAAAAGCTAGTTGGATTACACCTGTGCCTGGTGGCGTAGGTCCTATGACAGTTGCCTGTTTATTGGAAAATACTTGGTATGCATTTCTTAATGCAACATCATGATCTTAAACAGACATGATAATCATATTGAATCTCCTCATTTTGAATTCCCCCCAAATAATAGCGCATGTAATATACATCATCTCATTTAAAATGCCTAGCTATCTTATCAAAATGAATTGCAATACGTCTCAAATGTTTTAATCTAGCCAATTGATTTTTTTCATGATTATTTTTATTTTCTCCTCAATAATATCAATTAAACAATCTCTAATCATCAGTTAGAACTTTTTTCAAAAAAAACATGTCGTTTATTTTAAAATACAAAGCAACTGATACCTCATTTTCAGATGAAGGACATCCCCTAGTGATCATCATGGATAGTGACTGCTTTTTTATTTTTAATATAATAAATAACTAGTTTGAATAAAGTCAAAATCAATTAATCAATCAATCGTAATAAAATGATGTTGCAGTAACTGTTTGAAAGCTGTTTGATATAATTGCTCTCTCTTGTTTATGTTTTTGAGTATTTTTTTTTATTTCGATTAATTTGTCTGTATTTGAAAACAGGCTAGATTGAGAGTTCATCCATTTTAATGCAGATTTAGCACCAGTCCTATCATTGCAAATGAGGACAGCATTGCAACCAGCGGTAAATGCTTTTTTCGTTCGTTCAGCAAAATCTCCTGCATAAGATGCTGCAGACATACTTAAACAGTCTGAAAAAATAAAACCTTGAAACTGTAATTGATCACGTAATATCGTTTTTAACCAAATAGATGAAAAAGTTGCAGGGTTTTTATCTATTTCAGGATATTGCACATCTGCTGGCATGATGCCCATAATACCTTTTGTGATTGCTTGTTTAAAAGGAAAAATATCTTCTGTGATGATAGTTTGAAGGTGTCGGTGATCTTTTGGTACGCTGATATGTGTATCACCTGGTACAAAGCCGTGCCCTGGAAAATGCTTACCTACAATATTTATGCCCATTAAATGAGCACCTTCGATATAATCGGACAGCTCGTGCTGTTTTTCCAAAATATCTGGATTTCATCATGGCATTTCTGCCATGATGAATGTCTAATACTGGAGAAAAATTGATATCAATTTGATGTTGTTGTAACTCAAAACTCGTGATTATTCCTAAAGATTTTTCGCATTGTTTAGCAGTTTCTTGATCTTGCTCGTATTGTATAGCTAATCGTTCAGGGGCAGGTGGTTTTGTAAAGCTTGAAGATTTAAATCGCTGTACTAAGCCACCTTCCTGGTCTACTGATAATAATATTTCAGGACGAATTGATTTTATTTCTAAAATGAGTGTATTGAATTGCTCATTATTTTGATAATTTCTTGAAAATAAAATAATACCAGCGATATGAGGATGTTGAATGAGTTCTTTTTCTTATTGTGTTAACTCAGTGCTCTTGAGATCAGTAATTAAAACGCCTAAGGCCATACGATACCTTTCATGTTATCAAATTTGTGATGATCTTAATCATGCAGAATATTCATTGCAAGCATATTATCATAGTGAGCTCATGATACCATATTTTGATCTCTCATATTTTAATCAATGCATATCATATTTTTAGCTATTTTGAAAATATGATTCGCCTCTTCAATACAAAGTGATATGTCATTTTATTAACATATGGAGCAGCATTTAATTGTTATACTATTATTTATTTAGGAGAAAAAAGATATGATCTATTTTTTTTAACTACGGAGTGCCACTGTTATGACATCTCTATAGTTAAAAAATCATAAAAATACTGATCCCTCAAATGATGATTGTGTACTGAAAACTGAAAGAACTCGATATCCTTTACAAAGATTTGACTGTAGAAGCAAGATCATAAATTGACAGTCTATTATCTAAAGTATCATGTTGTTGTTTCAATAAGGAAAGGTATTAAAAAGATCTTCTTTAACGATGTTAAGAGGCCTTATTTTACAATATCAGAATGAATCCGTATCGATTATAACTGAAGAGTCTCAATTAAAAAAACAGACAGAAATTTTCATAAAGTAACTTTAAAAATAATGACATATATTCAATATATGTCATTATAATAGCCCACTGAATATACCTAAAAACGATGAAGAGATCAAAATATATCAATTAATTACAAAATAATTGATCAATATGTTAAGAAAAACATGTTTTAGACATGGATTCATATAAAACTGAAGAAATACAGAAAAAACAATATGATATTGTAAAAACGATAATTTAGGATAAAAAATGTGTATTTAATCGATTTTTTTTTAATAAAAAGCTTATTTTAGATGAAAAATATCGTCTTCGTGTTGAGATAGTATATACTATGATAGTAGTTTAAATTTTCAGAATGACACTTGATCTAAAATTTTAAATATGACTGATTATTTTGAATCATTTTATGTTCTTCGAAATCAAGCTATCATAGCCATCTATGTAAATTTGTATGTCAATATGTATTCACACAACAGCATCTTAGAATATCAACACTGATACTATTCTAAACATTCAAATAGTTCTGAAAAAAAGCATAAAAAACAGTTGAATCATCGAACAATTAACAAGCAATGTATGGGTGTTACTTTCATGTGTTTATTAAAACATCACAAAAGATATTTATTTTTTTGGTTGTATGTTCTATTTTTTTGTTGCAAAATCATTTGCAATGAATCCTGTTGAAAAAAATGGTAAGTTATCCTCTGTTGATCCTGAATTACAATCAATCTTACGAATATCCCGCCTGTCTTTACATCAGCCTGCAAGCATAAAGCGCACATTTGATTCAAGTATAACTCAGAAAGCATCTGACCTCTCAACACATGATACAACGAGTGATATAAGCCTAGAAACTTTCAATAGATATGTAAAAATTTTGGCTATATATAATGAATTGTCTGTGAAATATCAAGAAGAACAGATCTCCTTTAATATAAAAAAACTTAAAAACATCTATACAGGCAAAGATACAACAGTGATAGGAAAAAAGACGTATATGCAATATAGAAGAAAATATATGAGAAATTCACGTAAAAAACGGTCTTGCCCTTCAAGTTCAGGGCAATATTTAAAATCTATCAGGAAAGGAAAAAAATTGATTGATCATTTAGCCTGTTAAGCGTGATTTTTAGATACAAGACTCATTGACTTGATAGTATTTTTGAATAGAAAAACACCTTATTTTGATTAAAGAATAAAACAAGAAGATAATGTAGGATTATTTCCATCTTCTGAATCAATCGATCTCCATTTACGATTCGATTGCTTTTTGATATGGTTGAATTTAAAAAACCCATTTTGATGAAACTTCATGAATAACTGCAAGCATTCTATCTCATCTTTATCTTTTGCATGCTTTCATATGGGGGTATAGGATGTATATTGAGATATTTTTTTCACATGATTAAACTAATTTTGAATGATGAGTTTTTCTGCAGAGTTTACATTTAATTGTTCAGGCCAAGTGAGCATTGCTTTGAGCATCTGTTTGTTATTTTTATCTAAACAGATTTGTAAAATAATACTCTGCTCACTATCGGTATAAAAGAGTATTTTTAGTCATTTTTGTTGTAATAATTCCCTTTTACACAGTTTTTGAATGTATTGAAATATGACTTTTACTATCTCTATATCTCCATTTTTACAAGCTAATATAAGCCCTGGTGGATTATACTGCCAAACAGTATATTGTCTAAAACATCGATGTCATCTTGCGGTAAATAAGTAGATAACTCAATATAAGTATCTATATGAGATAATAATAATTCAACAGAATTTGTATATCCATGCTGTAAAGCAAACGATAAAGGATTATGAGTCACAAAATAATCATCTAGGGCGTGTCCTCAATCTAAAAACCATGTATAAATTGCTTTTTTTGGCTATAGAAAAGGCTTTACTGCTGCACTTCACAATAGAGAAGGCACAATCAAGGCATCTTGTTGAAAATTTATTGGCTAGATTAAAATATTTTAGACGTATTTCTATTCGTTTTGATAAGCTAGCTAGACATTTTAAATGCGATGATTTATATTGCGCGTGCTATTATTTGAGTGAAGTCAAAATGAGGACACGCCCTAATGCTATTAAATTTTGCTTAGCAGGTAAAATCGATATGATTTGAAATGGATATAACTCAAGCATAATAACTGAATCATGACCTGTCTTTGCAATCTGAAATACAGATTGTTGGTTATGATTAATCGATTCAAACCAATCTGTAACATATGGATTCCCTGCGTTTCAGTTTAATTGTGTTGGCCAAGTTAATAGCTCACATACAATATTGAAATGCTTTGCCATCAAGTTGATATGTAATCTAGACCCAAATTGCATATGAAAATAGAATAATATGATCAAAAGTTTTTTTTAAGGCTGACTGCTTGGTTTTCAAAGCTTGAATAAAAGTCAAGATATCCTTTACCATTTGAATATCTCCTTCTTGAAAAACTATGAATAAGCCTGTAAAACCATCTATTTGACTTTTAGATAATAATAGTTCTACTAAGGTAAGCATTTCATTGGTAGTTAAGAAATGAGGTATATCGTAAAATTTTTCTAATTGATTAAAACAAGTACACACTGTTTTTGTCTTTTTATTTTTCATTATCAAATATAATCCCTGTTTTAATTTCAGAACATTTTTTAATTATTCTAACTTATTCAATCTAAAAGATTGAAAATTCTATGATATTTTAGATACTTCAGAGTTTATATGACAGCCATAATGCTCAAATATATAGATTTAAAGAAGAGAAATATTTGATATAAAAAGCTTTACAATCAGGCTATTGATAAGTTGTATTGAAATTTAATATAGCCATGGCTGTATATTTTATAAAGTATAATTTTTCCTAATGTAGGCTTATAAATCGCTTTATTTTTTTCCAAGGATTCTCTATTGAGCATTGCCACTGTGCGCTATCATTTATTGGCTTTATATGACAAATCATACATTCAAAAGTGGAATTAGGATCATATCCAATAATCCAACCTGTATTATAATCCGTGTTTTTCATCATCATTGGAATAACATGATTTAAAGAAATAAATACATATTTTCTAATGATATTCATCTCTCCTTGATTGCAGTATAGTGCTATGAATGAGTTAAAATTTCCGGTATCTAACGCTTCAATTTTATTTATTGTTTTATATTTCTCTGATAATGATTTAATACCATTAATTAGTGTCAGAAAATTGATAGCTAAATGTCTACAAACAATAGATTTATTACCTAGACGAGCTGAAATCACTTCTTTATTAGCATGACCTGTGCAATCTTGAGTTAATAGAAGCGTTTTAAGAATAATGTTCACTTTATTAAAACTTGTATGGATTGAGGTAGAACTCAGTTTCATTGAAAAATTATTCATAATAGAGTTCATATTATTGCCTCCTCTGTAATACAATACAATACATTCATTAGATAAGAGGTAGACTATGCATTTACATCTAAAATTCATAATTAGTTAGTCGTTTTATACAATCATAATTATTCCTTTGAAGTAAAAGAATGCATTTCTAAAAGTATGTATTTTTTTAATATGAAGAATAGTCATATTAACTATTGCTTCATGATATGAATCGATAGAAGTCGATTTTATCTATTTGATTAACATGAAAAACTCATAATAAACGAATCAATCTATACAATCATATGCACAAATCAATCGATACATGATTTTCAGATTGAGGACGCACTCTAAAACATTTTAGAAGTATTTCAACTCGTTTTGATAAGTTCGCTAGGCATTTTAAAGCAATGATTTATATTGCGTGTGCTATTATTTGAGTGAATTCAAAAAGATCATTCTATTATTTTATGAGATGCTCTGCTTTTTTTGAGAAGGTATTAAGTTGCTTGGTTCCGGCAATGAGTGTTTCCCTTTACTTGTGTGGAATACGCTATACCCTGATCAAAATTGTCTTGAAATATTTGTAATAGATTGATTCCATCATGATGATTTTTACTCATTGCATACTGTAATATCGTTTTGTTATCTTGATTGATAAAGGAAAACCAATCATGAATGATTAGTTTTTCTTCAGAGTTTAAATCTAATCGTCCTGGCCAAGTGAGTATTACTTTGAGGATCTCTTCTTGATTTTCTTCTAAACAGGTTTGTAAAATGGTACCATGCTGACTATCGGTATAAAAGAGTATTTTTAGTAATTTGTCTCCTAATGCTATTTTGATTTCTTCTCTTTGAAACAGTTTTTGAATATAGTCAAATACCATTCTTACTATCTCTATATACCCATTCTTACAAGCTAATAGAAGCCCTGGTGTATCATGATGCTTGGCAAACAGTATGTTTTCTAAAGCATGAACTGTATTTTTCAATAAAAAAGAAGATGACTGAATATAAGTGTCTATATGAGATAGCAGCAATCGAAAAGAATCTGTATATCCATGCTGTAAAGCAAACGATAAAGTATTGTGCATGTAGAAATAATCATTTAATTTACTTAACGTTGGAATGTC
>JAAOIJ010000114.1 GCA_015163815.1 Endozoicomonadaceae bacterium
ACAACTATATTTAATATCAGAATATCATTTTTTTTAAAAAAAATACATACAAATATCAGACATAGAACCAGACATAAAAGAAGATTCACAAGCGGATAAAGCGATCATATATTGAATATATGAAGCATCATGCCTATGTTTTTATTAAAAAAATAATGTCGTTTATTTTAATAATTAGATCTTTCATCATATAATGTATCATATCATTTTGATCTTGACGAAGTGAAAAAAATAGTATCAATTAATGACAACTATTAAAAGATTTTTTTAGTAAAGCAGGCCATTTTTTTTGCCATTTTTGGCTATGTGTTGCATTTGGAACAACAGCATATTGAATACAACGTGTATTGGATAATTGTGATAAATATTTTTTTATAATGGCTGGCGTAATTAAACGATCTTGAGCACCTATAAAATGCCATTGAGGTATACTGATCAATTTATCTTTTTGTTTCAAAGGATTTAATGAAAACGAAGACGGTACCAGATGATGCAATTGATCTGTAAAATTAGGCAATATATTCCCTGCAATAGTCCGTACAGATTGTATATCAGATCGATTTGCTGCTAATAATAAGGCAAAGACAGCGCCACCAGAATAACCAATTAATTCAAATGCTGTCCATGACCCTTGAGATTTTATGTGTGTTAATGCGTCATTCAATGCAGTAAAAACTGCTTTTCCATACCGTTTTTTCGTCCATATATCAGGATGACACTGTTTACCTTGAATAAATTGACAAGGACGCGCTAAATATAATTTATCTGGATAAGGATCTAAAAACATTAATTTTAATAATGTTAATTTTTTAGGTGAAGGATTTTTTGCAGGAAGATTATGAATATAACCCAAGCCATCTCCTTCAATATAGACACGCAATATATCAGAACGATTTTTAATTTGCTCTACTGATTGCAAAAAAAAAGAATCTGTTGTAATGGTTTTCAGGACAGCATCTTTTTTTTTTACTATTTTTTTTAGAGAAGCTAAGTCAGTATTTGCTTCGCAAAAAAGCATATTACAAAAAAAAATAGTTGAGATCAATAATCGAGTATATAAGTTAAAATTCATAGTATGATACGATTTGAAGCATTTTCTTCAGTAGTATGCTGGGCCATTTAGAGTCTCCGTCTCCATACCAGATAATAGATCAAGATGGCGCATCATGCTCTGACACAGGTTGAATTAATAAATCTTTTCGCTCAACTCGCAGTAATAATAATAAATTGGCTGCAATATAAATTGAAGAATATGTGCCTACAAAAATACCAACTAATAAGGCTAATGAAAAATTATGCAAACTATCGCCGCCTAAAAAATATAACGACACTAACACGACAGCAGTCGTTGCTGAGGTTGCAACAGTTCGTCCAAAAATTTGTGTCAAAGATATATTCATAATCGAAATACTATCTATATTACGTAGTTTTCTATAATTCTCACGAATCCGATCATACACAACAATCGTATCATTTAAGGAATAACCAATAACTGATAAAATAGCAGCTAATACATTTAAATCACAAGTTAAATGAAAAAATGAAAAAACACCTAATACAATCACGACATCATGCAGTAAAGAAATCAAAGCCCCAAATGAAAATTTAATTTGAAAGCGAAAAGCAATGTATAACGTAATTAAGGCTAATGCGAGTAATAATCCTAATCCACCTTGTTCTTTCAGTGACTCACCCACTTGCGGTCCAATATATTCAGTTCGTTTGATCATAATCGAATCAGAATCGTCAGGATATCGTTCAATAATTTGTTGGATTACATTTTGATTTAACTGTTGATCTCCACCGGTCATTCTAATATTTAAAATATTGGAAGAACCGATTTGTTGCACAATCGTATCGGGATATCCTAATTGCGATAAATCTTGACGAATTGTTTTGATTAAAGGTGTATTTTTAAATTGTAATTCAATCAGCGTTCCGCCAGTAAAATCTAAACCCCAGTTTAAACCTTTCAACGCTAAAGAAAATAATGAAAAAATAACTAATACAGCAGAAATAAAAGTGGCAATATGTCGCCATTTCATATAATTTAAAACATGTTGTTTTTTCATTGACTTGCCTCAAATTTTTAATACTTTTAGGCGTCTATTACGCCCATAAGTTAAATTAACCAATGCTCGACTGACTGTTACTGCTGTAAACATGGAAGTAATAATACCTAAAGACAAGGTAACTGCAAACCCTTTGACAGATCCTGTGCCTACAGCATATAAAATAATACCCGCAATCAAAGTGGTAATATTCGCATCAAATACAGAAATAAAAGCGCGATTATATCCTTCAAAAATTGCTTTTTGCGGTGTAATTCCTCTATGATACTCTTCTCGTATGCGTGAATTAATTAATACATTCGCATCCACAGCCATCCCTAACGTTAAGACGATACCGGCAATACCAGGCATGGTGAGTGTTGCGCCCATAATAGACATTAAAGCAACTAAAATAATTAAATTGAATAATAAAGCAACATTCGCAATCCAGCCAAATTTTCGATAACACAGTACCATAAAAATCAAGACTAATATCAAACCAATCAACGTGGATTCAATTCCCATTTGGATATTTTCTTTGCCAAGGCTTGGTCCAATAGTACTTTCTTCAACAAAATACATAGGAGCGGCCAAAGCGCCTGAACGCAATAATAAAGCTAATTCAGAAGCTTCTACAGGGGAATTCAGGCCTGAAATTTGAAACTGATTTCCAAATACGCCTTGTATTGTCGCTAAGCTAATAATACTGGCTTCTTCTTTAAAGGTCATCGTGGATGATGGTAAAGCAGCATTCTGATGATCAATCGGTTTTATAATCGGTTTCTGTTCCAGATATACAACAGCCATTTGTTGACCTAAATTATCTTGCGTGACACGCAACATTTTATTACCACCATCAGGACTCAAAGTAATATTAACAATGGGTTGAGCTGATTGCTGATTAAATGTAAATTTAGCATCCGTAACTTGATTACCAGTAATAATAATATCATTGGATAAATTGGCCATTTGAGTTGCTTTATTTCGGAAACGAAATGTTTTATAAGCATCGCCTGTTGAACCAGCTGGAATAGCTAAACGAAATTCTAAATTGGCTGTTTTACCTAAAATACGTTTTGCTTCGGCTGTATCTTGAACACCGGGTAATTCAACAACAATATGATTTTCACCCTGTCGCTGAACCAAAGGCTCTGAGACACCTAATTCATTTACTCGATTGCGAATCGTTGTCAAGTTTTTCTGAATCGCATACTGTTTAATAGCTCTGATACTATCTGGCAATAAAGTATATGAAATACCAAATTTTCCTGAATTTTCTGTTATTTTATTTAATTTTAAATCTTGAAATTTTGTATTTAATAATTGATAAGCTTCATCTTGAATGCTAGATTCTTGAAAAAACAACTCAACTGATTGTGTCTCTGGATGATGAACTAAACGATACCGCAATCGATTCAAACGTAATAAAGAGCGTATTTCTGCATTCACAACTTCAAGACGCGTTTTGACAGCTTTATCTAAATCGACCGCCAATAAAAAATGAACACCTCCTGATAAATCTAAACCTAATTTCATGGGTGTTGCACCAATCGCTTTTAACCACGCTGGTGTTGTGGCTGCTAAATTTAAAGCCACAATATAGTCATCTGAATCTAATGTTTCTTTTAGTAAAGTTTTGGCTTGTAATTGATCTTGACTATTATGAAATCTAAATAATCCTGTTTGATTTGAAACATCAAGCGCTTTTATTTCAATTTGATGATCTTTCAATTTTTTTTGAATATCATTGAAAAAAGTTTCAGATAGCTTTTCACCTGCTTGCGTGCTAGAAATCTGAATAGCTGGATCATCTGGATATAACGTAGGCAACGCATAAATTATGCTTAATGCAATCAATGTTAAAATGAGGCAGTATTTCCAAACTGGATAGCGATTTAGCATAACATTCAATATTCCTAATCAAAATCATTTTTGGGAAAGCAATGAAAACAGTTCATGAACTTCTTGAAAATAAAATTAACATTATTCTATCATTTTAATATGTCAGCATCCAAAACAATAGCATCATCTTTCAACATTAAAAACGAAAGATATGTATTTCAATTTGATTGCTTATCCCTTACTTTAACTCTTTCATAGTTCCTTTTGGCAATAAGGAAGCAATAGAAGCACGTTGAAATGTTAAGGTAACCTCTGCATTAACTTGTAATGTAACATAATCATCAACAACGTGTGTTACTTTTCCTAAAATACCACCTGAAGTCAGCACTTCGTCACCTTTTCCTAATGCACTAATCAAGGCGCGATGTGCTTTTGCACGTTTATTTTGTGGACGCCAGATTAATAACCAAAAAATGACAACAAAACCACCTAGCATTAATAATTGCGCCACAATAGACGTCGTAGGAGGTATTACTGATTCTGCTTCAGCATACGCTAGACATGAGAACATGAGGTTTAACTCCTATAGATAGTCTCAATCAAGTAATGTCAAAAAAATGAATAAATCTAACATCATTCATTATAAAGCAACTAGCGTAGCTTAAAACATCGATCATGTCGAGCTACATTTCCGCCTATTCCAAGTAAAATGATTGTCTTTTTATTTGTTTTTTATCATAAAAACCTTTGATCCATGTTTTTAAAGTATGTGTTTCTATTGCATGACGTAATTGAGACATTAATCGCTGATAGTATCTTAAGTTATGTATTGTATTTAACATACTGCCTAGCATTTCATTACATTTAGCCAAATGATGAAGATAGCCTAACGTGAAATGAGTACAGGTATAACAATCACACACAGTCTCAATTGGATCAGTGCTTAATTTATAAGCAGCATTTTTGATTTTAATGGTTGTCGTTTCAGTAAATAAATGATTATTTCTTGCATTCCGTGTAGGCATCACGCAATCAAACATATCAACGCCACATAATACTGCTTCGACAATATCTTCAGGAGAACCGACGCCCATTAAATAACGCGGCGAAGTTATTGGCATCGCAGGTACAATATATTTTAAAATTCTAGACATATCTTCTTTTGATTCACCAACAGATAAACCACCAATAGCATAACCATCAAAACCAATATCGAATAATCTTTGCAATGATTCAGATCGCAATGTTTCATGCATCCCGCCTTGAATGATTCCAAACAATGCCGCCGGATTTGTATCATGCGCTATGCGACATCGTTTAGCCCAACGCAGCGATAATTGCATCGATTGCCGTGCTTCTTCATAAGAAGCTTGACCTGAAGTACAATCATCAAACACCATGACAATGTCAGCATTCAAATTTTTTTGAACTGTCATCGATTTTTCTGGAGTCATGGAAATCATATCACCATTCACAGGCGATTTAAAGGTTACACCTGTTTCTTCAATACGACGCAACTTACTTAAACTAAAGACTTGAAAACCACCAGAATCAGTTAAAATTGGTTTTTTCCATTGCATAAAATCATGTAAACCATGATGAGCATTGATCACATCCATCCCTGGACGCAGCATTAAATGAAAGGTATTACTGAGCATAATGTCTGCACCACTATCACAAACCTGTTGCGGTGTTAAACCTTTCAGTGTGCCATACGTACCAACTGGCATAAAAGCAGGTGTTTGAATTTTACCTCTCGGCATTTCTAAGCAGCCACGCCGAGCTAAACCATCTTGAGCGAATTGTTCAAATGTTAAATGGCAAGCTTTACGCATTTAAAAAAGCCTTTATAATCAATAAAATCATACTGAAATGGATAATGGAATAGTAGGTTGATTTAATAACATGGCATCACCATAACTAAAAAAACGATATTTTTCTAATACAGCTAAATCATACGCTTTTTTAATCATAGACCAACTAGAAAAAGCAGACACTAACATTAATAAAGTCGACTTAGGTAAATGAAAATTAGTAATTAATAAATCAGTTGAACGAAACGTATAGCCTGGATAAACAAATAAACGTGTTTCTCCAGTATAGGGCGCAATACTGCCATGCATTGAAGCAGTTTCTAAACAACGAACCGCGGTTGTCCCGACAGCAATCACACGTCCACCTTGTTGACGTGCAGCTAAAACTTGATCACAGATAGTTTGCGACAGATTCATATATTCGGAATGCATTTTATGATCAGCAACAGAGGCAACTCGAACAGGTTGAAATGTGCCTGCTCCCACATGCAACGTAACAAAAGCGATCTGAATGCCTTTTGTTCGAAGCTGTTGCAATAAATGCTCATCAAAATGCAATCCTGCAGTAGGTGCTGCAATGGCTCCATCTTCTTTCGCATATACTGTTTGATAACGCGTTTGATCACTCAATTCATCAGCTCGTTTCATATAAGGCGGCAAGGGAATGTGTCCATATTGTTTCAATAATGAAAAAACTGGCAATTCGGAATGAAAAGATATGAGAAATAAATTATCTTGACGTGATAACACTGTTATTTCAATTTTGTCATCAAGATAAAAAGTAGTCTGCACTTTAATCGATTTATTCGTTTTAATATGCGCTAAAGCTTGATGCTCATCTATTATACGCTCCACTAATATTTCAACTTTACCTTGACTGGCTTTGAACGCAAATAATCTAGCAGGCATAACACGCGTATCATTTAATACCAATAAATCATGCGGCTTTAATAGGGAGGGTAAGTCTAAAAAAGAGGCATGAGAAATACGATCTAATACTTGATCTGCAATTAATAATCGACTCTTTGTTCTTTCGGGTAAAGGATAGCGTGCAATTAATGCATCAGGAAGCATAAAGTCAAAATCGCTAACTTGCATAACTACAACGCTTATTCATCAAAAACCTACTTAATAAAGATGATGGGATATGAAATGAACCCATATAGTAAATAAATCAATACACTAGGTCAAATAAAACTCTATATTTTTATCATCTCTTGAATATATTACAACCCTATAACAGCAATATATTCATAAACATGATTGCACATAAAAAAATAAATCAAACAATTGATTAATATAATCAATAATAAAACTTATATTATTCAATAGAGCTGTATTTTATCACAACTCAAACTGTCATAACATCTTCAGTTATAGCGATGATTCATCCTCTACTTCAAATATAGGATCATGTTGATGTTGATTTTGATCTGATACAGCCTCTTTTTCAGACTTAAGTTCAATAAAGACGAGAGGCGCTTGCTCAAGCGGAGGCTCTTGCTTCTCTTTTGTTTTTGTTTTACTGATAGCAGGAGATGAATCTTGAACTTTATAAGGGTTTAATGTAATGTTAGCGCCATCAGCATGCAAATAATTAGACATACACCCATCAATTGCATTAAAAGCGGATTGAAAAGCCTCTCGATTAAATTGATTATTATCTAACTCAGAAACCAGATTAAATAATTTGTAAGCCTTGTTTTTTGCTTGCTCATGATTCTGAGTCAAGCTTCTTTCATCTAAACGCCCAACATACGTTGTGTACGTTTTTAAAGCACTGTTTCTTAACTGGTCTAACGTCTCTTTATTCAGTGTCACTTGGTTATCAATTGGCACAAGTTGTACTTTTTTTCCTTGATACATCACAGAAATAACATATGCATTTTCATCATGATATGCTTCCGGATTCTCCAAGCCTTGTGTAATCACCGTTTCAGCGCTACACAGCATCATTTGCTGTCGAAACAAGACCATTTCTTCTGTTTTTTCTAAACAATCGGTGACCAGCTGCTTCTCTTGGGTGGATAATGGACTTATTAGACTTGTATGCTCTGCCACTTGACGATGCTTAAGATCTACAGCCGGTCGTGTGTTTTGATTTGAAACGGCATTCGATAATATAGGCTGATCTACTTTTCTTTCTATAATTTTTTGTTTTTTTGAATCGATATCCGTTGAGGCCCCGGGAGTCTCGTGTGTTTTGGGAACAGACAAAACTGATGGTACTGATGGTACTGATGGTACTGTAGACTTATCCATGACAATATCCTCATATACAATATGATACTACCTTATTATTGTATCGTAACATATTATTTTTTTTTATTTACTCTAATCGAATTTCTGATATACTTTTTTATAGCATTAAGGCAGCATGGCGGAATTGGTAGACGCAACGCACTCAAAATGCGTCGCCTTTTAGGCGTCCCGGTTCAAATCCGGGTGCTGCTATCACAATCAGAACGACTGCTCTCATGTTTTACACAATACGATCGATCCGCTTATGTTGTCGCGGTATTTTTTTAGCTGGCTATCCATTTTAGCTGAATATGTTTTTCATCCATATCGACTGCTGTAATACAAACAGAAACAGACTGACCTAACGAAAATATGATATGCGATCGATCACCAACCAGTGATTGCATTTTTTCTTGATAAATATAGTCATCATCAGGCAAATCCTTCAGCGCAATCAAACCTGTGATCGGCATCATATCTAACTCAACAAATAAGCCGAAATGAACAACTGAAACAACCTTCCCTGTATAATGTTGTCCAATCTTATTTAACATATAACGACACATAATACTTTTCAAAGTATATCGATTAGCTTCTTCAGCTTGCCGTTCTTTCAAGGAACAGTGCAAGGCTAATTGCTCTATTTCTTTTGTTGAATAAGGGTACGCGTGAGTTGTTTTTTTCTTTGCATTAGCATTGCGTGCAGAAGCAGTGTTTTTCAGTGACAATAACGATTTAATGGCACGATGGACTAATAAATCTGGATAGCGACGAATCGGGGAGGTAAAGTGCGTATAAGCTTTAAAAGCTAAACCAAAATGACCTGTATTATGCAAGTGATATTCTGCTTGACCTAACGATCGCAAAATAGTCATTTGAATAATATAAAATGCTTCATGCTCTGTCGTGGTCTCTAAAATCATTTGGTAGTCTTTAGGAGTCACTTTGCCGGTAATCGCACAATTGACGCCTAAGTTTTTTAATAAATCAAATAAATATTGTTGCTTTTGCGCGGTAGGCCCTTTATGAACACGGTACAATGCTGGTAATTTATTCTTTTCCAAGAATTGAGCAGCAGCTTCATTAGCACACAACATACATTCTTCAATTAATTTATGAATGTCATGTCTTTGAACAGGCAAAATAGATTTTATTTTATGTTCAGCATCAAAAACAATATGTGATTCTCGCGTATCAAACTCTAGCGCGCCACGCGCATGACGTGTTTCATTTAATATACAATATAAAGCATGTAATTGTTTTATATTAGATAATACAGTAGGATCATATAATCCTGTATCACTTGGATGACAAGCTATATTACGCTGATCATTCTGCAATAAAGTGAGTACTTCATCATACGTCAATCTTGCAGAAGATTGAATCACTGCTTCATAAAATACAAACTGTTTTAATTGGCCTTTAGCTGTTATTTTCATTTCACAGACTAACGTCAAGCGATCGCAATGTGGCTTTAAAGAACATAAATCATTCGATAAATTTTCAGGCAACATCGGAATAACATGACTTGGAAAATAAACAGAAGTACCTCTAGAGATAGCTTCAAGATCTAAAGCATCATTCGGTTTGACATAATGCGATACATCTGCAATAGCAACCCATAAAAACCATTCACTATTTGATTGTTTCTCTGCATAAACCGCATCATCAAAATCTTGCGCTTCTGCACCATCAATGGTGATAAAAGGAAGTGATCTTAAATCTTTTCGATCTTGAGTTGCTTCTAATACAGATTGCTGTTGATAGCTGCTTGCCTGTTTCAAAGCCAGTGTTGGAAAGGCTAAAGCTAATCCATAAGTATATTGTGCAATCAGAATATCGATAGAGGCTTCATTCGCTGCGTCTAGAATATTTTCAATTTCACCGATGGCTAAACACTGTTTTTTAGGGTGCTGGGTAATCTTAATGAGAACATACTGCCCTATTTTAGGTTTTAATTTTTGACCTTTAATCAGAACCTTATGCCTTAAAACAGGATTTTCTGGTACCACAAAAGCAGTTTTAGCTTCTTCTCGATATATGCCTACAATATGCGTCACAGCGCGTTCTACTATATCGATAATATGGCATATTTTTCCTGTAAATTGTAACGTAACACGATCACCATGCCATACCGATTGCATCTGAACTGGAGATAAAAAAAAATCTTGGGTTTTATCATCTGGGATAAAAAAACCAAATCCTTCCTTATTTGCTTGAATTCTGCCAGTTTTTTGTTTTAATCGACCAGGCAAACAAAAAACATTTTTTTTATTCTTAATTAATTGACCTTCTCGACACATCGCTTTCAAGCGAAATTTCAATCCTGCTAATTGATCTGGTTGATTTAATTCAAAATAGAGACAAAGCGCTTCATAAGATAATGCTTTACGATAATGATGAAAGTATTGCAAAATAAAAGAACGACTCGGAACCGGACTACTATACTTTTTTTGTTCTGCTCGAGCATCGGGATCTTTATTTTTCCACCAATTGCCCATGATATTTTCCTACTTTAATGCCAGTTAATACAAAAGTTTTCTGATCACCTTAGCATAATTTGATATAATACAATCAATTTTATTCTGTATGCTGCTAAAAATAATCACGCTAAAAGATAAAATAAAGTAAAATAAACTTGATTTTCAATTATTTATTTTTTTATGATACGATCAACTTTATCTCTTTATGTCATCAAATCGCTGATATGTCTCACGGAAATCATCTTTAAAAGATATCCTGAATATCAAATAATGAGCCAGGCAGCATCAAGAACCACAGTCTAACAAGAGTCATGATATGAAATTGTTTTGGATATTTTTGATCATAGCACCGATCACTGATTTCATTGTATTAATAAAAATAGGTTATTTAGTTGGCATTTTGCCCATTATTAGTCTATCCTTGTTCTCAGCCTTATTAGGGTGGCTTTGGCCAGTCAAAAGAACAGTATCACACTCACCGATGATGAGCATACTTAATATGATGATAATAAAAATAAGTAAAGGTTGCTTAATTATACCGGGAATTCTGTCCAGTATCATCGGTTTATTGGGGTTAATTCCATTCATTAAGCAGTATATTGCTTTACAGATTACTGATTATTTTCAACAACATACTAGCCATACTTTTCAAGATTTTTTTTCAGAAAAATCAGAAACTTCCATATCACAAGATAGTCATCATACTTTAGAAGGAGAATTTTCTATTCTTGACCCAGAAGATCCTCAAAAAAAATAAATCATTTCTAGGGTTGAAATTAAAAAATTCAACCCCATTGCTTGATCCAGATTGCAATGAAGAGTATCTTGATACACAATCTAGATTCAACTGAGTCAGTTATTACTAAAATCGTTGTTAAGCACACCAACAACACTTCTATATTTATTGAACAACTTAACTATGGAGTTTGAATGCTATGAAAATTAGACCACTAGGCAAAAGAGTATTAGTACGACGTCAACCAAAAGAAACAACATCAACAGGTGGCATTGTATTACCTGGTAGCGGAGAAGAAACAAACCGCGGTGAAATTATTTCTGTAGGGCCAGGTGTTCGACTAGATAATGGCGAAATGGATACCGTCTCTTTAAGAGCTGGAGACAAAGTATTATTTGCTGGATATCATGGTGATTCTAATAAAATCAAAATTGATAACATTGAACATGTTTTAATGTCAGAATCAGATATACTAGCTTTAATTGAATCAGAATAAATCAATTGAAACAATTTCTTTATCATTTTATTAAATTATGTTATTAGGAGTAGAAAATGGCTGCAAAAAAAGTCTTATTCGCGGATAAAGCTAGAAAAAAATTAATTAAAGGCGTTAATATTTTAGCTGATGCTGTCAAAGCAACCTTAGGCCCAAAAGGACGCAATGTTTTACTTGAAAAATCTTTTGGCGCTCCCGTTATCACAAAAGATGGCGTCTCTGTTGCAAAAGAAATCGAACTGCAAGATAAATTTGAAAACATGGGTGCACAACTGGTCAAAGAAGTGGCCTCTAAAGCAAATGATGTTGCAGGCGACGGAACGACAACAGCGACTGTTTTAGCACAATCTATTGTTAACGAAGGTCTAAAATATGTCGCTTCAGGCATGAATCCGATGGATTTAAAGCGCGGCATTGATAAAACAACATTAGCGGTCGTTGAACAACTACGCCTGATGTCTATCCCTTGCGTTGATGACAAAAATATTGCACAAGTCGCGACTATTTCAGCTAACTCAGATCATAGCGTTGGTGAAATTATTGCGAAAGCAATGAAAAAAGTTGGCAAAGAAGGCGTCATTACGGTTGAAGAAGGTTCCGGTCTTGATAATGAACTTGATCATGTTGAAGGGATGCAATTTGACCGTGGATATCTATCACCTTACTTTGTCACAAGTCAAGATAGAATGAGCACTGAATTAGACAATCCTATGATTTTACTCTGTGACAAAAAAGTATCTAATATTCGTGATTTAGTCCCAATGCTTGAAAATGTCGCAAAAATGAGCAAACCTCTCCTAATCATTGCAGAAGATGTAGAAGGTGAAGCTTTAGCAACACTCGTCATTAATAATATGCGCGGAATCGTCAAAGTTGCTGCAGTCAAAGCACCTGGATTTGGTGATCGTCGTAAAGCCATGTTACAAGATATTGCAACATTAACAGGCGGCACCGTCATTGCTGAAGAAGTGGGACTCACTTTAGAAAATTCAACAGCTGAACATTTAGGTCAAGCGAAACGTGTTGTATTAACGAAAGACAACACAATCATTGTTGATGGTAGTGGTCAAGAAAATTCAATTAAAGATCGTGCAGCACAAATCTCAGCTGAAATCAATAATTCAACTTCTGATTATGATCGTGAAAAATTACAAGAGCGTTTAGCTAAATTAAGCAATGGTGTTGCAGTTATCAAAGTAGGTGCTGCCACTGAAGTTGAAATGAAAGAGAAAAAAGCCCGTGTAGAAGATGCACTTCATTCAACACGCGCTGCTGTAGAAGAAGGGGTTGTTGCTGGTGGTGGTGTTGCTTTAATTCGAGCATTAGCTAACATTCAAATCAAAGGCGATAATGTAGATCAAAATGCTGGTATTCAACTTGCATTGCGTGCACTTGAATCACCATTACGTCAAATTGTTGATAACGCAGGCGCTGAATCTTCAGTTGTTGTTGATAAAATTAAACAAAATTCCGGCAACTTTGGTTACAATGCTGCCTCAGGTGAATTTGGTGATATGTTTGAAATGGGAATCATCGATCCTGCAAAAGTAACGCGATCAGCACTACAAGCTGCCGCATCGATTGCCGGTCTTATGATTACAACAGAAGCGATGGTTGCTGAAATGCCTGAAGGAAAATCCACACCTGACATGAATCCTGGCATGGGTGGCATGGGCGGTATGGGAATGTAACGTTAACCCGTTCACTCATAGCTTTATGAATACCTAGAAAAGCGTGATCCATTCAATATGGATCACGCTTTTCATCTATAAGCTGTTTCATCACGATAACCGCATCGTATGATGACACATCTCAGACGAAAATATGCTAAACTAGTCCTGCTAATCGCATTCATCATGCAGTATCCTTTTAACTGCTATCACACGGCATCACGACATGATAAAACAAGTAATAGAGTTTATCCCGTTAATTTTCTTTTTCATTTTTTATAAAATGTCGCCGAAAACTTTTGAAATAATGAATCATTCGATTACATTAGGTGGCATTTATACGGCAACAGGATCATTAATCATCACCACAACTTTAGTCGTCATGATAGAATGGATCTACTATAAAACGATTAGTAAAGGCCAATTAATTACCTTAGCCGCTGTATTAATCTTTGGCGGACTCACATTATGCTTCAAAAATGATTTATTTATCAAATGGAAAGCACCCGTCATTAACTGGGTTTTTGGATTAACGTTCCTTCTCAGTGCCTTTATAGGTAAAAAACCGATTATAGAACGCTTAATGAGCCATGCTATTCAGCTACCATCATCCATTTGGCATAAACTCAATATGAGTTGGGCTGTTTTTTTTATGATACTCGGTTCACTTAATTTATATGTTGCATTTCATTTTGAAGCGATTTGGGTTGATTTTAAAATATTTGGTAGCTTAGGACTCACCATCTTCTTTACCTTGGTTCAAGTCATTTTATTAAGAAAACATATCCAACCTGTGAAATAAAGTGTGTTATAGCTTGCTCATGATGCTCATTAATCAATATACACCTGCATTGAGGCGCCACGCTTTATGATAAAAGAACCTGGCGTTTTGTTTATTGTCAGTACGCCGATCGGGAATCTAGAAGATCTTTCTTCGCGTGCCTGTTCAACTTTAAAAACAGTCGATTACATTGCAGCAGAAGATACACGCCATAGCAAAAAATTATTAACACATTTTAATATTCAAACACCATTAAAAAGTTATCATGATGCCAGCTCATCCAAAACAACTGCCTATTTTATTGAGCAACTTGAAAACGGCAAACAGATTGCTTTAATCTCTGATGCAGGCACACCTTTAATTTCAGATCCTGGTTATGAATTAGTCCGCTTAGCACATCAGCATAATATTCCTGTTCGTTCGATTCCAGGGCCTTGTGCCGTGATTGCTGCCTTATCAATATCAGGACTCCCAGCAGATGAGTTTTTATTTATTGGCTTTTTAAATCATAAACCCATCAAAAAAAAAGCGAAACTAGAACAACTATCAACTTATACTGCAACATGGGTTGCTTATGAATCCCCACATCGTATTGTCGAAACCCTTTGCTTACTCGAATCCATCATGGGGCCTACACATATCATGGCTTTAGTTCGAGAAATAACAAAATGTTTTGAAACAGTGATTACTGGGTCTATTGCAGATGTACGGCTTCGCCTGAAAGAAGACCCTAATCAACAAAAAGGTGAATTTGTACTCATTGTTCAAGGCAAACCAGAAAAACCACAAAATCAACTAGATTTAGAATCGATTCGTATATTAAACTTATTATGTACTGAATTACCTTTATCTCGAGCCAGTGCCCTGACAGCTAAAATAACAGGTTTGAATAAAAAAGTAATCTATGAACATGGACGGTTACACAAACAAAACTCTTGACAGCCTGGCACTTTTTAAAAATCTCTACTGAACATAAACTGAAGGATATCACAACATGCTGCAAATTTTAGTAGGTATTTTAGGCAACTGGTTTGTTTTAATGATCATATTAAGATTTATTCTGCAAGCAGTGAATGCAGACTATTATAATCCTTTTTCACAAATCATTGTAAAATCAACAAATTCTATTCTAAAACCGATCAGAATGATCATACCTAAACATAAAATAGATTTGGATTTTGCCTCTATATTAGTTGCTTTTTTAATGAGCGCTATCGTGATTACCTCTCAAATGTATTTAATTGGATTGGTACAAATCCCCATGATCTTTATTATAAAATTATCTGTATTACAAGTGATTAGACTCATACTCGATTTTTATTTTTATAGCATTCTCATTGTCTCTTTATCAAGCTGGATTGCGCCTTTATTTTCTCACTCAGCTTTAGTGTTTTTAAATCAAATTTTACAACCTTTATCCAATTATTTGCGACGGTTTTTACCTTTTTTAACCATTGGTCGAGTTGACTTGTCTTTCATGGTGATTACATTCATCATTTTATTTATACGGAATATGGTCCCAGCTTTATATATCTTATAATACATGGTTTTTTATGGGATGAAGCGGTATAATAAAAATCCGTTGTCAATCGCGAGTGGGTCCACTAATTTTGGAGTATTACGTGAAAAATCAAAAACATGATAGGATAACCTGTCAATCTTTGATTGATCAATTACAAGCTTTTTGGAAAACTCAAGGTTGCGCTATTTTACAGCCACTGGATATGCCTGTTGGCGCTGGAACCTTTCATCCTGCTACTTTTTTAAAAGCAATTGGTCCGGAAACTTGGAAAGCAGCCTATGTCCAACCTTGTCGTCGACCAGCTGATGGACGATATGGTGAAAACCCTAATCGCTTACAACAATTTTATCAATATCAAGTGATTATGAAACCTTCTCCTGATAAATTTCAAACATTATTTTTAGATTCATTAAACAGGATTGGTATTGATCAACACATTCATGATATTCGATTTGTTGAAGATAACTGGGAATCCCCCACCTTAGCTGCATGGGGGCTGGGTTGGGAAGTTTGGTTAAATGGAATGGAAATCGCGCAATTTACTTATTTTCAACAAGTAGGTGGTTTATCTTGTCGACCCATTACAGGAGAAATCACGTATGGTATTGAACGATTAGCCATGTATTTACAAAATATTGATAATGTATATGATTTAATTTGGACACATCAAGATCATAGCCATATCACGTATGGAGATATATTTAAAGAACAAGAAATTGAATTTTCTCAATACAATTTTGAAGAAGCGAAAATTGCTTCGTTATTTGATCAATTTGCATTTTTTGAACAAGAATCTGCTCGATTAGCAGCATGTGCATTACCGCTACCCGCTTATGAATATGTTTTAAAAGCATCACATGCTTTTAATCTATTAGATGCCCGTTCTGCTATTTCTGTAACTGAACGACAACGCTATATTCTACGCATCCGTCAATTAGCTCAAACGATTGCCAAAGCCTATTTTAATAAACGACTTGCATTAGGCTTTCCTTTGGCTGAACAATCCATTCGTGAATCCATTTTAGACACTATTCACACATCATCCCGTGAGGCTTAACGGTATGGCTCAAGATTTTTTACTAGAACTCGGGACAGAAGAATTACCTGATCGCGAATTAAACATCCTCAGCCAAGCATTGGAAACTGCTTTTATCGCACAACTCAATACTTATGCACTCTCTTTCTCTTCCACAAAACGATTTGCAACACCTAGGCGTTTAGCTTTATTCGTCTCCAATGTGTCAATGCAACAACCTGTACAACAACATAATCGCAAAGGACCTGCTTTATCAATCGCTTTTCAAGATGGGAAACCCACCACAGCTTTAAAAAAATTTGCACAAGCTTGCCATGTTAGCTGGGAAGAATTGACGCCTGTCACCTCTGAAAAAGGCACATGGATGACTTATCAAGCCACAACGCCTGGGCAATCTACTTATGATTTATTACCTAGTATGATTCAAAAAGCCTGTGATCAACTCCCTTTATCTAAAAAAATGAAATGGGGTGCTCATTTACATGAATTTTTAAGACCAATCCATTGGATCATCGCTTTATTCGATCAAACCATTATTCCTATTCAGTTGTGGAATATTCAAGCTCATAATAAGACGCAAGGACATCGCATTCATTGTCATCAAGATCTCATCATTGATCATCCCAGTCAATATGAAAGGCTATTGACTGAGAAAGGATTTGTGATTCCAGATTTTCATGCAAGAAAACAAACAATATTACACTTAATCAATACAATACTCATGCCAGAGATGAGGCCTAATTTAGAGCCTACATTACTTGATACCATCACAGGATTAACAGAATGGCCTGTCCCTATTTTAGGGCAATTTGATCAACATTTCTTATCAATCCCCAAACCTGTTTTAATTGCAGCAATAGAAGATCAGCAAAAATGTTTAACCATTATTGATAAAAAAGATCAATTAATGCCTTATTTTATTGCTGTTGCTAATTTAGCAAGCAGTCATCCTATTGAGGTGATTGCAGGTTATGAGCGTGTCATTCGATCTCGCTTATCGGATGCGCAATTTTTTTATGAACAAGATCAACGCAGTACATTATTAGACAAAAGACAAAAACTACAAGATATTATTTTTCAAAATAAATTAGGCAGTATTTACAATAAAACAGAACGACTTGCCGCTTGGATGACGCAAGTCTATGCTACAGAAAACTGTCCTGATTTACAGGTATATTCTTTAGACGATATACATCTAGCCAGTTATTTGACAAAATCAGATTTAACAACGAAATTAGTATTAGAATTTCCTCAATTACAAGGTATTGCAGGGCGACAATATGCCCAATTAGATCAGTTACCCAGTGAAGTTTGTCAAGCTATTGAAGAGCATTATTGGCCTAAATTCTCAGGAGATCAATTACCAAATACGTCTTTGAGTGCTTATCTTGCCTTAGCTGATAAATGGGATACATTAGTCGGTTTATTTTCTGTTAATCAAATACCGTCTGGTAATAAAGATCCTTTTGGCTTACGTCGTGCAGCTTTAGGCATTCTACGTATTATGATTCATCATAAAATACCGATTACTGTATTACAATGTGCCACTTTTGCTGCCTCAAATTATACTAATCAACAGAATATAACGATTGATTCAAATCGATTGGATCAAATCATATATTTCATGATGGAACGCTTTGCGTATTGGCTGCAAGAACAAGGCATCGCACTCAATACCTTCCAAGCTGTGATCGAAATACAGGATCAGAATATGACACCGTATGATATGATGCGACGCATTGAAGCACTAGAAGCGTTTAAAAAAACATCTGATGCCGAAGCCATGATTCAAATGCATAAACGCATTCAAAATTTATTACTCAATACGGAAGAAACCAATCGATCATTTAACGCCAAAATATTGAATCAAATAGAAGAAAAATCCTTACTTGAAACCATGCAAAAACAAACGCAATTATTACAACCTTTACTCTCTCATCAACACTACTCAGACGCTTTATTAGCATTAATACCTTTGCTAGAGCCGACAACGCAGTTTTTTCAACACGTCTTAGTCAATAGTGAAGATGAGACTGAACGGCTGAATCGATATGAATTATTACATGATTTAAATCAAATGTTTAATAGTATTGGCTGTTTAAGCAAATTAGCCTAATATATCACGATAATACTGCTTCCATAGGCATACTATGCATTTTCATCGTTTGCAATCCATGTAAAGGATGCTTTTCCAATTCCCAAGGGGATTGGAAAAATGCTTGAATTCGCTGACTCGAAACCTGTGTAAGACTAGAATCTATCCATTGAGGTTGATTATCTCGTGTAATTAATCGCGCCCGAATGCCTTCACGTAAATCACCTTGTTGAACACACTGTATAGCCAACGTCATATCCATACAAAATATGTCTTCTAATGTCATATTAGCGGCTTGTTTCATTTGTTCATGAATAATCCAAGCACTACAAGGTGATCCTGTTTCTAATGGGTTTGAAAAGTGCTCAAGTTCATCATCTTGTGTTGCCTTTAATCTTGATAACACCAGATCAGGTGTTGCTTGATCACGCATAATATTTTGAATTTCATATGAAAAACGTTGCAAATACGAATCAGGTAATAAATAATGTTTCGATAGATTATAAAAAAAATGATCTAATTGTTCATGATGTTTTTCTGAATCTTCATTCCAGTCAAATGCTGCTAATTTTTTTAAAATGGGTATAAATTCATCTTCAGGTAAATAATGCGTCGCAAACCCGGTATACATCGCATCTCCAGCATTTAAACGAGCTGCTGTTAATGCAATAAATGTGCCTAAACCATCCGGCAAGCGACTTAATAAACGGCTCACTCCTACATCAGGAAATAAGCCAATCGTGATTTCAGGCATTGATATGCGAGTAGAATCAGTCACAATGCGATGACTAGCCCCTAACATCAAACCCACACCACCCCCAATGACTAATCCTTGTGCTAAACAAATCACAGGCTTAGGATAGCGATGAATGAAATAATCTAATTGATACTCTTGAGAAAAAAAATCTTCAGCATATTGATTCATAGTGGTATCTTTAACACACATGCTATCATATAGTCGCTTAATATCACCACCAACAGAAAATACTTTTTGCTCTTTCCCTTTCAAGACAATACACGCAATCTCATCACATTTTATCCAAACTTGTAACTGATGTTTGATTGCCTGAATCATTTCCAATGATAAGGCATTGAAAGATTTCATATTATTCAGCTCAATAATACCAATCAAATAGTTTGATGTTGTAGAGATTGTCTCACATAAAATAGTATTATGGGTTGTCATCAAGCAAAATTCCTATCAACCAAATAATGTCAAAAAATAAAAAGTATTAAAAGTATTCCATATCTTTCCGATATAAAATCTAGAAGAATATGTATAACACATAAAACTAGAGAAATCGATATGATTCCACATTCAGAACCGAATAACCCATCATGTGATCCAATCACATCATTACAAGATGCTATTAAAAAAACAATAGCAGAGTCTCATAAACAATTATCTCAATATGCAGAAATTAAAGAAAAATTAGAATATGAACCTGGTTTATGCCAAGAAGGCATTCAAAAAAATATTATTGATGCACAAACAGCTGAAACATTACTACAAGAAGAAAAAGTGTGGCAAAACACATTGAAGCAAGATGTCAAACAAGATATCAAAAATGCAAAAAAACAATTAAAAGCAGAAAAAAAATGGATAGAAAATCCAAATACGCACAATACACATCATCAATCTAGAAAATTGATGATGCGCAAACGTATGTTTTAATTTTAGCAGGGAAAACTAACATGACACTTATCCATACAGCAACACAAGCAACACAAGCAACACAAACAGATCCAATTAATGGTGCCGTTCGTTCAGAAAAACAGTTGTCTTTAGCAGATTCTGCTAATATTGCATTATTAAAGCGTTCAGATAGCTTAGAAACTTTGGTTCGAGCTCAAATTAATGAGATAGAAAATAAAAACGAAGGCATTACACAACTGGGTAGAATTGAAGCTTTACTCATTACATTGCCAAAAACATTGACTGCGGCGGATCGAACGATACTCCAAACATTGAATATTCAAAACATACCAAGTGATGGTCGCGTGACATCTAGCAATGTCACTGCATTATCCACTTCCATCAAAAATACAAAAGAGTCTCTCACCAGTGTATCGCAACTTGATACCATCAAACTACAATCTTTAAATGGCAAGTTTGAACAAGCAAATTCATTAGCTTCGCAAATCATGAAAAGTTTATTCATGCAAGCTCAATCTATTATTCGAAATATCAGCTAAAGGTTTGAAAAATGAAAAAAAAAGACACTAACATCAACACGACTTCCTTTGCTAATCTGACGTTACAAGAGACTATTGCAGCTTCTAAGTATCTCGTGAAACAAACCAATAAAAATATTGAACAGTTTGCATTATTTCAAAAAGCTACTAACTTAAAACCAAATGCTGCAAGCGAAATATTACAAAAAATACCAAAAGATAATAAAAAACTCATAGAAATAAAAGATTTTTTAATTGCTGAAAATGCTTATCTTCCAGAGGAACCTGATGTACATGAAGCAAGAATTCTGTCTAAAAAAGAAAAAATGAGTAAATTATTAAGACATAAAAATATGATATAAATAATTTACCCAAATCAATATTTAAACAGCACCTCCTAATTTGAAAATAGGTAAATACATGGCAATGACTAAACCACCAACTAAAATACCTAATACACTCATAATGATAGGTTCTAATAAACTCATTAAGCTATCGACTAAATTATCAACCTCTTGTTCATAATAGATAGCAATTTTATTTAACATGACATCTAATGAACCTGATTCTTCTCCAATGCTAATCATTTGTATGCTCATATTAGGAAAATGACCTGCATTTCGCATTGCAACTTGTAAAGATTGCCCAGCTGATACCTCCATTTTAATTTGCTCTGCAGCTTCTTTATAAATTAAATTATTCATACTAAAAGAGATAGATACTAATGCATCCGTTAAAGGTAATCCTGCTGCAAAGGTTGTGGCTAATGTTCTTGTAAAACGCGCGACAGATGATTTTTCTAAAATAGTACCAATAATAGGCAAATTTAATAAAAATTTATCCCGTGCATAACGTAATGACTCCGATGTCTTTAACCAATATTTACCCAGCATGATCATCCCTATAATACCGCATAAAATGATATACCATACTTCTTGTAAAAACTTTGACATCATAATAATCCATTGTGTTAATAGCGGCAATTCCGCACCAAATCCTTTAAAGACATCTTCAAATTGTGGAACCACTTTCACTAACAAAAGAGCACTAATGGAACAAGCCACAACCAAGATGGCAATAGGATATGACATCACTTTTTTAACACGTGCTTTTAAAAATTCTGTTTTTTCTTTATACAGTGCAATTCTTTCTAATAAAATCTCTAAAGCACCTGTTTGTTCTCCAATTGCAATTAAATTACAATATAATTCATCAAAATATTGAGGATGTTTCTTTAATGCTTCAGAAAAACTGGCACCTTCTTCAATATCTTTTTTCAGGTGTGTCGCTAAATATTTCATATGTTCATTATCGACCCCGTCAATAATAATTTCAAAACTTCGAATTAACGGAACGCCGGTTGCCAGCATAGAGGATAACTGCTTAGTGAACAAAGTAATGTCTACAGATTTAATTTTCTTTTTAAAAAACCGACCTAATGATTTTCTTTTTTTACGAACATGCATTTGTATGATGCCTTGTTTTCGCAACATACTTTTCGCTAATACGATAGAAGTAGCTGAAATTTCTCCATGCTGCTTCTGATTTTCTTTATTTGTCCCTTCCCAAATAAAAACATCAGTTTTTTGATTATCTTTCATAATAAAGGATAACTCCTATCCATCAATCAATATCTATTATCTATTATGAAGCTTTTATATAGAAAAAATAAAGCATCTTCACAAAGCAAATTTTGATATTTGCTTTTTCTATGCAAAACACGTTATCCTTTTATTCGAAATTCATCGATTTAAAAAATAATATGAGATTACAAGCTAAATACTGTATTATCAACTATAAGCTATATAAGCAACATACTTTATTTTTTATATTATTCATAAACAAAAATGACGATTCAACTTTATGAGCTTTATTATTGGATTAACCGGTGGAATTGGTTGTGGCAAATCAACTGTTGCTAATTTTTTTAAAGAAAAAGGGATACAAATTATTGATGCAGATCAAATTGCTCGAGATATCATTGAACAAGATCATAATATTTTGCAAAAAATACAAAATTATTTTGGAACTCAAATCATCACACAAGATCATCAAATTAATCGAAAGTTACTACGAACCCGTATTTTTGAATCACATAAAGAAAAAACTTGGCTAGAAAATTTACTGCATCCTTTAATATTAACTGAAATGACACAACAAATTGAAAATAATCACTCTTTATATGCTATCATTGTCTCTCCTTTATTACTTGAAAAAAATCAATATAAATGGGCTGATCGTATTTTAGTCATTGATATTGAAGAGCCTGAACAAATTATTAGAACGATTGCAAGAGACCAATGTAGTGACGCTGAAGTCAAAGCAATTATTACAGCACAAATATCACGTGATGAACGATTGAAAATGGCAGATGACATTGTCTACAATAATAGATCAATGTATGACCTGACACCTCATCTTGAGTCATTACATCACCTATACTGTGAAACAGCTCAGACTTTGAGTTCAATATAGCTCATGGCTATCAGAATCCCGCGTATTTTTCTGGATACTTCTTTTGAAACAAACCAACAAATCCATTTACCTTCACAATTATCACATTATATTACTCGAGTACTCCGATTAAAACGACATCATATGCTTCATTTGTTTAATGGCCAAGGAGGCTATTGGACAGCTCAAATTGTCTCGCACGACAAAAAAAATACAATCGTTCAATTATTGCAATATGCATTATCAGACCATATCTCACCTTTGAATATCCATTTAGGGCAGTGTATGAGTCGAACAAAAAAAATGGATTATATCATACAAAAAGCAACTGAATTAGGTGTCAACCACATTACACCTTTATTCAGTGAGCGAAGTGAAATGAAATATACAGCCTCTCAGTTAGAACAAAAAAGGATACATTGGCAACAAGTCAGTATTAGCGCTTCTGAACAATGCGGCCGAAATAAAATACCGATCATTGAGATGCCTATCTCTTATCGTCTATGGCTACAATCCTGTCAATCTGATCTTGCTTTATGCCTTGATCCAACCTCCTCCAATACCATACCTACACATCATAAAACGCCAAAAACAGTCAGTGTAGTAATTGGGCCTGAAGGGGGACTCAGCTCACTTGAGATAGAACAAGCTTTGCAACATCAGCATACAACCATTTTATTAGGTCCTCGTATTTTAAGAACAGAAACAGCACCTGTTGCCATACTATCTATTTTACAGTATCTTTGGGGAGATTTTTAATCACACACATTAACCTGTATTACGTATGCCTGCAGCAATGCCTGCTATCGTCATCATCATCGCTAATATAATCTTAGGCGAGACACAGGTCGATGTCCTTAAACGTCGTAGTAATTCAGCTTGCAATAAATGCAAAGGATAAGCATATGAATTTCTAAATTTAATGGCTTTTTTTTCCCATTCTCGAGATAGCATGAACGGTTGATTATCATTAATCATAAAGACAGCTTCAATTGCTTCAGTTAACTGAGTTCGCAATTGATGTCCAAATACATGTAATTCAGAGGGCACTAAAACTTGCTCATAATGTTCTGTAATCGGTTTATTCAGCTTTAAAAAAACCATTTCTAACATCTCAATACGTGCTTTAAAAAAAGGCCAAGTTTGAGCCATATCTTTCAAAACAGGTAAATTGCCTTGCGCGATCACTTTGTTAAACGCTTGACTAGCACCCAGCCAAACTGGCAGCATGAATCGACATTGATTCCAAGCAAAAATCCAGGGAATCGCGCGTAATGCATCAATATTATTTGACGGCTTACGTCTAGCAGGACGACTCCCTATTAATAAAGCACCTAATTCTTTTTCTGGTGTAATTGAAGCAAAGTAATCCATAAATTCATCTTTATTATCAATAACATTTCGATAAGCATGCCAAGACATATCGGATAATTCATCCATGATAATACACCAGTTTTCTTGAGGTATTGGAGGCGGGAGTAAAGAAGCTTCTAATGTTGCGACAGTATATAAAGCAAAATTATTTTCTGCGATTTTTGAAAATCCATATTTTGATTGAATCATTTCTCCTTGCTCTGTTACACGCAGTCGATAATTTACAGAGCCTGGAGGTTGAGATAAAACGGCATCATGTGCCGGCAAGCCACCACGACCTACTGTTCCGCCACGGCCATGGAATAATGTTAGCTGAACACCTTGTTTCTTACATACAGCCGTTAATGATTCCATTGCTTGGTATTGTGCCCAAGCAGCTGCTAATTGACCTGCATCTTTTGCTGAATCAGAATACCCAATCATCACCACTTGTCGATGATCAATATAATCTCGATACCAATCAATCGCTAATAGTTTTTTAATATTATCAGCAGCATGATTTAAATCGGCTAATGTTTCAAATAAAGGCACAACCGGTAAATGCCAAGTACATTGATATTCTTTTAATAATAAAATAACGGCTAATATATCAGAAGGTTGTTTCGCCATTGAAATAATATAATAACTAATTTGATGTTCAGAAGAGGAACTAATTAATTCAAAGGTATTAATAATATCTTGTACAATTTCTGAAGCGCGCCAATTAAACGGCAATAATGGTCGCTTATTCAATAGCTCAGATAATAAAAAATCTTGTTTTTCTTGTTCTGACCAAAGGTCATAATTTCCTAGGTCTAAATACGCAACAATTTCTGATAAAACTAATTGATGTTGACTGGATTCTTGGCGAATATCCAGTCGCACTAAACTTAAACCAAAACTGCGAACACGATAGATTAAATCAAGTAATAATCCTTTTGCAATAATGCTTAAACCTGTTTCACATAATGAATCAAAACATAATTGCAAAGGTTCTAATAAATCAGCATCATTGATTAAGATATCTTGATTGTTAGCATCAACAGCTTGTTGAGTCTGACTTGTTTTGAAAGCGATGGTATTCTGGATTTTTTGTTTCAATTTTGCCAACATCACACGATAAGGCTCAAAAACAGGACCTATTTGTTCTCGTAAAGTAGCATTACAATGATTCATAGATAATTCAGCACTTAATGTATCTAAATTTTGTAAATATAAATGCGCACCAGACATACGATTAAATAATAAAGTGTCTTTCGTGACTTGCGTTGTGACATTTGGATTACCATCTCGATCACCTCCCATCCAAGAAGCAAAGCGAATAATACTATTTTGATTTGATAATGAATAACCTGTATATTCCAATAACTTATGATCTAAATGTCGCATAAAATTAGGCAATGCTTGCCATAATGATTCTTCAATTGTTGCCACACACCACTTAACTTCATCTAATGGTGTGGGACGAGATTCGCGCATTTCATTTGTATGCCAACTTTGATAAATTAATTCTTGTAAACGTTCAGTCCATATTAGATATTGATCATCAGTATTATCACGTAAATGTATTTGATGTAAACAATTCGTCATGGCTACATATTTTTGAATTAATGTCCGTCGTGTAATTTCAGTTGGATGTGCTGTTAAAACAAGTTCAATATCTAATTTTTCAACAGCTTCATGAATTTGTTCATTAGAAAAATGATGGTCTTTTAAGCGCTTAAAAAAATCATCTAATAAATCTGCTTTTAAAGGATTATAAGCTTCATGATATTGTTCAGCAATATTGGATAAATTCAAAAATTGAGCAAAAGCGCGCGTTACAGGTAAAATGTCTTCATGATCTAAGTGATGTAGTATCTGTAATAATTCTTCTTTGATTGTACCATCATCTGTATTTTCTGAAATTGATTTCGATAATTTTCGAATCGTTTCAATTCGATCAAAACACGCAGAACCATACTGTTCTTTAATCGCTTTTCCTAATAAACAACCCATTAAATGAACACTGAAATGTAATGGTTCATAATCTTTCATTGGGATACGACCTTATATCATAAAAATGCTATCTTACATTCAAACATTTGATCTAATCAAGCAATGTATACTGAATCACGAGTCCGATATCATTTAAACTGTATACTTTAAACTAATTACGCCAGACTATCTATTTTTTTCATAGCTCAATTGTAGATAAACAATGATCAAATCTTATTTTCATATTTTTATTCAAAAAACGGATAACACAATCAACAACAAGTCTTAAAGGTTGCGCAGGTTTTTTTGCATATTGCATAAAAATCAATTTTCTCTAGTTTCTTTTTTATTGACACCATCTTTTCTATTCTCCTTTTTTTTGAAAGGATTTTTTTCTGAAATCATTTAGCATTTGACTTCTTTTTTTTGGCTATAGAAAATGTCTTACTGTTGCATTTCACACTTGAGAAGGCAAAAAATAATAAATATAATATGATTTAATTCAATAAATTAGACGAAATAGTGTGGTGAAAAAATTCCAATTTACCATTTATTTTTTATGTAAAACTTTAAAAAAAATAGATAAATAGTCGACTCTGAATAAATAGGCGGGAACATAATGTCTCATCCACGGAGCAAGAAAAGTACCATTTTGAGTAATTTGTACCATACCATTAGCAAGCCTATCCGTATTTAATTGTACTTCATTTGTAAATGATATAACTTGCTTAGATTCTCCATTAGGATGTAATAGCAATGATTTTAAATCATCTAATTCAATACGACGTCCGGGGATTTCTAATGCAGGCTGATTAACACAATTTTCTTGAAATATTGCTTCAGACCAACTTCTTTCATACATTTGCATAATGATCCGCTATAAATCAAGGATTCATCAGACTATTATACATAGTGCGTCCAAAAGTACGCCCTGCTATATTGCCGAAAACCCAACGACTCCCTTCACAATACTGGGCACTTTAATATCATATTTTTTTCTATATTTGTCATCATATAGTCAGTGGAAACAGAACTGACATGAGCAAAGATTGAACTAACCACTGATTCTGGTAAATATCCTGATAGAGTAGACCCTGTGATTGCTCCTGTAAGTATAGAGAATAAAGCACGCTGTTTTTGTACATTGTTGCTGGAGTCAATAGTCGAAGCCCTGCCCTTGATCTAATGTTTCTTTCATAAGCAGGCCTGCAAGAGAATCGCTTGCAATAAATCCAGCAGCTGCTGAAACTCCCACAGCACTAGCTGATAATAATCCTGGTGCAGCCATGACAAGACTTGTTGCGACGCTTATCGATGCTCTTTTAAAGAAAAAATTCACACTTTTATTCATCACTGATTCATAGCTTTTAATGTGAAACGGTAAGATCGCATCTAACTCTCCTATCCTGACAGATATTGATTGTCTGTTAGAAGTTATTTGATCAGATCCTACTACAATGGCACCATGAAAGATAAACAAAGACATGAATATCAATTGAAAAATATAGGCTGGATATTTCATATAAAACATCATCCAATGCATTAGGTTGACTCATAAATATAAGATAAAAACAATTTAACAATACAAAGTCAAGGCATTTCTATACAGTCAGAAAGATTGATATGATCAAAAAAGGACAGACATACCATCAGACGATAGATAACTTTTTAATCATTAAATTAATACTTTTTTTATTATGAAATATATTAATATTTAATTGATAAACAAGATGTACTTTTTTGATCGCGTCATTAGGCCAAATTTTTCGATCTACATTAAAACAAATAGCTGTAAAAATTTGTGAGGCATCAGCATTCGAACTGACACGCAACTTCAAATGTGTATCTTTCATCAGATGTTGATCGATAATATGAAAAATACCATCAAAAATAGGTTCCGGAAAATTTTGTCCCCAAGGTCCAGAGTGTGCTAATAATTCTGCTGTTTTCAGATTTAAATCAGCATCAGATAAGGTACCATCTGACCAAATAATTGATTGTAATTGCTCTTCAGATAATTGTCTGTTTGCAATTTTCTCAAACACATTTTGAAATTTTTCAAAATCCTGTTCCAAAAGACTGAGTCCAGCTGCCATTGCATGCCCTCCATAACTTAATAATAAATTAGGATGCTGGACTGAAATCGTAGCTAATGCATCTCGAATATGAAATCCTGGAATCGATCTTGCTGAGCCTTTTAATACATTTTTCGATATATCAGATGCTGCAAAAACAATCACAGGTCGATATGTTTTTTCTTTAATTCGTGCTGCTAAAATACCAATAATACCTTGATGCCAATTAGCTTGGTAAAATGATAATCCTGCAGGTAATACTTGATGATGAGAGTGCATGGATGATTCTAAATGATGCCAAGCTTCTGTGAGCATGTTTTTTTCTAAATCACGTCGTTTGGTATTCAATTGATCTAATATTTTCGCTTTACATAAAGCAGATGACATATCAGAACAGAGTAGCAAATCAATACCAATAGACATATCTTCTAATCGACCAGCAGCATTGAGCCGAGGCCCTAATGCAAAACCTAAATCAGCAGCCAGCATAGTACTCGATATTCGATTGGCTACTTCGATTAAAGCTTGAATACCAAAACAAGATAATCCTGTGCGAATTCTTCTTAAACCTTGAGAGACTAAAATACGGTTATTGTAATCTAAACTGACGACATCAGCGACTGTTCCTAAAGCGACTAAATCTAAAAATTGCGCCATATTCGGTTCTCGATTGAATTCACCAAAAAACTGATGCGCTTTTAATTTGGCTCGAGTGGCTAGCATCACATAAAAAATAACACCAACTCCAGCAATATGCTTACTTGGGAAAGGACAATCAGGTAAATTTGGATTAATAATAGCATCTGCTTCAGGTAAAGTCTCACCAGGTAAATGGTGATCTGTAATTAAAACACGTATACCGAGTTGCTTTGCATACGCAACACCTTCGACACTAGAAATACCATTATCCACCGTAATAATTAAATCAGGTTTTTTTAATGCGGCAACTTCAACTAATTCAGGCGTTAAACCATATCCAAATTCAAAACGATTTGGAACTAAAAAATGAATTGATTGACATCCCATTGTTTGAAGTGCTTTCACAGCTAAAGCAGTACTAGTTGCTCCATCTGCGTCAAAATCTCCGATAATCATAATGGTTTGCTTCGCCATAATCGACTCAACAATTAATGCCGCAGCTAGATCAATATTTTTGAATAAGTAAAAAGGCAGTAAGCATGATAGTGAATATTCTAAGTCCTGTTGATCGTAAATGCCGCGAGCTGCATAAATATGCTGTAACAGTAATGGCATACTTTCAGAAAAATTCCATGTTTTTTTAATAATTGGACGTGTTTTAATATGCACAAATACAACCTATGATCAAAGATGAACCCATTGCGATTATTATCAAAAATCCATCCATTTTGTCAAGATAAAATCAACTCACAACAATCAATCATCAATGATTGCCCGATCGATTCAACTGTTACACTCAATAAGTGATGATTCATTCATGTGTGTCCTCCATCTGAAAATCATGGATTGGTTGTTTTTTATTTTGCCTTCTCAAATGTGAAGTGCAACAGTAAGGCATTGTCTATAGCCAAAAAAAAGCAGTCAAATGCTAATAATTCGTGTAACTTCTTTTTATCAACAAAAGAAGGAGAATGACATGGCTTATCAACACTTGAATGCAGAAGAAAGATCTCAAATTTACATCTTATTGTCAAAGTATTATTCTATTCATGCTATAGGAATCGCATTGAAAAGATCTCTTTCTACGATTTTAAGAGAGATTCTACGTAATACTAAAGGGAGAAAATATTGTTATCAACAAGTGCATCAATTAGCAAAAGAAAGGCGATTAAAAGCAAGTAGACAACCTTATAAAATGCTTCCTAGCCTGATGAAATATATTGATATTTTGATCAAAAAAAAATGGAGTCATGATCAAATTTCAGGGCGATTGAGATTAGACAATATACAGATTGAGACCTTTGCAATAAGAGAATAAATTTTAAATAATGTTTATTTTTATTTTTTTTCAAAAAAAATGATAAAATGAGTCGTATTTCGTTCTATTTTAAGAGGA
>JAAOIJ010000010.1 GCA_015163815.1 Endozoicomonadaceae bacterium
GATCACGCGTCTATTTTATAGTCTGAGACCTTTGCAATAAGACAACAAAGACTCCTGATATGATCTTTTTTATTAAAATAGTTTAAAAAATGAAGTAATTTATGTATTGTTTGAATAAAAAAATACATAAATTACTTCATTGAACTGCTTATTGCAAAGGTCTCAGTCTCTATAACGACAATTGATTTCACAGTAGTCATTCAGTTTTTATCGATTAGACGCTAAAATATTTTTGAATGCATACCCAATATAAAAAATGCCTTACGGTTGCAATTCATACTTGAGAAAGCACAACATAATCCTGTTTATAAATCACAGAAATCGATGTTTTATGGCTAAACTCATACGAATGACGTATTTTTTATTTTGCAACAAACTGTATGCTTGATACCTGCACAAGCTACTCGACTCTAATAGACTATTATCACTTGCATAGACCTTTTATTGATTTGATAAGTTGCGTTATACTATGCCATCATCCTTGAAATCAGCATGACAGATATCAACTATTTATTTTGATTCTATCGTCTAACCGATCTTTTTTCGTATGTAGGCTTTTTTTATGTTAACTCCCAAACAATTATACCAACAGCAACTACAGAACAATCAATGGATATCTGATATTAACCAAAATGCTGTCATGCATGCGCTAGATCAGTTATTTCATGATATACACAAGAGCAATCAACCTTTTCAATTATTTTTACGCTATTTTTTTAAGATCAAAAACAAAACGCGCAGTCTATATATTTGGGGAGATGTTGGACGTGGAAAAACAGCATTAGTTGATTTATTTTATGGCAGCTTGACTGAAGTGAAGAAAATACGATTACATTATTACCATTTTATGCAAACAATTCATCAAGAAATACAATATTTCAAAGGACATACTGACCCTTTAAAACATATTGCTCACAACTTATCAAAAAAATATCAAATCATTGTCTTGGATGAATTTTTTGTCGTTGATATTGCTGATGCTATGATTTTAGGACGTTTTCTAAAATTTTTATTTGAAAAAGGGGTTATTCTAGTCGTTACAAGTAATTTACATCCTGAATCATTATACAAGAAAGGATTACATCGTAATCGCTTTATGCCGGCAATTGCATTAATTAAAAACTATTTTGACATTATCAATATGAGTGGCATGAAAGATCATCGGATACAAGCTATTCAATACAATCAACAATATAGCACCTATTACACACCTTTGAATAAAGCAACAAAAGAACATATGTTACAGCATTTCAAACAACTCACTCAACATCAAATGTCTCATGAGAATCAATCGTTATACATTGAATCTCGTTGGATTCAAACAAAAAAAATGACTGAAAAAGTTGTTTGGTTTGATTTTGAAGTATTATGCAATAGCCCGCGAAGTGCTCAGGATTATATTTGCTTATCAGAAAAATTTCATACTATTTTTTTGGATAATATTCCAATACTCGATCGGCAATATGAAAACGCAAGTCGTCGTTTTATTCAACTTGTAGATGAATTATATGATCAAAAGGTACATCTTATTATTGCCGCACATTGTTCGATGAACACTTTATATCAAGGTAATAAATTAAAATTTGAATACAATCGAACATTAAGTCGCTTAAAAGAAATGCAATCGCAATATAATATTCAGAAAGCTAATCCATATGATGATTTAACACAGACTGACTCCAGATAAACACTTCTTGCGTCATTGATTTGGTGGACAGATCTTCTACAGTAATAACAGGGCCAATACAGACTTTAATTGTACCAGGCTTTTTAATCCAACTGCGCTTTGACCAAAACAAGCCAGCAGTATGCACAATGGGCAATATGGGTCTTTTTTCAGCCTGCGCTAACATCGCAGCACCATGAGAATAATCACCTAGTTGATCAATATGACGCGTTCCTTCTGGAAAGATAATCACCCAGTGATTTGCTTTTAAAGCCATTCCCCCTTGTTTTAATAATTGACGTATCGCCTGCCTTGGCTTTTTTCGATCAATAGCAATAGGAGATAAATGAGCTAAACCCCAGCCAAAAAACGGAATATGTAATAATTCTTCTTTCAAAACAAAATTTTGTGGAATAAACAAGATATGTAACAAGAAAGTTTCCCATGCCGACTGATGGTTAGATACGATAATACAAGGTTGTTTCGGTATATTCTCTCGCCCTTCAACAACCCAAGTTATGCCACAAATAACACGACATAACCATAAAAAAACACGACTATACTGGATCGAAAAAAAACAAGAAAAAAATTGTTTAGAAAAAAATGGGTAAATAAATATAAAATAGATTGTAATAAAGAGTGGCGTCCAAATAATCCACATAACATAAAATATAATGGTTCTAATAGCATACAGCCATAACATGATAAATCCCCTTTAAGTGCGTTCGTATAATAGCTATCGATCATTGACTCATATTACGCAGCATTCAATACGATAGTGAACCTCGCTTGATTGCTATTGAAATAAAAAATCAATAGGAAATAGCTCTCATCATAAAACAAGACTGAACAGAAAAACAAATGATTCTGCTATTTTTTTATGTCACCAAAGCTTGATATCCACAAAATATCATGCACTCAATTCAAACTTTACATACAAAAATCATTGACATCTGTTAACAAAAATTATACCGGGTTAATCATTATCGTCTTATACCTTCATATTCATCTGTTTAAAAAAATAACTTCAAATAAATTATTAACTATATGATATAATTGCAAAAATAAAACAATTCTATTCATTAATCATGTCGAAAACGCTTTGATTACATAACAATCATTTATTCTGCTTATGGAGCATCATAATGACTGTATCCACTCTATTAACGGGTATTACAACAACAGGCGTACCTCATTTAGGTAATTATATTGGCGCCATACAGCCTGCATTAGCACTACAAAATCAGCCAACAATCCAGACTTATTATTTTTTAGCCGACCTACATGCTTTAATTAAATGCAAAGATGCGGCACAAATTAGATCTTCAACTTTGTCTGTAGCCGCGACTTGGCTAGCTTGTGGCTTAAATCCAGACAAAGTCATTTTTTATCGTCAATCAGATATTCCGGAAATTTCAGAAATATGCTGGCTTTTAACTTGCATGACCTCCAAAGGACTGATGAATCGATCACATGCTTATAAAGCATTAGTCCAACAAAATAATCAAGATAAAAAATCCAATGAAGATACAGGTATTAATATGGGATTATTTAGTTATCCTATCTTAATGGCTGCTGATATTTTATTATTTCAAGCCAATCAAGTCCCTGTAGGGCAGGATCAAATTCAACATATTGAAATGACCAGAGATATTGCTGCAAAATTTAATCATCATTATGGTCAGCACTTGATACTCCCTGAAGCCAAAGTGCCTAAAAATACAACATTACTACCTGGTTTAGATGGTAAGAAAATGAGTAAAAGCTACCATAATACACTGCCTCTTTTTTTACCTGAGACCGCATTACGAAAAAAAATCATGAAAATACAAACAAATTCATTAAGCTCAGGAGATCCGAAAGATCCTGATTCTTGTATTTTATTTAAATGGTTTAGTGCTTTTTCAACGCCTGAGCAAATTCAATATAAAAAAGAAGCCTATCAAAAAGGAGAGTCTTGGAGCCATTTAAAAGTCTCTCTTTTCGAATTAATCAATGATCATTTTAAAACTAAACGAAAAACATATGAAATACTACTTGAAAAACCTAGTGAAATTGAATACATTTTGAAGATAGGTGCAAAAAAAGCTAGAAATCAAGCCAGCCCTTTTTTAAAAAAACTAAAAAATGCGATGGGTCTCATCTCTTTATGAAAGATAATATTTATTTTTTTTACTTGAAATATCTATGATTCTAACGATACAAAGATGATAATGCCTTTATATTTTATTCTTGATCGAAAAAAAACATAAAAGCACTATACTTTTTTGTATTTTTTAGGCACTATATAAAATA
>JAAOIJ010000115.1 GCA_015163815.1 Endozoicomonadaceae bacterium
AATGCTTTGACAATAAGATATCAATTTGAGATCTTTCTTCTGCAGTTAAGTGTTGATAAACCATGTAATTCTCCTTATTTTTTTGATAAAAAGAAGTGATACGAATGATTAGCATTTGACTGCTTTTTTTTGGTTATAGAAAATGCCTTACTGTTGCACTTCACACTTAAAAAGGCAGAATACAGCTTAGGGCATGTCCTCATTTTGAATTCACCCAAATAATAGCACACGCAATATAAATCATCGCTTTAAAATGCCTAGCTAGCTTATTAAAATGAATCGAAATACATCTAAAATATTTTAATCTAGCCAATCAATTTTAAATCAAATGTTTTGATTTTGCCTTCTCGATTGTAAAGCGCAGCAGCAAGGCCTTTTTTATAGCTCAAAAAAAGCAACTTATACATGATTTTCAGATTGAGGACACGCCCTAGTAAAATATTCATTTTACAGTCTAAACAAGGTTTTTCCTTATCTTGATTTAAAAGCTCATAAAACTATCATGAAAAAATCATTTTAAAAAACAAAACCATGAAATCAGATATCAATAAATGAATAGAACAAATCATCAATATATTCCTTGAACATGAAATGAAATGGATTGATCAAAAATTTTGGATAAAAAAAGATAGGTCAAACAATGAAGTCGTGATATACTGAAAACGCTAGTACTACTAGATATAGATAAACATTTCAACCAAACAGCCCTCAATATTTTATACTGTTTACTCTGAAAGCAGACAAGATTTATTCTTATTCCAATGCGCAACCCCCCAGTCTAATAAGACCTTAACCGAAGCTTTGCGTAATGGTGCCTCAGGCTTCATATTAAGCTGTAAAAAAGCTTCATATAATACTACAGCAGGTTTATCTAATGGTAATGGATCAGCATAACTTTGTTTACTCAGTTTTTGACCTTGTGCATTTTTTACAATAGGCACATGCAGATAATGCGGGATATGACCGCCTAATGCTTTAATTAATACAATTTGCCATCCCGTAGAGGATAATAAATCTGACCCTCTGACAACATGGGTTATTTTTTGTGAAAGATCATCAACAACCACTGCTAATTGATAAGCAAAAAAACCTTCAGTTCGTTTTAATAAACAAACGTCTAATGTTGAAAATTTGATAGTTTGATGATGATAAACTTCATCAAAGAAAGAAACAGTAAGAGGGCATTTTAAATAAATAGCAGACGGTTTCGATTGCGTATTGACATCAATACATTCACCTAAACAAGGTGTTAAAACTGATTTTCTTTTTTTTCTTGTACAACAACAAGTATACGTATATTGGTTATCTATTAAAAAACTCAAAGCTTTTTGATACGCATCTTCTCGCGTATTTTGAAACAGAATAGTTTCATCCCATATTAATCCGTATTTTTCTAATGCACATAAAATAAGATCAGATGCTTTTTGTCTTTCGCGATTTCGATCAATATTTTCGATTCTAACTAACCAAACGCCTTGATTTGCTCGAGCATCCAGATAACTGGATACTGCTGCAACTAAAGATCCAAAATGCAAAGCGCCCGTTGGTGAGGGTGCAAAGCGTCCTCTATAACGAAGCCTCTTTATTTTCATTAAAGGGAGCCAGTATGTTGCTCTTTTAATTCTGCAATTTTTTTACAATCAATACATAGCGTCGCGGTTGGTCTTGCTTCTAAACGCCGAATACCAATTTCTATACCACATTTATCACAAAACCCATAATCATTCTGATCAATACAAAGTAATGTCGATTCAATTTTTTTAATTAACTTACGCTCTCTATCTCTAGTACGCAGTTCTAAATTAAATTCTTCTTCTTTACTAGCTCTATCTGCAGGGTCAGGGTAACTATTAGCTTCATCCTGCATATTAGACACTGTTCTTGTTATTTCTTGAACCAATTGCTTTTTCCATTTCTTTAAAATGGAAAAAAAATGAGTTAACTGCTTTTCACTCATATATTCTTCATCATCTGTAGCTTGATAAGGCGTAAAGAGTGTTTTCAACTCTTCACTACCAGAGGAGCGATTTTGTGCAGACATATGATCAGCCTTCCTGCAAAAAAATAATACAAAGCGACTTTTAAACATTATTTTAAAAGCCACAAACTATCTTAATAACTCAGGGAACTTTTATAATAGTACTGAAAGCATCCTGTATAATTAATTTTTATTCCCGTGATAATAATACTATATTCTATTTTTTTAAAAAACCTATTCTACCATTTTACTGTAATTACGTGATACGCATTAATTTAAATTTAGCATCAATAAATGACTTTCTTTCACGATTAACAGCATTAAATTAAGCAATCATCTCTCTTGAAATATTTTTTTAATTATTCATTATTCATAATAATACACTTTTTAAAAAATAAAAACATAATACGAATATATAATACCTAACCTATCATACAACTAAACTATATTAGATATTATAAATTATTACTTTTTATTAAGAAAGAGCCAGCTCATAAAAATATCATGTCACATTTAATTCATCAAATTAACAAAACGAGCACATAAAGGAAAATAACTACAATACATAACGTTTCATGATTATCATTCAGATATTTGATGATTTTAAGGTCTCTGCTGATAGACAGGAAACTAGATCGATTCGACGGGCTATGTTAGAATAATATATCAAAAATAATAAATATTACATCGGTTTTTTAGGATACAGGTATGCATTTTAACTCACCTTTGATTGAAGGGAGATTAATCAAGCGTTATAAGCGCTTTTTAGCAGATATCGTCATAGGGGATCAATTAACGCCTATAACCGTCCACTGCCCTAACACAGGTTCTATGTTAAACTGTCAATCTAAAGGCGCTAAAATTTGGTGCTCTACCAGTGACAACCCAAAACGAAAATATGCAATGACATGGGAGTTAATTGAAATTTGTTCCCCTAAAACAACCCACTCTCATTTAGCATGTGTCAATACGTTGAGAGCCAATCAAATTATTGCTGAAGCCTTAACTTTAAAAGTATTAGACCCTTTCTTGGCATATCAAACAATAAAAAAAGAAGTGCGTTATGGGCAAGGTAGTCGAGTTGATTTTGTATTAACACAACCTCACCAACCCGATTGTTATATTGAAGTCAAAAGCGTCACTTTATCTGAAGAATTAGAAGTAGGATTATTCCCTGATGCTGTTACAGAAAGAGGAGTTCGTCATTTAAAAGAATTAATATATCAAAAAACGCTAGGTCAACGTGCTGTTCTTTTATTTTGCGCACAGCATACTGGCATTACTTGTATCAAACCTGCTGACCATATCGATTCATTATATGGTGTAATGTTAAGAAAAGCGGATGCAGCCGGTGTGGAAATATTAGCTTACAGTGTCGAGATATCTACAGCACCTGCACAATTATTACTATCAAAACCCTTACCTGTCATATTACATTAAATTGTAAAAAACGAGTTTACAGTTATTTTTATTGTGGAGAAAAAGAATTGAATATTATTGAATTTTTACAAGAAAGCGATAAAATGGTTCAAATCATTTTAGGTGCACTTTTTTTAGTTTGGCTCATTTCTTGCTATGCTTTAGCAGGACTAACTGAAAAAAAATGGGGAGATCGTGAAACAGGTGCTGTACTTGGTTTTTTTGTCCCTATTTTATGTTTAATGATTTACTTTAGATATTAAAACGCTCCAAATCATACCAATAGACTCAGCTTATCACCACGATTAAAAGTGATTTTTTAGTGATACTCATAAATCACTTTTAATACTACCTTTTTAAGTATGCATTGCATCCATATCCAGATAAAAAGAATCATGATTTTTAAAAAAATAGCTGTATAGCTATTTGACTGATTGTTTAGATTCTCAATAAATATTTAAAAAAAATTATAAAAAAATATTGATAATCTCATTTACCAGCTATTTTTAATTGAATATTTTTTTAAGTAGACATCAAACTATTGTTTTTATTTTAGAATCACAGCGTACAATAAACATGCGCTGTGATATGCTTTAGGTAATTACTTTCATTAACTACATGCAACATGAATAATACATGGGTTAAATTGTCGATCTTTTTGATACAGGTTTTTTATCATTTTTCGATGATGCTATAGGACCACTATCTTCATTCTACCCTCTATCCTTACCATCAATCAAACCCAGGTTTTGTCTGTCATCAACATTCTTTTTACTGTGTCTTATTATAGACAGGCAGGATACTAAACATGCTACACCTAAAATAATACAAGAACTTGCGCCAATAATCCTAATTCCATAATTATTTTGATCTATATTGATGGTCGTATCATATTTCAACTTAGCTTTTAGGGCATGTATTAAAAGGTCCTCAATGAAACGTGCAGAACCATTCTTTGTACAATACTGATGCGTCTCTCGCAAGTCAATTTCAGATATACATATATCGTCTTTATTTAAGAAAGATAAAATGTCAGCTTCTTTTTTTGGGCATATCAAGTCGGAATCATCTATATTTAAGTATCTTGAATTTTGAATTCCAACACAAAACTGATCAGGATCAGACATATTAGTCAGATGAGAGAAAAGACAGTGCATTTTAGTTGAATCAATTGAATCACAAGTAAAATCTTCACTTAGGAAAAGATACTTAGCATCATATAAGGGCTCACAAAATTGGTCATCAGGTTCTGCTTGAGATGATTCTTCTTGCGAAAAACTTCCAGGAAGAAAGTCGATTCTTTCTAATGCTGCAGTCATGCTTCTTGCAGCATTAGAACCAAGGATACCTCCAGTAAGGCTAGCTAGCTGCAAAATAAATGACGGCTTTAACAGGGCTAGGTATACTATACCCTGTTTTTTCCTCAACTTTTTCTGTCAGCATGTCAGCTCCACCGTATCCCATATGTGAACCTAAAACACTCCCGACAAGACCTTCAAAATTAGAAAACCCTGAAGCAGCAATACCTGCACCCATACTTGTCAGTAAGGCAATAGGGGTTTGATAGTCTTTTTGAGTTTTTTTAGGTAGCACCGCACTAGCAATACCATTGAGTGCCATTTTTACACCCATTGTAGTGGCTACTCCTGCTGCAATGTTGGTTGTTAAAGCAACTGTTAAAGGCCCAAAACAGGCAGCTAAACCTAAACCGATCCCAGCAGATAAAGTTGCTTGTCTATTAAAATATTTCATTTGATCAAAAAACCAATACCCCCAACCTTGATTGACAATTTTTGGATTTTTAATCACAGGACCGGCAGATAGTAATTATTTGTATATTAGATTCTTTTTCTTTTTTCTATGAATACTTGATAAGTTATGAGCGTACTTCATAGTCAATTTAAACTTTCAAATACGGAATTTATAATAAACGAATTCTTCATCTAATGCGAGTAATGCGAGGATTTTTTGATTAGAGGATTCTGTTCATATCTCTGTATAAATTCTAATTAATCGACTCTGAAAAAATAATAAATATTATATCATTCAATAGAGCAATCTACTTGATCTTAAGCTCATTAAATGATTTGAAATCATTCCTTGGCCAGTATTTGAAGAAGCATTTGGAATGCTATAGAGGTCGTCCTAGAAAATCAATTAGACCAACGGTTTCTTTGTTAATATTGCAAAATATTCATCATTTATCTGACGAAAAAACAGTGAAAGTTTGGAAATAGAATCCTTATTTTCAATATTTTTCTGGATACGATGAGATACATTGGTTGTTGCCACTGGACTCGAGTAATTTGGTAAAATTTAAAAAAACAGATCCAAAAGACATGAATACATATTTTATGCGAAGTTGAGCATTATTTACGATTATTGCTTGCGTGGATAGCATAAGCTTTTGTTGTATCTGAATTTTTTCATCTCAAAATATACAACTCAGTTGTTTAAATTGTTTTTTAAAAAAATTAATTTATTCAGAATAGACTGATATAGATTTTTTATCATCATATTAACAGGGATTTCGCAATAAGCTCTTCATCTAAAATATCGACAAATAAATCAAGAAAGTTTGTTTTGTAATAATACCTTAGATTCTGGATATAAATTGTTTTGAATACATCTCCATATAACGAACAGCCTAGCTGAATACATGGGATCAGAACAGCTGTTATTTTTCGAGAACATTTTTCGTTAAGGTTAAATGATAGACAAGGATCTTCAGAGGAGTGAAGAACCATTTTCCTTAACACATCAGTATATAGAAATACATCACTCTTTTTTGGGTATAGATTTGTATAGACTAAATCTATAAGTATATATAAATAGTCTCTATCCCTATCAAACAAGCAATATCCTAAAAAATGATCTTGTATCTGCTTAGCAATAAAGTTCAAAAATTCATTATTTTTAAATAATTGCATTTTTTTTGTTTTCTTAAGACAATCGTTAAATGCTGTTAATGCCTGAAGATTCGCTGTCACAATTTCCCTACCGGTCGCAATTTCCCTACTGAGTGCAACATCTTGCGTTAATGGCACGTGGGATATAAGAGTCAAAGCTGCTTCCTTAGCATGGAAATCAAGGGATTCTGAACAAGTATACGATTCTATCTCGTAACCTGCTTTTAGCGAACAAGAACTGATAATACAGCTTATATTAAAAATATAAGCCAGCGCCATAAATAAAAAAGATATAATAGATTTATTCAAAATTTTATCATCACCAAGTGTATTGAATTTAATTCTGTCTATCAAAAAAAAATTATAACCCTCTTTGCATACAAAAGCCAGCTTTTAATATCATATTGAAGAACTGATCCATTGGTATGCTCATTTAAACCTTTTTCCCAAGAAGCATCAGGTACAGCAACGTAACATTTTATTTTCAATGCTTTTCAGATTAAGGACAGACCCTAAACCTATTCAACCATGAACAATGTTATACGAAGGAATAGAAAATGCCTTACTGTTGCACTTCACATTTGAGAAGGCATCTTTCATTTCATAGTTGAATGGGCTATATAAAACACAACCTCATATGCTTGTTTGATTCAAAAGATTAGACTGAATTATTTTTTAAATAATGACGAATATTAGAACGCGCTTTACTGCTAACTGAAAACATTAACCAAGATTTGACTGGATTTACTTTGTTAGAGGTAATAATTTCAATTGTTTGCCCACTTTCTAAAACCGTATTTAAAGAAGATAATTGTTTATTAATACGGCAAGTTGCGCACTGATTACCAATATAGGTATGCAATGCATATGCAAAGTCAATAACTGTAGCACCTTGAGGTAATTCGATAATATCACCTTTGGGTGTAAAAACATAAATAGAGTCTGGAAATAGAGATGTTTTCACATTTTCAATAAAATCAACTGAATTAGTTGATATTTGTTGCAATTCAAGTAAATCATCAATCCAGCGCTGATTACCCCATTGTCTCGCTTTTAATTCTGCATCTTTTGTTTTTTTATATAACCAATGAGAAGCGATACCATAATTAGCAATACGATCCATGTCTAATGTTCTCATTTGAACTTCTATAGGCGTGCCTTTTTCACCAAACAAAGTCGTATGCAAGGATTGGTAGCCATTGATTTTTGGAATCGCAATATAGTCTTTAAAACGGCCTGGAAAAGGTTTGTATACACTATGAATAATACCTAGTATACGATAACAATCATCTTTTTTTTGGACTAGTACTCGAATTCCAAATACATCCATAATTTCTGAAAAAGATTTACGTCGAATTTTCATTTTTTGATAAATACTATATAAATGTTTTTCTCGCCCGATAACAGTTGCTGTAATATTATTTTTTTTTAATTCATATTCAAAAAAATAAATCGCTTGTTTGACTAATAACTCGCGTTTACCTCTAATTTTTTTCACCGCTTGCATTAATAGGCGATACCGTAATGGATACAAAGCTGAAAAACTTAATTCTTCTAATTCAACATTGATGTTATGCATACCTAAACGATTAGCAATAGGGCTATATATTTCTAATGTTTCTCGTGCTTTAATTCTACGTTTACTTGCAGGCATGACACCTAAAGTACTCATATTATGTAAACGATCTGCTAATTTCACTAAAATAACACGAATATCTTTTGCTAAAGCTAAAGACATCTTTTGAAAATTTTCTGCTTGAGCATGCGCTCGACTTCTAAAATTGATATGAGCTAATTTACTAACACCATCTACAATATCTGCTACTTCACGACCAAATTGTAGTGAAATGGCTTGTTTTGTGATTTGAGAATCTTCAATCACATCATGCAATAAGGCCGCCATTAATCCTTTTTCATCCATTTTCATATCAGTCAGAAGCACAGCTACCGCATATGGATGGGTAATATAAGGCTCACCTGAAAATCTTTTTTGATCAAGATGTGCTTGCTCTGCATAATAATAAGCACGACGCACTTGATTCACTTGGTGATGATTAAGATATTTTGCGATCTGTTTTGTTAATCGATAAATATCTGGCATGTTATTTATTTAAACATCCTAAAAAAAATGAGCCTATATTTATAAATACATGTATTAATCATCATCAGATAAAAACATACCCATTTCTTTATGATTACTTTTCATAATTTCTTTAGGATCAACTAAACCTGCTGCTATTTCTCGTAATGCTATAACGGTCGATTTATCGTTTTCTTGAGGTACTTTTGGGGTTTGACCATTAATCATAAGCTGCCGAGCTCTGCGTGAAGCAGCCATCACTAATTCAAATCGATTATCTACAAATTCCAAACAATCTTCTATTGTCACTCTAGCCATTACATATACCTCTGATATAGATATTAAAAATATCTCTTTATTTTTTTCTAATCTTGATTCTACTCAAGAATTTTTTATCTAGTTTATTTGAAATGCTGTTATAGTAAACTATTATAACTCATATTATTCATCATCATTTAACAAAGTTTGAATTAAAGCATGGTGATCAACATACTGTCGATCGCGTGTTAAACGATGACATTGAATAATAGATTTTAATTGTAATAAAGCGGTATCAAAAATATCATTGATAATTAAATAATCATACTCTGCATAATGAGATATCTCTTTAGTTGCTTCAGCAAGCCGTCTTTCGACAATAGCACTCGTATCTGTTCCTCTATGCTTTAATCGTTCTTTCAAAATCATTTTCGAGGGTGGTAAAATAAAAATACTAGTTGATTTCGGTAAAATAGTTCTGATTTGCTGTGCCCCTTGCCAGTCTAGCTCTAATAAAACATCAATATCATTTTTTAATTGTTTGTTTAATAATGTTTTAGATGTGCCATAGTAGTTCCCAAATACATTGGCATATTCCAACCATTCATCTTGAGCTAATAACTCTTCAAATTCTTGCATCTTTAAAAAATGATAATGCTGTCCATTTTTTTCATGTAATCTTGGCTCACGTGTAGTGTAAGAAATAGAAACATCAAGAGAGGGTATTGAAGTACATAAAGCATCAATCAAACTCGTTTTACCTGCGCCTGACGGTGCAGAAATAACATAGATATTCCCATTACCCATAGTAATTACACTCATAACTTCAAAAATATAATATATTCATTATAAAGCACGTCTAACTAGAAACCAAATAATTCAATAGACTAAAATACTATTTATTTACCCATACAAAATTCAGAAAAAATGCGCCCTAATAAATCATCAGCAGAAAAATGACCAGTAATCTCATTTAAAGCATTTTGCGTTACCCTTAAATCTTCAGCTAATAATTCACCAGCAGCTGTTTCATTAAATTGATTTTTAGCAAAACGTATTGATTTTAATGCTTTATTTAATTGATTCAGGTGTCGCTGACGAGCACTAAAAGTATTGGGTGCTTGATCTTGAAATCCTAATGACGCTTTAATATGTTTTTTTAACAGATCAATACCTGTTCCCATTTTCGCACTAATATTGATAATAGAGTAATTATCAATATGATTTAATTCAGGATTTTCTGAAACCAAATCAATTTTATTACGAATATAAAGAATATTCCCTTGATTTCTCAATTGTTCGGGTAAAATATGGGAAGCCAATTGGATCGTTTCTTTGGAATAAGTTTGGCTATCTGCAATCAATAAAATACAGTCCGCTTCTGAAAACACTTTCATAGCTTTATTGATGCCTATTTTTTCAACTGGATCATCGGATTTTCGTAATCCAGCTGTATCAATTAAATTAATTTTTAAGCCATCTAAATGGATAACATCTCGAATTAAATCTCTTGTTGTGCCAGCAACCTCTGTAACAATTGCTAATTCATTTCCAACTAATGCATTTAATACACTTGATTTTCCGGCATTAGGTTGCCCTGCTAAGACAACAGTTGCTCCTGAATGAGATAAAGAACCTTGATTAGCTGTTTGTATTAAACGATCTAAAGTCATATCTATATCATTTAGTTGATCGTCAATATATTGATCAGCTAAAAAATCTACTTCTTCTTCTGGAAAATCAATAGAGGCTTCTATATACACACGGAGTTTAATTAATGCCTCTATAATATGATTTATTTTGTTAGAAAATTGACCTTGCATCGATTTTACAGCACTTTTGACTGCAACTTCTGACACACTATCAATTAAATCAGCAGTTGCTTCTGCTTGTGCTAAATCTATTTTACCATTTAAAAAGGCACGCTCTAAAAATTCACCTGGTTTAGCTAAACGGACATCTAGTTGAAGAATAGTCTTAATTAACAACTGAACAACAATAGGGCCGCCATGGCCTTGCAACTCCAATACATCATCTCCTGTTAAAGAAAAAGGTGCAGGAAACCATAATGCGATGCCTTGATCAATAGCATGACAATCTATATCGTAAAAAGGCAGATATGTTGCATAACGAGGAATCATTGTTTTTTTTAAAACAGTTTGAATAATTGTACTAGTTTTAGGACCTGAAATGCGAATAATGCTAACACCACCTCGACCAGGTGGTGTAGCTAAAGCGACAATAGTATCGATTTCCATCATATTAATACTGATTATTTATTTCCAGATTAAAAATCAATTGAAGTTCTTTATTTTTTTTATATTTTGTTGATTCATTCTTTCATGTTGTTTTGTAATCCAGTATTGTTGCAAGATAGATAAGAAACTATTGACAACCCAATATAAAACTAAACCAGCTGGAAACCATAGAAAGAAAACAGTAAATACAATTGGCATTAGTTTCATAATTTTAGTTTGCGTTGGATCAGGTAAAGGAGGGCTAAATTGTTGCTGCACAAACATTAAAAAACCCATTAACAAAGGTAATATTAAATAAGGATCCATTTTAGATAAATCATGTATCCAAAAAATCCAAGGCGCTTGTCTTAATTGTACTGCCTCCATTAATACTTCATATAAAGCTATAAAAAAAGGCATTTGAACTAAAACAGGCAAACAGCCTCCTAAAGGATTTACTTTTTCTTTTTTGTATAGCGCAAATAATTCTTGTGACATTTTTTGTTTATCATCAACATAACGTTCTTTTAATTTTATCATTTTTGGTTGCAAGCTTCTCATTCTAGCCATTGATCGATAACTAGCGGCTGATAAAGGAAAAAATAATAATTTAATAAGCAAGGTGAGCAATAAAATAGACCATCCCCAATTACCAAATATTTGATATAGGAAATTTAAAACAACAAACATAGGTGAAGCTATAAACCAAAGATAACCATAATCCACAGTTAATTCTAAGCCATCAGATAATTTTTCTAAAGATTCTTTAATTTTAGGCCCTGCATATAATGTTGTGTCTACTTGCAAAGATTCATGAGGATTCACTTGTTTTAAATGGCTTTGTAATCCAATTAAATAATGGCTATCAACTTCTCGTGTTGTATATAAAAAAGATTCTGCTTGCTCTGGCACCCAAATAACTTCAAAATAATGCTGTAAAATGGCAGCATATCCTCCAACTACACGTTCTTTCATTGGGCTACTTAAAAAGTCATTAAATCCAATTTTTTTAAATTTGCTATCCACTGTTTTTAAAGCTGCACCTAAAAAACTATTACTTGTTGTTCCGCTATCATCTAATGTTTCAGGATCTTTACAATTATTTCGTTTTAATTGTGCATACATTTCTGCAATCCAAGGCTTAGTGCTATTATTTTTAATAAGATAAGTCATTTTGATAGCATAATTATCTGCTTCAAAAGCATAACGTTTGGTTATTGAAATACCATTTTTTTCATAGTGTAAATCAATAGTTAATGTCTTTTCGTCGTTAGTTAATTGATATGTATTTTGTGATGAAAAATAGAGGGGGGCGCCTTCGATATAATTATCAACCCCAGAGATTTTAGGATTTCCAATCCAACCTGATTGGGCAATATAGGTTAATTCTTTGCATTCATCTAATAAGATATAGGCATTATTTTTTCCTTGTTGTTTCAAGTATTTTTTTAAAGCTAAATAGGTAATATTACCACCTTTAGGATTTATTTTTAATGTAAATAAATCAGTTTCTATATTAATTAATTTTGTATCATCTATATTTTTCGTATCAATATTTGAAATGAAATGGGATGAAGAAAGAGGAACATCTGATACTGCAGATTCATGATTGTTTGTTGGAAAAGAAGGGTTAGTAGAATGGGTATCAATTGTAGAAAATGTTGATTGTGCTGTATGATTTTTTGAATCTTCACTCCAATTCAAAATAATAAAATACCCAACAATCAATAAGCCAATAATTAAGATTGTTCGCTTAAAATCCATGACTTATAACTCACACTGTGTCAATGATAATATAAAAAGCGTTTAACGACGCCAATGATAAGGTGATATTTTATCAGGTACTAAATCAACACCACCTAAATTAAAAGGATTACAACGAAGCAAACGACAACTAGTTAATATTAACCCTTTTAAAATCCCATGTTTTTTTATAGCTGAAATAGCGTACTGTGAACAAGAGGGATAAAATCGACAACAAGGAGTAATAAAACAACTTGTTGTATATTGGTATATTGTAATGACACCTACTAGACAATATTTAAGTAAATTTTTAATGCCAGTTATTAAAGTAAATACCATGTATGCTCTATATTTTATTTATAAAAAATATGAGGATTTATTCTAGAAATTACAGTATTCCACTGAGAATCTATTTCAGAATAAAACTCTTTATTTTTTAAGCAGTCTAATCCTTTTCTTGCTAAAAAGATAAAATCTAATCCTTTTATTTTATCTTGATTCATTCTAAAGCTTTCACGAACAAGTCGCTTACAACGGTTTCTGTTTACAGCATGCTTTATGTTTTTTTTAGAAATAATAATACCTATTTTAGCATTTTCTTGTTTATTTCTACGAGCTAATATTAAAAAATATTTCCGAGATATTTTTATTTCTGCATTATCAAAAACCTGCTTATATGACTGTTTACTTAATAATTTTTGTTTTTTTGAAAAGTAATACAAGTGACATTCTCAGTTTAAATTATGCAGAAAGTTTTATCCTACCTTTTGCTCTACGTCTTGCAATAATGTGACGTCCGTTTTTTGTTGCCATCCTAGCCCTGAATCCATGTTTTCTTTTTCGTTTGATAACACTAGGTTGAAATGTACGCTTCATTCAAATCACCTGTTCCATGCTCATAAAATATTAAATACGACTTAACTTCAATTATAAAATTCCATTTAAAAAAATATTAAACTTCATCCATGCAAAATAAAATTCGAGTTTACTAACATTTGATCAAAAATACAAGTCGTTTTTTTTCTGATTTCTAATTCAAGATTCTGCTGATAGAATTTAAAAATTATTTAAATTA
>JAAOIJ010000116.1 GCA_015163815.1 Endozoicomonadaceae bacterium
AAGCATTTTATAAGGTTTTCTGCTTGCTTTTAATCGCTTTTCTTTTGCTAATTGATGAGCTTGTTGATCATCATATTGTCTCCCTTTAGTATGACGTAGAATCTCTCTTGAAATCGTAGAAGGAGATCTTTTCAATGCGATTCCTATAGCATGAATAGAATAATGCTTTGACAATAAGATGTCAATTTGAGATCTTTCTTCTGCAGTAAAGTGTTGATAAGCCATGTAATTCTCCTTTTTTTGTTGGTAAAAAGAAGTTACATGAATTATTAGCATTTGACTGCTTTTTTTTGGCTATAGAAAATGCCTTACTGTTGCACTTCACACTTGAAAAGGCAAGCAAAAAAATCAGGAATGGAAGCTGTTATCTCAAAACGTTCTAATACTAAAAAAAATGGCTATTCATTTTAAAAAAAAGATTTATAAATCAAGGCATCTGATTGAAAATTTATCGGCTAGCTAGACATTTTAAAGCGATGATTTATATCGCGTGCGCTATTATTTGGGTGAACTCAAAATGAAGATACGCCTTAGCACGAGATACATGCTATAAAATACTGAACCGTTATCAAGCATGCTTGAATAAGCAAGGCTAAAAAAAATATATATGAATAAAAAAGTTTCTTTATCAATATGTTGTTAAAGAATTAGTATGATTATCATTCAAACCTTGTTCGTTTAGTCTAAAATACTAATTAAGGGTATATGTTTTATGTGCCAAAAAATTAACTATTGATCAAAAATCAGTAGATGAAACATTGTAAAATAATGCAGACTATTTTGCATTAATCATCGTTTACATTTAATAGATGATAGTATCCTGTATTTTGAATAAATTGAGTATATTTCAAACGATATAACCTATATTAATTTTAGAAAAATAAACCATGTAAAATTAATTAACAGATTGATTTGTATTGTATTTTTAAAATGATCGTGTTGTTGGATCACTATTGATATAGCATAAATTTTCAAGGATGAGAGTGCATTATCATGGCCAATAAGTATCGAATTTTGATTATCGAAGATGATCAAAGACAAAAGCTTTTATTATCAAGTATTTTAAGTTTTATTGGTTTTAGAGTTTGTGTCGTCTCTGGAACTGAATGGAGAGCACATTTAAAACAAAAAGTCAATCAGTATCAATTTGTTTTATTAGGGCGAGCTGAACGTCGAATCGATATTTTAAAAGATTTAAATCGGCATTTTGCTTATTTACCTATTTTAATTACAGGCCGGTTAGGCATTGAGCTGCGTGGTGGTATAAAACAACAAGTTATGTGTGAATTATCAGAACCTGTGAGTTATGATCAATTATTAGAAGGGATGCATTGTGCTCAAGCTTATCGGATCAATTGTTGCAATAAAGAAAGTATTAATTATGAAAATTCAACACTATTTCAAAAAATTGTCGGTAATGGGCGTCGTATTAGACAAGTACGGACTTTAATGGCTCAAGTCATGGATAAAGAGGTTCCTATTTTATTACAAGGAGAGCCTGGTACAAATAAAATCCTGATTGCTGAAGAATTACATCGACATTCTAATCGTAAAGATGGAGTTTTTGTCTCACTCAATTGCAGAGCTTTATCTGTTGAGTTACTCGAAATTGAATTATTTGGATATGAAAAAGATGCTTTTCCAGGGGCTATTATAGAAAAAAAAGGACGATTAGAATTGGCTAAAAATGGCACTTTGTTTTTAGAAGAGATTAATGAAATACCTCTTGATTTTCAAGCTAAATTATTACGATTTTTAAAAGAAGGTTGTTTTGAAAAATTAGGCAGTAAACATTCTATCTCTGTCAATGTCCGCATTATTACATCTACATCGTCTAATTTAGAAGATAAAGTGAAAAATCATACTTTTCGCAATGATTTATTATATCAATTAAATGTATTTCCTATCCATATTCCTGAATTACGGAATCGTATTGAAGATTTACCTTTATTATTAAATGATATCATTGTTCGAATTGAGCGTGAAAATAGAGGGACTATTCGATTTTCTTCAGAAGCAATTCATGTATTATGTGAATATGCTTGGCCAGGTAATTTAAAAGAATTAACCAATTTAGTAGAACGATTAGCTGTCATGTATCCTATGGGCATTGTGAGTGTTGCGGAATTGCCTAATAAGTTATTAACATGGGTGGAATCTAAGAAAACTATACAAGATGAATCATCTATAGAAGCTATTAATAATCAACCGGCTATTAATGAAAATACATTAGAAGATTTGGCTATTTTACCCATTGATGGGTTGAATTTAAAAGATTTTTTATCTAATTTAGAAAAAAAGTTAATTCAACAAGCTTTACATCATTGTAATAATGTTGTAGCACGAGCTGCTGAAAAATTAAAAATACGACGTACAACATTAGTCGAAAAAATGCGAAAATATCATCTTCAACGTTATGAAGAGGATATTAATACTGATGAACATACCCTTATCTTGGATCGGAATTTTTTGCAGCCTTAAATCTATTAATATTTGGGCAGAAACCAATACAGATTCTATTGTGAATACAGAAACAATAGTGCAAACCTTTTTAGCTTTACTTTTAGTGATTATGATTATGTTTTTAAGTGCTTGGGTGATTAGGCGATTGAACCCAGCATTAAAGCGACCTGGTCGACGTAGTGGGCAAGTTACAGAGTTTTGTGTCGTAGGTTCTAAAGAACGAGTTGTCTTATTAGAAATGTCAAATGAACGTTTATTGTTAGGCGTGACAGCACAACAAATAACGTTGCTAAAAGATTTAAATCAATTAAACAGTAATGAATAATTTTAATATAAATAAATCAGTTGTTATTGTTTTTATTAAAGATAATATGCGATTTTATAGTCAGTAGTATGACCATAGTCGTTTTATTTGAATGATTTATATTCATCCAGACTAAAGCACATTAAAAAAACAATAAAGCTAATAATAATAATAAATATAGGAGCAAGTATGTATGAGTTTATTGCATAAAAGCGTCCCTCACGTTATTGCTGTATCTAGTGGAAAGGGAGGCGTTGGTAAAACGACGATGGCTATTAATTTAGCAAAAGCTTTTCATGAATTAGGTCAAAAAACATTATTAATCGATGGAGATTTTGGATTAGCCAATATTCATTTGTTTTTAGGAGAAGAAAGTCATCAATCATTAGAATCTGCTTTGTCTGGAAAATGTGCCATACAAGATGTAATAGTCCAAACATCAGCAGGTTTTTCTATTTTACCCAGTAGCCGAGGTGATTCTTCGTTATCTTATATAACACCTCAAGTCTTATCAGGTTTTATTACACTAGTCGATGGATTGCAGCCTAAACCAGAAGTACTGATTATTGATCATGCAGGTGGTAGTATTCGAGAAGAAGAGTTGCAATTGATAGCAGCAGCACATGCTGTGTTATTAGTGACAACACCTGAATTAATTGAATTATATGATACAGCTGAATATATACGTCAATTATATTTGAAGTGTGGGTTGAGTCAATTTTCTATTATTGCGAATAAAACAAAAAATCAAAAAGAAATGCGAGCAATGATGATTAAATTGCAACAACTAGTTGGTTTTGACGTAGATGTTGTTTTGAAAAATATTGGATATATTCCATGCTGTGAAAATAAATCAAGACAAGTGTTGGTTACACCGTTAAATAGATTTGAAAAATTATCATCAAATGGATTATTTACTGATATGGCGAAAAAAGTATGGGATGAATCGACACTCAAAACCCAATTGAGCGGACTTATTTTTTTCTATGAACAAAGTTTAAATGGTTGAGGGATTTCAACATGGATTCATTAGCTCATGGAAAGAGCATTGATACAACTGATCAAGCAGGTAATACTTTAGTTGAACAGTATGGATCATTAGTTGTTCGTATTGCGCGACATTTATTAAGTAAGATGCCTTCTAATATTCAATTAGGTGATTTAGTACAATCTGGGATGTTAGGTTTGCTAGAAGCCTCTTCAAAATATGATCATACAAAAGGTGCTAGTTTTGAAACATTTGCAGGCATTCGCATTCGAGGTGCCATGTTAGATGAGATTCGTCGCGGAGACTGGGGGCCTCGATCTGTATATCGTAATAACCGTTTAATGCAAGAGGCTATGCATCGAGTCGAAGCTCGTTTATGTCGAGAGCCTAAACCACATGAAGTGGCAGAAGAAATGGGTGTTGATTTAGAAGATTATTTTAAATTATTAAAAGATATGAGAGGTTGTCGTTTATTTAGTTTAGAAGATATGTTTGAAAATGAAGAATTTCGTTTACCTCAATTTAGAAAATCTTATTTAGTCGATCAATCTTTGATTAGTGAACGATTTAATGAGGAGTTAGTGGAGGCCATTGAACATTTACCAGAACGTGAGCGTAAAGTATTGATATTTTATTATAAAAATGGATTAAATTTGAAAGATATTGGTAACATGATGAATGTGAGTGAGTCTCGCGTGAGTCAAATGCATACGCAAGCAACAGATCGATTAAAAATTATTTTAAAAGATTGGCTTTAAATAGCAGTATATCAGGCTATTCAATAGCCTGATATATTTGTTTACTGAAATAACTCACTGATTGATTTTTCATTATTAATGCGTCTAATTGCTTCTGCAATCAGATGAGATATATCGAGTCGTCTGATTTTAGGTTGTATTTTAGCTTCCTCAGATAAAGCAATTGTATTGGTCACAACGAGTTCATTTAAAGCTGAGCTGGCAATATTGTCTAATGCTTTACCAGATAACACAGGATGTGTACAGTAGGCATGTATTGTTGTTGCCCCTGCTTGTTTTAATGCTTGTGAAGCCTGTGCCAAAGTGCCTGCTGTATCAATCATATCATCAATTAAAATGCAATGTTGATTTTGAACGTCACCAATAATATTCATGACTTGCGCTTCATTATTTTTAGGTCTTCGTTTATCAATAATGGCTAAATTAGCATCTAAACGTTTAGCTACTGCGCGAGCTCTCACGACACCGCCATGATCTGGGGCGACGATTGTAAGTGATTCTGTATGCTGTTGGCGTATATCGGTTAAGACAATAGGTGATGCGTAAATATTATCAACAGGAATATCAAAAAAGCCTTGAATTTGGTCTGCATGTAAGTCGACAGTGAGGACGCGATTAATGCCGACATTGGCAATCATGTCAGCAACCACTTTAGCTGAAATAGCCACGCGAGCAGAAAGTGGACGTCTATCTTGTCTAGCATAACCAAAATAAGGTATAACAGCAGTTACGCGGCCTGCAGAAGCTCGTCGCAGAGCATCTCCGAGAATAATCAATTCCATTAAATGAGTATTCGTTGGCGCTGACGTAGGTTGTATAATAAAGACATCTTTTCCACGTACATTTTCTAAAATTTCAACTGATATTTCACCATCACTAAATTTGCTGACCAGTGTTTGTCCTAGTTGAATATGAAGGTGGTTCGTGATTTGACGGGCAAGATGAATATTTGCATTGCCAGAGCATACCATAATCTGTGACACAAGAAGTCCTATTGTAGAGTCAATAAAAAAGTAATAGGCTACTGAGTAGCTTTTTTAAAAAATAGGGTTAGTGATCACTGATACCAGCGATCAGCTCAGTTGAAGAGCATTTTTTTAAAGCATTCGTTTGATTTTGCATGCATTCATATCAAACTTAGGTTAAGGTTTTGATTCGTTAAGATTAATATCGACTCATTCCAATGAAACACATGCATCTCATGATGAGTCATTGGCTATGTTGAAGAGGCTGATATTTGCTTAACCTTATCATGGATTAATAACGGTTCTGCTTCTCCATTGATGACTTTCGCATCAATGCATACTTTAGAGACAGATGGGTCAGATGGTACATGAAACATTGGTTCTAATAATATGGTTTCAATAATTGAGCGTAATCCTCGAGCACCTGCTTTCCTTTCTAAACTTTTTTTAGCAATGGATTGAATAGCTTCCTCTGTGAATTCTATGTCAACTTGATCTATTTCAAATAAACGTTTATATTGCTTGATTAATGAGTTTTTAGGTTCGATTAAAATGCGAATAAGTGCTTTTTCATCTAAATCTTTTAATGTTGTAATAATCGGTAGTCGTCCGATAAATTCAGGAATTAATCCATATTTTATTAAATCTTCCGGTTCTACTTTTTGAAGCGCTTCGCTTAAATTTCGTCCTTCACGTTTGCTATTAATTTGCGCGTTAAATCCAATACCTCCTTTTTCTATTCGATCCAGGATTACATTTTCAAGTTCTGAAAAGGCGCCGCCACAAATAAATAAAATATTGGATGTGTCAATTTGCAAAAATTCTTGTTGAGGATGCTTTCTTCCACCTTGAGGTGGGACAGAAGCAATCGTCCCTTCAATAAGTTTTAAGAGTGCTTGCTGAACGCCTTCACCAGAAACATCTCGTGTAATAGAAGGATTATCTGATTTTTTAGATATTTTATCAATTTCATCGATATAAATAATACCACGTTGTGTTTTTTCAACATCATAATCACATTTTTGAAGTAATTTTTGAATGACATTTTCGACATCTTCACCGACATAACCGGCTTCTGTTAATGTGGTTGCATCAGCAATTGCAAACGGTACATTTAATACTTCGGCTAATGTTTGTGCCAGCAATGTTTTACCTGTACCGGTAGGACCGATCAATAAGATATTACTTTTACTAATATTTAATTTATCATCAACTTTTTTATGGTGCTCTGTTAAACGTTTATAATGATTATAAACAGCAACGGCTAATGCTTTTTTTGCGGCATCCTGATCGATCACGTATTCACATAATGCATCAAATATTTCTTGAGGTTTTTTTAATGTAAAGGTAGACGTTTCTTCGGAATCAGCAAAATCATTAATTTCTTCTTCCATGACTTCATTGCATAATTCAATACATTCGTCACAAATAAAAACAGAAGGGCCTGCAATTAATTTGCGGACTTCATGCTGATTTTTACCACAAAAAGAGCAATACATTATTTTATCTTTGCCGGTTTTCTTATCACTCATTCAATTGCCTCTTGCATTCTCTGTTGAGAATATGAACTAACGGATAGTGAATGATGGTTACTTGGATCGTTTATCCATTACTTTGTCAACTAAGCCGTATTTTAATGCTTCATCAGCGGTTAGAAAATTATCTCGATCAGTATCTTGTTCAATTTTTTTGACAGGTTGCTCAGTATGTTTTGCCATTAATTCATTTAATTTTAATTTTAATGCTAAAATTTCTTTAGCATGAATTTCTATGTCGGAGGCTTGTCCTCGAAATCCACCTAAAGGTTGATGAATCATGATGCGGGCATGTGGTAAGCAAAAGCGCTTACCTTTTTCTCCCGCAGCTAAAATCATTGCACCCATGCTAGCTGCTTGACCTAGGCAATAAGTGCTGACATGAGATTTTATAAATTGCATGGTATCATAAATAGCCATGCCTGATGTGACCACGCCTCCAGGAGAATTAATATAGAGATGAATATCTTTATCTGGGTTTTCAGATTCCAAAAATAGCATCTGAGCAACAATCAGATTCGCCATATGATCTTCTATTTCGCCAATTAAAAAAATAACTCGTTCTTTCAGTAAGCGTGAGTAGATATCATAAGCACGCTCACCTCGAGCCGATTGTTCAACAACAATAGGGACTAATCCGCTTGTTGAAACTGTTAGATCCATTTTTCAGTTCCTCTGGTCGATCAATTATAGGCTTATAATACCTATATATGATAGGGTATCTGGTGAAAAATTCATGAATTAACATTTACATCAGTATTCATGATCGTTGATTCAGGTATTAAATTATCGGGTTTAGATGATTCTGTGAGATTAAAAACATCATTAAAAGCGGTGCTAATGTCTTCTGAAGAATAATTTTTAAATCCTACTTGATTGGCTTTTTCAGCTAAAACAGCTTCAGGTGAACAATTATATTCAATAATATGAGCGGTTTCAAATATTTTTTTAGCGAGTATGGCTTCACTGTAAAGAAGTGATAAGTTAGAAAACCAGTTATCTAAACTATGATATTTTTTTTGCATATTTTTTTTAGTATCATCACTTTGAGATTGCATGTAATGTTTTATTTTTTCATGATATTGTGTAACTGTTTTATTTAATTGATTACATCGAAGTAGATTGGAGATATTTAATGCTTGTTTAAGATCATTTTTCACGGTAGAGAATAGCTGACTTTTCTCTTGATCATTCGAGTTTGTTAAATTGTTTAGGTTTTCTTGATAGAAGGATAATAACATATTCATGGGTGGGTCAACATCATAAATCAATTGCACTTGAGCGTTGATTTGTTCTTGGACAAAAGACCAAATAATTGATTGTAATAAGGAATGCATCAATTTTTTCATTGTATTGATGTATATTTCAGTTTCTTCTCCAAAAATTTCTTTTGGATCAGTTGTCTTATGTGATTTTTTACAAATAAAAATACGATCAATTTGAGCAGTCACTTGAATTTTGATGTTCGCTATGTCTTCATCAATATGAACTGTTGATATATCTAAGTCTTCTAGCGTGAGTATGGCTGAACGAATGTCGCCAACTTTAGCGCCTTTTAATAAAGTCTGTATATTAGCGGATGCTGTTTCTTTCAGTTCTAACGTATAAGATTCATTGAGAGGGGGTAATTTTTGATTGATACGTTCAGCAAGTACTTGATCTTCGGTTGGTTCTATGATGTCAATTTGAGTTAATTGATGAGAGACTTTATTATGAAAATCAGCTTCATAATCATTATCTGCAAGTTCCCAGTCTGCAAAATTTGAGCGATACCATTGGCATAAAAATTGATTAGTGTCTGTATCAGATAAAGTATAATTTGGTTTAATGATAGTGAAATCAGAAAAATCAACTAATTCTAGTTTGGGTGTAATTTCAAACCAGATACCCACTTGAACCATACCTGGTATTGGTTTTACAGGGCTATCTTTTGTGTCTTGTGGTATAAAGAAAGAAATAATATTAGCTGGTTCAATGGTTTGTTGCTTGATCAATTGTTCAAAATTTTCTTCTGCAATTGTTTTTAGTAATTCATTTTTAACATCTGCTTCATAGCGGCGTTTTAAGACAGACATTGGAATTTTACCAGAGCGAAACCCATCAATTTTGACTTGATGTTTGAGTTGATTCAAACGTTTGGTAATTTGTTTTGAAAACACAGCCTCTTCAACATTAAAGACTATATGTCTGATCAGTGTTTTTTGGGATGTTTCATCATTTGTTTTTGAAGACTGCATTGTGCTTCCTGTATCACCCATGATTCTGAGTGTGTATCAAAAACACTGATTTAAAAAACTCCAGTAAAGCAGAGTTTAGAGAAAGTTCAGTGTATTTTTCGCCGATTATAAATATCTCATATTAAAAATGGTGCGGAAGGAGAGACTCGAACTCTCACACCTTTCGGCACTAGATCCTAAGTCTAGCGTGTCTACCAATTTCACCACTTCCGCATGGGGTGGACGATGGGATTTGAACCCACGACCGCAGGAGTCACAATCCTGAGCTCTACCTACTGAGCTACGCCCACCATTGTACTACATCATATTTAATAAAAAAACAGGCTTGCGTTTCAATGCAAGCCACACAAAGGATGATTTTATTGCATAAATTCACAACCTCTTCGTGCTTGATAGGATGATACAACGTTTTGACTCTATTTTGCAAATAATTGCATACGATCATTTGTAAATTAATTTTATGCTGACTTTAAAGTTCATCTTTTTCTTGATGATATAAGGCTTATAAATGCTTTTTTTAAGGTTAAGATATTTCATTTTCTTTTTCATTTTTGAGTTGTTGCACCCAACGAAATACTTCGGCAACGGGTGAAATTAACTCACTGGGAATAAAATTCCCAACTTCAGCTTGGTTGTAAAGGGCGCGAGCTAGTGCTATATTTTCTATGACAGGGATATTATGTTGTTCAGCAACATGTAAAATAAAAGTTGCTTGACTGCGTTTGCCAAGAGATGTCACGACAGGCAAAGGTGTTTTTTCTTGTTTATAATATAACCCAACTGCAATATGTGTTGGGTTTTTAATGACAACATCCGATTGTTTGATTTCACCTTCTGAATTGACTAATTCTTGATGAAGTTGTTTGCGTTTGCCTTTAATTTCTGGATTCCCTTCACTTTCTTTATATTCTCGCTTGACTTCATCTTTTGTCATGCGCTGTTCTTTTGTGAATTGATATTTTTCAAACATAAAATCTGCAATGGAAATCACAATAAATGCGACAATTGCATATAAAATTAATTTTTTTAATAAATGTCCGGCAACGGGTAAAATACAGCTAGCACCACACCAGGGCATATTCATTAATTCCTGCATATTTGTTTTAATGACGTAATATACAACAGTTGATAAAAAAACAATTTTAATAATTGATTTAATAAATTCAATGAGATTTTTAAGTGCAAAAATCTTTTTTGCGCCTTGAATAGGGTTTATTTTTTTGATATCAGGTTTAATCGGGTCTAATGAAAAAAGTAAACCAAATTGAATCACATTTCCAAGAATAGCCGCAACTGCCGATACAATCACGAGTGGAATGATGAGCATGAGAGATTTAGTGGAAATACCCATGATCACGGCTTTGACAGCTGTCATAAATTCCATATTATAGACTTGCGCTGGAAATAGAACAATTTCTTGAAATAATAATAAAAACCAGTCACTTAAAGCCCATAATAAACTCACGACACAAATAATGCCAATTGTTGATGAGACTTCTTTGCTTTTAGCGACTTGGCCTTTTTTTCGAGCATCGCGTAATTTTTTAGGTGTGGGGTCTTCGGTTTTTTCAGCGCTCATAAAGATTCATAACCAATGGATATATGGTAATAGATTGTATGATATATTCATATTGATTCAATCATTCATCTCAATATGATCAGTGTCTTATTATAGTGTGCTATTTTACATAAAAAACATAGTTAATTTTTTGATATAAATAGGAAATTTCGTAGAGTACTCTTTACCTAAACTCATGAGAGTCACGATATATAACGATAAAATCCAGACAGCTACAGCACTTTTAATCGGCATCGCTAAAATAAAAACATTCAATTGCGGTGCTGATCGGCTAATTAAAGCAATGCCAAATTCTGTAATAAACATAGCAATAATAATTGGCGCAGCTAGCCAAACAGCTAACGTAATGATCGTATCAAATTGATTTAAGATAAAAGAGGCTGTTTCTATATTCAGCGTAGGAAAAAAGCTAAATAAAGGCCAGATTTGATAACTATTTAATACGGTGCCAAGCATGATAAAAAAGACACCTGAAATAATATATATAGCGATAAAAGTTTGTGAAAATAAAATACCAGTGGGAGAGGATTCTGATCCAGATAAAGGATTTAAGGTAGAGGCCATTGAGGCTCCGCGTTGGTTGTCAATAAAAAAACCAGAAGCTTCGACAGCCCAGAAAGGAATATTAGCTATAAAGCCCATTAACATACCTAAGAAAACTTCTTTTCCCATCAAGCCAAATAAAACCATGAAAGGAGGTTTTGTTTCGGGTACTTGTGACAAAGTCAAAGGTAATAAGAAAAGCGCTAAAACGCCCACAATGCCATTTCTAATCATATTACCACCTAATGCTTGCCTATTCAGTAACGGGAATGAAGCAAAGGCAGCCATTAATCGGACCATACTTAAAGAGTATACATAAAAAAAATTCTTCATTTCTAATAAAATGGCTTCCACTATCTTTATCCCGTTAAAGGAATATTTTGCATGATAGATAATGCAAAATTATAGACTTCAATACCCATCCATCTAGCTGTAATAAAAATGCTAATCACAACAGCAATGAGTTTAAAGGCGAAAGGTAACGTTTGTTCTTGTATTTGTGTTAAAGCTTGAATTAAGCTAATCAATAAACCAACACCTGCAGCGGCAATAATTGGAGGCATGGATAAAATAAGCGTTAATAATAAAGCCTGCGACGTCAAATTGAGAATATCGGCTTCATTCATGGCATGCTTTCCTTCTCTGGTATCATGTTTTACTGATAACTCAAAACTAAGCCATGAATTAAGCGTGTCCATCCATCAAGCAAAACAAACAGTAACAATTTAAAAGGAAGCGCTATCGTCATAGGAGAAACCATCATCATGCCCATCGCTAATAAAATATTAGAGACAATTAAATCAATAATAATAAAGGGTAAGTATAATAAAAATCCAATTTGAAACGCTTGTGTTAATTGACCAATTGCATACGCAGGCACTAAAATGAGGAAGCTATCTGCTGATAACATAGATTGGTAAGATTTAGGCCATAAAGATTTCGCTGTTTTTAAAAAAAAACCTTGCTGAAAAGGTTTGGTGTGTCGTTTTAAAAATAAACGATAAGGTTCAGCTGCTTCAACAATGGTTGTTTTCCATGAGTCGCTTTCTATATCAATGGATTGTGCTTGCATATTTTCATAGATTTGAATACCTATTGGCGCCATGATGTAAATAGTTAAAATAATCGCCAGTGCATTGAGTGCCATATTAGGTGGGATTTGCTGTAATCCTGTTGCATTTCTTAAGATACCAAAGACAACCATTAACTTTAAAAAAGACGTGCCTAAGATTGCAATAAAAGGTATCAAAGACATTAATGCTAAGGGTAAGACAAGATAAATGGGTGATGAAACATTAAAATCCATAGTGTGCTCAAATCCTAAATCATAATCAGCATCAATTTCAGTTATTGCATTTTGATAATGCGAACACCTAATTGTCCATTAACATTAATTAATTCACCTTCTGCTAATGCTTTGCCATTAGCTTGAATGGTGACTGGGTTATTAATGTCTTTATGTAATTGAAAAGTAAAGCCAGGAGCCAGTTGTTTAATGTCACCTAATGGAATTGATTGTTCTCCTACATTAAAAGTCAATTGTATTGGAATTTGATTCATATCTGATGTTGTATTATTCGTATCAGATGAATCGATTTGATTTAATTCATGATCATGATCCATATCAAAATCGTCATCGTCGTCAAAATCATCTAAGTCATCAGTCATATCAAGTGATACCTTTTGAACCACTGTTATCGTGGTGTTGGATAATGTTGTTAAAAATGCTGTTTTTTCAGATATTTTAGCTAAAAAGTGAGTGTCTTCTTGTTGCCAGTTTTTTTCAAAAAAAATGATGTCATGGATATCAAGTTGACTGACTTTTTTAGTTGACAAGCGTGTTCGTCCTACTTCCAAGGCCATAGGTATTGGAATATGATCTAAAGCAGGATTCTGATTATACGGAATAGATTCTAATAAACTAGTATGTTGTGGCGTAATACCCAATAACCCCATGTGTTTTTGATTATTGATTTCTAGCACAATGGATAATGCTGGAGTTATTGGTTTTGTTGTCCATTCAAGATTGATTAAAGTAATGGGTTTTTCAAGTAACGTTTTTAAATGATCTAAGATGTGTTTGAATATGAGATTTAACGAGCCCATTAAAATAGGATCAGGTAATGTTTTGATTATTTCTTTCATATCTGTTTTGCCAATTTTGATATGATCAAAAATAGAATGATTCAGTTGTACAATTGTTTCTAATCCATCAATGCTGCATTTCAGATGACAGTCCATGACATAAGATGTTGTTGGCGGTGCTTGCAACGTCCCTATTATGGCTTGGTCTTGTATTTTAGAGGTAAAGCTTGCTGCTCGACCGCATATCAGATTATTGGCATGCAGCTGCTCAAGGGAAATCGATACGAGCGGTAAAGGTGTTGTTGCCATTGCTGGCCTCATAGTTTGCGAGTATTATTCATTAGTTTCATTTTGAATAAAAAAACTCAATACTTTATTATGTTACTTTAACGTCGCCGTGTATACCCCTAAAGATAAAATTTTATTTTTTATCTTGTTTTTCATTTTCATTTTCATTTTCATCAAAATATTCACCTTTTGAGCTCCTATCTTGGTTATCAGACATATTTTCATTTGATTGCACTGAGATGTCGATGTTACCATCAAATTTCTTGGCAAGTACATCTTGTAAGGCGCTTTTACCTTTATTGATCAACTCGAGTGAATCAACAGAACTAGTCGAAAATTCAAGCGTCATTGTATTATTATCTGTTTTTTTAATGGTGACTTCAGTATTTGCCAAGAGATCTTTTCCGAATTGTACTTTTACTTCTTTCGTATCTTTTACTGCTTGTATATCGAGTTGATTTGAAATTTGCTCGATTTTATCGATTATTTGTGTTTTTGCAATATTCTGTGTTTTGACAATCGTTTTAGCATCGCCAGTTGTGGCTGTTTGATATAATTGTGATAAAGGCGTTTTTTCTTCTTTCTCATCGCATAATTCTTTTTTATCTTTTGGTTTTTCTTTTTGATTCATTTTTTTAGAAAAATCATCTGCATCCTTGCCTTGTGTTTTTTGTGTGTTATTTGAAGTAGAAGGGTTTGAGTGAGTTGAAGGTGTTGATGTCAACATATTACCAATCTGAGTCATAGCGATTCCTTTATCTTATGTTCGATTTTTAACTGAAAATTCCTCTAATTCTAATTCTTCTTTTCGTAATATTTCTTGTGCTTCTTTTTCATCAATAATACGAGTAAATTCTTTGAATTTTTCCACCATTTGTATGGATTTTTGGTGTAATTCTTTTGCTGTTTTAAGGGCTTCTTTGCAAGCATCTAATTCATTTTTAGCATTTTGTATGGCTTCTTCAAATTCCATGTCTTTGTTTCGCATGACAATAATACGTTGTTTTATCAGATTTAAAGCGCGCTCAGTAACGCTTGTATTCATGATGTTGTCATATAGTTTTTTTTCTTCTTGTGTTCTAAAATGCACATGATCTTCTAGTGCTTTTTCTTTTTCTTGCACGGTTATATGAGCTTGTTCAACACGATATTGGCATGTTTGTACTTCATGACGTGCTGAACGTTCTCTTATTTTTTTAATATGAAGTAAATCATGCAACATAATCTATGTGACCAGTGCTTTTAATTGACTAATATTGGTTTCAAAATCATGTAATTCGTCTGTGCTTTGTTTTAAATATTGATTGATACTATCAATTTTCTCAATCGCGATATCTGCAATAGGATCTGAACCTGCTTTATATTCTCCTACTTTAATTAATAGCTCGATTTCTTTATGTTTAGCCATCAGTTCTCTTACTTTCCCAGCCGCATCTAAATGATGTTTGTCTACAATATTATTCATCACTCGGCTTGTGCTATCTAATATACTAATGGCTGGATAATGATTAGCTGCAGCTAAATTTCTAGATAAGATGATATGGCCATCTAAAATAGAGCGTGTTTCATCCGCAACCGGTTCTGTCATATCATCCCCTTCAACTAATACCGTGTAGAGTGCAGTAATGGATCCTTTGTCAGACATCCCTGCGCGTTCCATTAGTTTAGGTAAAGTAGCAAAAACCGAGGGTGGAAAGCCGCGTCGAGTAGGTGGTTCTCCGGCCGCTAAACCAATTTCTCTTTGTGCTCTAGCAAAACGTGTCACTGAATCCATTAAGAGTAATACTTTTTTTCCTTGATCTCGAAAATATTCAGCGACAGCTGTAGCCGTGTAAGCAGCTTTAGATCGTTCCATGGAAGATTTGTCAGAAGTGGCGACGATGGTTACTGATTTTTTAATGCCTTCTGGACCTAAATCATGTTCTAAAAACTCACGTAATTCTCTTCCCCGTTCTCCAATTAAAGCTAAAATTGTGACATCAACTTGTGCCCCTTTGACGAGCATAGACAGTAAAGTCGATTTACCTCCGCCAGCGGCTGCAAAAATACCAATTCTTTGACCTTCTCCGCAAGTTAATAAGCCATCAATTGCTCGTATACCTAAAGGGAGAGGTTCATGAATAATCGTTCTTGTCAAAGGATCAGGTGCATTTGCGTATACGGGGTACCAAGCATCTGGTGTGATTTCTTCATTTTCAGATTGCATCGGACGTCCCATGCCATCTAATACTTTGCCTAATAGATGTGGCCCTACTGCGACATGATGAACGCGACCGGTTGGCAAGACTTCTGTACAGCTGGATATGCCAATAATATCTCCTAGTGGTGTGAGTAAGGCATCGTATCCTTGAAAGCCAACAACTTCCGCATAATTGGTGATGGGATTATCTGGCGTCACGAGTTCACATAATTCTCCAATTTTAACATTGGGCACAGCTGCTTTAATAATCATGCCTTGTACTTCAGTAACGCGGCCTCGAATATCAACTAGTCGAGAGCTGTCTACCGCATTCTGAAGAGCATTTGTTAGGTATTTTAGGGCATCACTCACAGTAGATCCTTCTAAACTTATGTGATAATTTTTTATCTTATATTTTAAAATTATACAACCTGTAAGTGATTTGTGCTATTTTGCCTATCAAAAACATTATATAAAGATACGCTTCATGCGTTATTTTGAAGGCAATGTATTAAACCATCATCCCTAAATTATCAGGCGGCGTATGATCATTGTTTTGTGATTTATTTTTCATTTTCTCTTCATTTTCAGCAGCTTCTCGGGCTACAGGATTATTTGTAGAGACTGTTTCACCTTTGAGTTCAGCTGTAATCCATTCTAATGTATTCACAAATCTTTCTAAATTAGACTCAAAAACACCATAATCTAATGAAGCTGTCATGGATCGAATAATTAACACTTCCGATTTATCATGATTCAAGGCCATATAAGAGCCTTGCATGCTATGATGTTGTAAATTGATAAATAAAGCCTTTTCTAGTAAACTTATTTTTTCTGCAGCACTTAAATGCGATTCAATAGTATGTGAAGAAGCAACAAAGACTAAAGCGTCATCATCTTCAAGATATTCTATATTGACTATGAGCGTATCATCAAAACATAATCCGCATGCATTATGTTCATTTAAGTTAAGTTCACCTAAGCCGATTCCTTCTGCGAAACGTTTAAGGTTACCTTCAACATTGCTGCGATGAGACATGACAGTTCTTCCTGTATTAATGAATGAATAAATAAATATTACAACAGATAATGCCTAGTTAATATAAAACATGAAGATTTTATTAAAAATGTACAAAATTATGATTCACAAGGGAAGCTTGCTCCTTGAACACTTTAAAGTATATGCACATTGCCTTTAGATTAGCACAAAAAGCACAAGATATTGAAGAAATTCCAATTGGAGCTGTTATTGTATATCAAGATCAAATTATTGGATTTGGATTTAATCAATCCATTCAACTCAATGATCCAACAGCGCATGCTGAAATACAAGCTATTCGTCAAGCTGGTGAATATTTACAAAATTATCGCTTAATGAATTGTACACTATTTGTGACAGTTGAACCCTGTGCAATGTGCGCAGGCGCTATCGTGCATAGCCGTATTAAAAATATCATTTTTGGCGCTAAAGAACCGAAATGTGGAGCTGTTTGTAGTCAACAGCAATATTTTGATTCACCTTATTTAAATCATAAAGTGGATTGGCTTGATGGGGTGATGGCAGAAGAAAGTCGTGATTTAATGCAAGGATTTTTTAAAAATCGGCGTAAGTATCGCTAATCAAAAGCGTTTTTTTGCTATTTTAATGTTGAAAATCAAGTTATCTATGCTTTTCCTGTGATATGATAAAGACCCTAATTGATCGCTACATGCTATTGATATTGATGAGCTAGGCCAAGGAGAATTATGAGAGTTTTATTTCGTCAGCACGCAGCTTCTGATGAGCGTAGCCAGCTTATTTTGAAAAAACTGCAACGCGTGTCTCCTTTGATTTCAAGTGTTTTATCTGTGCAATATTATTGGCTTTTGATGTCTGATTCTAAGCCATTACTCAGTCAACAGGAAGCCATATTAAGCCAATTACTGCAAGCCGATTGGTTGATACAAGATGCCGAAAATTCAATGAAAAATCCTTGTCAAGTGATCGTATTACCGAGAATTGGCACGATATCACCGTGGTCTAGTAAAGCGACTAATATTATACATAATGTAGGCCTGACCACAATAGATCGAGTGGAGTGGGGTATTGGGTATAGTATTGAATCATTGGAACCCTTAAGTGATGAAATAAAAGCGCGTTTTTTTGAGCATTTATATGACCCCATGACTGAGTCATTATGTCATGGACTTGAAGACATTACACAAGACTTATTCATGAATCAAATGCCACCTAAGCCGTTCAATATAATAGATATCATGACTGTAGGTTTTCAAGCGATTGATCAAGCCAATCAAACATTAGGATTAGCCTTATCAAACGATGAAATGCATTATTTATTTGATTTTTATAAAAAGCTTCAAAAAAATCCTAGTGATGTTGAATTAATGATGTTTGCACAAGTGAATTCAGAGCATTGTCGCCATAAATTTTTTAATGCAAAATGGCGTATTGATGGACAATTAGCCCCTTTATCTTTGTTTGATATGATTCGAGAAACTTATCGTTTGAATTCAAAAGGCGTTTTATCAGCTTATAAAGATAATGCAGCTGTCATGGAAGGATTTGAAGGTCATCGCTTTTTATTAGATGCAAAAACATATCATTATTATGAACAAAAAGAAATGATTCACATTTTAATGAAAGTAGAGACGCATAACCATCCTACGGCTATTTCACCTTATGAAGGCGCTGCTACAGGGTCAGGAGGCGAGATTCGAGATGAAGGGGCAACCGGGTTAGGATCGAAGCCAAAAAGTAGTTTAACGGGGTTTTCGGTATCAAATTTACATATTCCCAACTGGTCTCAACCTTGGGAGATTTCTCCTGAAAAACCAAGCCATATCGCATCTGCGCTCGATATTATGTTAGAAGGTCCTTTGGGTAGCGCTAGTTTTAATAATGAATTTGGACGCCCTAATTTATGTGGTTATTTCAGAACGTATGAATCAGAAGAGAAAACCGCTCTTCATGCCATGGTTCGACGTGGCTATCATAAACCGATTATGATAGCTGGTGGTTTAGGACATATTCGATCTGCGCATGTTGAGAAAAAAATATTTCAACCAGGAGCCATCTTAATTGTGCTAGGAGGGCCTGCTATGCGCATTGGTTTAGGTGGTGGAGCTGCGTCTTCGATTGCGACAGGCGTTGGTGATCTTGCCTTAGATTTTGCTTCTGTACAACGTAGTAATCCAGAAATAGAAAGACGATGCCAAGAAGTGATTGATCGTTGTTGTCAGTTACAGCATGATAATCCAATCGCTTTTATTCATGATGTCGGTGCAGGCGGTTTATCTAATGCATTACCTGAGCTTATATTAGATGGTGAATGTGGTGGTGTTATTGATTTGCGAGCTATTTTATGTGATGAGTCGAATATGTCACCTTTGGAAATTTGGTGTAATGAATCACAAGAACGTTATGTGCTGGCAGTCAATCCTGATCAATTATCTACTTTTAAAGCAATTTGTAAGCGCGAGAGATGTCCTTATGCACAAGTGGGATATGCTACAGATTCTGGTCAATTAACAGTAGAAGATAAATATTTTAAGAATCAGCCAGTGAATCTTCCTTTATCGATGTTATTAAGTGATGTTCCGAAACAAATTCATGATATTACTCTGAAAAAATTGACATTCATCCCGTTAGATACTCAAAACATGGTGCTTTCTGACGCGTTAACACGTGTTTTAAGATTACCTGCTGTCGCAGCTAAGCATTTCCTGATTTCAATTGGAGATAGAAGTATCACAGGACAAGTTGTTCGAGAGCAAATGGTCGGCCCTTGGCAAGTACCTGTCGGAGATCATGCTGTGACTTGTCATAGTTATTCAGGATATCACGGAGAAGCGATGGCCATGGGAGAGCGTAGCCCTGTGGCTTTACTCAGTCCAGAAGCATCAGGGCGACTAGCTGTCGGTGAAGCGATTACGAATTTAGCAGCGAGTTTGATTGGTTCATTATCCAATATCAAATTATCTGCAAACTGGATGGTTGCTATGGATTATGATCAAGAGGATGCTGCATTATATCGAACCGTGAAAGCGGTTGCTTTAGAATTATGTCCTGCTTTAGGGTTAACTATTCCAGTGGGTAAAGATTCATTATCAATGCAAACAGTTTGGGAATCGAATGACACTAAAAAAACAGTGGTATCACCTTTATCTTTAGTGATTTCAGCTTTTGCACCTGTGATTGATGTCCGCCATAGCATCACGCCACAATTGCGAGTTGATCAAGGTGAAACACTTTTATTATGCATTGATTTAGGAGGAAAACGCAATGGATTGGGCGGCTCAGCCTTAGCGCAAGTTTATAATCAAGTCTCAGGTATTCCTCCTGACGTCCATCAACCGGCTCGATTGAAAGATTTTTTTGATGTGATACAGCATTTATTATCAAAAGATTATTTGTTAGCCTATCATGATCGATCAGATGGGGGTTTGATTGTGACGTTACTAGAAATGGCTTTTGCAGGACAAACAGGTATTTTAATTGAATTAAATGCATTAATGTCCGATCAAGCTGCCTTGTTTTCTGTATTATTTTCAGAAGAATTAGGTGCTGTGATTCAAATTAAAAAAAGAGATTGGTCAGCTGTTAAAAAAATATTTGAATGCGCAAGTTTGTTGGATATTGTTCATCCCGTTGGTCGCGTGGTATTAGATGATACGATTACTATTCTGTGGCAAGATCAGATATTATTATCGCATGATAGAATATATTTTCAAAGAATATGGCAAGAAACTACATATCATATGCAAACATTACGAGATAATCCATGTTGTGCTCAGGCAGAATTTGACAATTTACTGGTGCCTCATACTGGATTGACGATATCTTGCAAGCCAACGCATAAATCTCGCACTATTTTAAATATAAAACCTAAGCTAGGTATTTTACGAGAACAAGGTGTGAATGGGCATATTGAAATGGCTGCTGCTTTTTATCAGGCAGGATTTGATGTGTATGATATTCATATGAGTGATCTAGTCGAAGGGCGGCATACATTATCTGATTATAAAGGTATGATATTTTGTGGTGGATTTTCGTATGGTGATGTTTTAGGTGCTGGTGTTGGATGGGCTAGCACGATTTTATATCATACGCGTGTCTCAGATCTTTTTTCTGATTTTTTCAATCGACCTGATACGTTCTCTTTAGGTGTTTGTAATGGTTGTCAAACATTATCCCATTTAAAACATTTAATTCCAGGTGCAGGGCATTGGCCAAGCTTTATTAAAAATAAATCACAACAATTCGAAGCAAGAACTGTTATGGTTGAAATTGAAAAAAACCCTTCTATTTTACTGACGCATATGGAAAATTGGCGATTACCGATTCCAGTTGCGCATGGAGAAGGATTAATTACCTATTCTAAAGAATCAATGCGTATTTTAAATCAAAATAATCAAATTATCATGCGATATGTTGATGATACAGGTTGTGCTACGCAAAGGTACCCTTATAATCCAAATGGATCCATAGAAGGTGTTGCGGGTTTAACAAGTTTAGATGGACGTGTGACGATTATGATGCCGCATCCAGAACGTGTCTTTCGTTCTATTCAGCAAACTTGGATGCCAAATTTTAGAGAGGTGCCAGAAGAGTCAGCACCTTGGATGCAATTATTTCATAATGCAAGACATTGGTTAGCATAGTGAGATGACCTGTCTTCGCGTCTTTGTTTACAAAAGACCTAAAAAAAGGACCATTGATATCGTTTATCAGGTCAAGATAAAAAATGAGCATAAAATCATAGACTTTTAAGAAAAATTGTCAATTGTCATGCTGTTATTTGATGAATAAAAGCATCACTGCCTATCTATTTTTGAGATACTTTAAAGCGTACTCTGTTTTAGTTTTAATTCAGATATGATAGAGCTATCGTTATAGTTCTGAAATTCTGTAACAATTGCTTCATTTTGAGGAGCATCCACTTGTTCTCGAGTGACGATTTGCCTTGTAATAGTATTGATATAGACTTGCTGTTGTTGTATTGTAAAAGGCTTTTTTGTTTCCTCGCTTATGACAGGTTGTAAGTTTTGTTTTTTTTCTGTTGTTGAAGCCTGTCCTGCTACCAATCCATGCATCTGATTATTTTTAAGGTCTAAAAAAAGAACCGATTTCTTTTCCTTATAGCTATAGATTACGTTGTTTGGAGAGATGATGGCTACTTTTGGAAAGTTCGATGTGTCACAATTATATCGTGTATTCAAAGTATTTGTTTCTTGAGATAATTTGCGTTCTTTTTCTTCTTTTTTAGCCTGTCTTGAACTGCTGGTATCTAGTGTTTCTTGCTTATCTTGAGCATCTAATTCTGCAAGCTCTGCCTCTGAGTATAAGATTCCAGATCGCGGCATCTGTTTATTGTTAGGTATATAGGGTTGAGTAGGTATTTCTTGTATTGTAACCTTGGATTTTGAAAATAAAGTAATGATACGTGAAAATAAAGATTTTAGAGATTGCCAAAGTGTTTTTATTCTTGTTTCTTTAATATAGTGAGTTGATTGAGCAAGAGAAATAGTTCGGTTTGATGAATTATGGGTTTTTTGAGATGTTGTTGTCTGTCTATTTTTTTGTGTTTTGACAGGCCCGGAAAGTATTTTGGGTATCATAATGATCTCTGTTGAATATTTTGATGACTGGTAAGTATAGTATAGATGCAATCATTGTAAAAACAATGTCTCATATTGTAATATTCAATAATATATTGCTATATCATTGTTTATGAATGAACATCAGATTTTTTGTAAGACTAGCGTAAAAATAAATCACGGTTTTAATAGGGCTAGGCGTACGATACCCTGTTTTTTTCTGTTTATGTTAGCATTTTAAGTTTATCGTATCCTGCGTGTGAACCTAAAATACGCCTGAGGCCTGAAAAATCAGAAGCACCTGAAACAACGATACTGGCACTTATATTGATTAGTAAAGAAATAGAAGTTTGATGGTCTGTTTGAATTTTTTGAGGTAGCACAGTTCTAGTAATGCCATTTTTATCCCATTGTAGCAGCCACTCCTGCTGCAATGCTTGTCGTGACAGCAGCTGTTACAGGTCTTGCACCAGCAGTTTAAACCTAAAAACTGATCCCAGTAGATCAAGCCGCTTGTCTATTCAAATTTCGATGTCTCTTATCTTCTTGCTGGATACGCTTTACTGAGATAGGAGTTGTGTTTATGCATTGGGTTATCAAAAAGCGTCAAAATGACTTCAGTTGTAGGGTCATTCAAGTCTTTTCGTGCAACAATCTGATTTGTAATCGTATTGATATATGCTGGGGATGTTGATACTGTAGCAGCTAACCCTGTTTTAGCATTCCGAAGAGGTTGCAAGTTATGTGCTGCTGCTTCTGCTGATGGAAGACCTGCTTCCAGTGGCTGATTGTGTAACCCATCTAGATACCAAACTGTCTTTTTTGTTGCCTGGCTATAGATTATATCATTTGCAGCAATTATGAATGTTGGAAATTGTGATGAGTTAGTCTGATATCGTGCATCTAAAATACTTTTTTCTGCTTCTGCTGATTTATGTAATATGGATAAAATTGATACTTTCATCTGAGGTTTTGAAAATGAAATACTTTCTTTTTCTTCTTTCTTTAGTCTATGTGACACGTGTAATTTGGATGTTTTTATCTGATATTTTGAAAATATACTAATTAGGTGTGAATATAAATTTTTTATAGATAATGCAAATCTTTTTTTTGTGTTGTTAAGATAACTTTTCGTTGAAACAGATGAAATGCTTTTTTTTGTGGGGGGTGGTCGTTTTATTGGCGATACAGCTGAGGAAAAGGCGGGATTTGGGTTGACATTCGAGCGTGCTTTTTCCATAAAGCAATTTTTCCTGATGAGTTTGTTGTTTAATTGATTATACTTTATATAATATAATATAAGGTGAGAATAATCACAAGAAATGTCTGCCAAACTTTGAAATCAGTTGTTCAAGATGTATAAAAATCATATCTAAGCAATATGCCTTCCTACTAGAGTCCACTGGTAATGATCATTGTATCTCATCATATCCAGAAAAATATTGAAAATAAGGATTCTCTTTCCAAGTTTTTA
>JAAOIJ010000117.1 GCA_015163815.1 Endozoicomonadaceae bacterium
ACTATTTTAATAAAAAAGATCATATCAGGAGTCTTTGTTATCTTATTGCAAAGGTCTCATATTATAGTCAAAATAATCAACTCAAAAATGCAAGCCTATATTTTTATGATAAAGAAACTGATAATATGATGAAAGCGCTTGCATTAATGATACACATGATCTAACGAAGATAACGTATATTCATAGTCAAAATCTGCAATATATTACAGATCAGTCAATACTATATACTGAAATACTGGAGCACGACGCATGGAATTTACAGAATTAGTCAACATGACTTCGCAAAGACAAGGTGTTACGCCTTTTGAAGAAAACCCAGGACATTTTATATTTTATTTAGATGATTATCAAATTGCTTGCTATCAAAGAGATAAATTTGTATTTATAGAAAGTCAGCTTGGCCATTTATCTGGTCTAAAAAATACAGATTCTTTAAATCAACATTTATTAACTAAAAGCCTTCAATTTATACGGGATAAGCGGGCTTGTTTAAGTATTAGCGACCAAAAACAATATATGTTGCATCAGCGCATTCATGCTGACAAATTAACCGTTGCATTATTTCAAACTTCTTTAGAACAATTTTCTTCGTGTTTACAATATATTACTGATGAAATGAAACCATTTTTCACAGCATAAATAACAGAATCAAAACTTGAGCATAGCCATGACTTCAAATGACTCACAATCTATAAATCACATATTACACAGCCAAATAAAAGGTACTGGGTTTCCACTCATTCTATTGCACGGCTTATTCGCATCTCATCAGAATTTAGGCTATTTAAGCCAATATTTATCTCATTTTTCCTGCATTCATTTGCTCGACTTAAGAAATCATGGACAATCTTTTCATGCTCAAGCTTTTTCTTATCGCGATATGGCAGAAGATATTTTAAAGTATATGCAATATCATCAAATCTCACAAGCACATTTTGTTGGTCATTCGATGGGAGGCAAAGTCGCTATGAGCATGGCGCTATGCTATCCAGCCTATGTCAATACTTTAACTGCTTTAGATATTGCACCTGTGGACTATCAACAGGATCCTCATCATCCTTCACATCGTCATATCTTAAATGGCTTGCACGCGATCTCTCAAGCTACAATATACACAAAAGAAGAAGCTAATCAATTATTAAAGCAATATGTGCCTCAATCATCAATGCGAGGATTTTTGTTAAGGAATTTAAAAAAAAATAATCAAAATGAATGGATTCTACACATTAATATTCAGAGCATTATGGCAAACCACAGAAATATTTTAGGCATTCCAGCAGGCGAGACACCTTTCACAAAGCCTACGCTATTCATTAAAGGGGAGAATTCTTGTTATATACAAGAAGCCTATCGCCCACAAACCTTAAAATTATTTCCAACAGCTCTGTTAAATAAAGTGCCTGGCACAGGTCATGAGTTGCATGTAGAGAAACCTCGCGCCATCTCCAGACTAATTCAGCGTTTTATTACTGCTACAGCAAGCTGAGAATACATCTTATATAGATCTGGATTGACGTTTTATTAAACTAAATTGAGGCATTTTTCGCTTAAAATCCTCTTTATAATTTTAAAAATAACGCTACAATGGCTTCCCATTATAGGTATTTTTAGTCAATTTTTGCTCTAACTCAGCAGGTGTATGTTCTTTCAATGTTTTAATTTCTCCACCATTATCAATAAATTCTTGTATTTGAGCATTGAGCATTTCTCGTAATCGACGTCTTGATTCTACGGTACGTTCTTCAGGAACTTCATCTCTACTACCCAGAAAATCAACATCAACCCCATCAAACCCCAAACGTGCTTTTTTAGGCATTTTCCGTGCCATATCAATTTCCTCCATTCCTTTTCTATGTTACACGTTAAGACCCAACTCCCGCCGCGTACTACTTAATGATCAGCCGACATTTGAGACTAATATTTCATTATTTAATACAGATTAATGAATTTACATGTTCTCATATTTTTTTAATTCAAAAACAATAAAAAATCAACTTTTTTATGACTTTATTAAATTTTCTTTATTTTTCAAATATAAAATAATGGATAAGATCAATCATAACAAGGTAAATTTTGTATACATCCAATTCAGTATACAAGTTTTGACAATGAAGCGTGGTGATAATTTTTACTCTACCTTGCTTGTCAAGGTCTCTATTTTACGTTCAATATAACAAAGCAATTGAGTTAATGTGGTTTGTTGCTGAATATTATCATTTTTTTTCATTCGATCGAGTATGTCTTGCTTAAATTTTTCTAAAGGAGATGTTTTTTTTTGATGCTCAGTAACACATAGCTTATGATAACAATATTGATTCCAGTTTAATCGGTCAGTTTCAGATAAAGTATCAGGCCAATTTCTAGCATGATATAAAAAAAATAAAGGCGCCAATCGATTATCACTAAATAAACAAGTATAATGTGTCAATTGTTCAGGTTTCAACTTTGAAACCTGCCCTATCAACTGTTGATCTTTTTTAGAGAAAAAACCATCATACAACATTTGATCTGGATCTTTTTTTTCAGGCATTTTGTCTACTTGAAATAATTGACTTAACTTACTCGATATTTCATCATGATGATTGATAATATGAGTATAATGCTGTTCTAAAACTTTTTGATCAATCTCAAGGCGTTGCATATCCTGTGGTCGCAATACTTTCCAGCTGACCAAAACAGGGCAACGATTCAAGCGAACAGACGATAAAGGCAGTCGTTTTAATCCTTTTTGCTCTAAAATATCTGATTTTTCAAACCAAGATTCTTTGAGTTCTTTCAATGAATAGTTTAACCAAGAACACGGATTAACTGATAAATCACAAACAATGATTTGATTTGAAAAAACAGGATGATACATAATGGGCATAATGACTGATAAACAATATTTTTTAGCTGAGATGTATGATGAAATATAAATGACTGGTTTTTTATCTTTCAAATCTAGTAATTTTTCAGCTGATTTTTTATCTTTACAATTCAAAACATACCGCATTAACTCAGGATTCTGACTTTGAATTAGCTTAGCTAATGCAATAGTGGCGCGCACATCAGATACCGCATTATGCGCAGAATCGTGCGGTAGATTATTCAATCGTGTTAAATTTTCCAACTTAAAACTAACAGTTTGAGTTTCCGAGAGCGGCCAATTCAATCCTTCCGGTCTCAGAGCATAACACAATCGAACAACGTCAATTAAATCCCACCGACTGTTTCTATTTTGCCATTCCCTAGCATAAGGATCTAAAAAATTTCGATATAAACTAAAACGCGTCACTTCATCATCAAAATTAAAATTATTATACCCAACAACACACGTATCTGGCCGACTAAATTGTTGATTAATTTTATGAATAAATTCAGGTTCAATCAACTCAGATTGTACTTGTTTTGGTGTAAAATGATGAATCAAACAAGCATCTATTTGTGGTAATTTATCTTCTGGAAAACGACACAGCAATTCTAAAGGCTCATCAATCTCATTAAATTCAGAATCCGTCCGAATCCCTGCAAATTGTACCGGCCAATCAACTGTAGGTCGATTACCAAATGTTTCATAATCATACCAATAAAATGTCGTCATAATATCAACCGGGTTTGCATATCCATTTATAACCAAGCCATAGATTGTTCTGCAATAATAATACAAATGGCAGCAAGAATAGCGAGTATTCTGAGGCTTTTTATTTTAGAAATACTATAATAATAATCAGTTTTTTGCTTATCTAATTGATACGTCATCAAAGTAGGTAAAATAATCAATAAAATGACAACACAACTCCCAACAAAAGCTAATGCGCGTAAAAAAAGGTTTGGATAAAAAATAACAATAAATAAAGGAATAGCAAAGGTTAGCAAGGCACCTAATAACAAACGCAGACTGTTCTTTTTAATACGATTCAATTTTAATCCATCAATTAAATAATGATATAATGACATTGACACACCCAGATAAGAAGTCATAATCGCTAAACTAGAAAATGTATTCACCGTAACCGTTACCAACTTTGTATTCATACGATCTTCTAATAACGTTAAAATATCAGCAATATTAACCATTAAAATATCTTTTTTTGAAAAAATACTATCCATAAAACTCACAGGACCATATAAAGGAATAGAACCTAATATCGCTAAAATAATACCTATATATAAAATTAATGGCACGGTACTACCGATAATCAAGACTCTACGAATCACTTTCGGATCTGAGTTTAAGTATAACCTCATACTTGGGATTGTTAAATGTGAAGTAAACGAAGTCAAAATAACAGGGCAACTCAAAGCAAATATTTTTAAACTAAGATTAGAATCAAAGTAATGGTTAATGTCAATATACGGCATAAAAATAAAACTAATCCAAGCCAGTGTAATAATTAAAATAAAAGATAAAATACGGTTTAATTGATCGACCATACCAATGCCTTTCATCACAAAAAAACCAAAAAAAGTGACAAAAAAACAGGCAATAATATTTTGATTAATATCAGGTAAAATATGTTTAAATGATGAAGAAGCTGCTGAAATATAAGCAACGCCTAAAGAATACATTAGCAACATAAAAATAATCCAACTAATGATTTCACCAGGGGCCCCTAAATATTGCCTAGCCATACGAGAAAAGCTGGCACCATCAGGCATGCGTAAATTAATATCCGCAATGATTAAAGAAGTATATACCATCAAAAAATAGGATAATACCATCACAATCATGCTCATAAACAAACCTAATTGAGCAGTTAATATCGGTAAAGCTAAAATACCAGCACCAATTTCAGTACCAATAACAATCAACGTACTACCAATTTGTTTCTTAATGGAAACAGACATCATTATTCCTTATCGAAATCTAAAAATAACATATTAGCATAAATCATTTTCATTGTGATCATAGTTCATTTTTATTTCATTCACCTGATATCAATGAGCGTACTGCCTATCATAGGCATGATGCAATTGATCGGTAAAATATAGGCAAGCTAGGGCGTGTCCTCATTTTGAATTCACCCAAATAATAGCACGCGCAATATAAATCATCGCATTTAAAATGTCTAGCTAGCTTATCAAAACGAATAGAAATACATCTAAAATATTTTAATCTAGCCAATAAATTTTCAACAAGATGCTTTGATTGTGCCTTCTTAATTGTGCAGTGCAGCAGTACAGCCTTTTATATAGCCAAAAAAAGCAATCTATAAATGATTTTCAGATTGAGGACACGCCCTAGAAAAGAAAAAAAATCGAGTAGAGCGCTTATTGCTAATCGAATCGATATTACCAAAAGATCTATGATTATCGATGAAAAATCTCGTATTGAAGACTGGGTAGCAGAGACTATGATAGAAAAAAATCATCAAGACGCTATTGTTCGCTTAGTCGACAGACGAACTCAATATGTTTTTTTACAAAAAGTGGAGAGTCGCCAAGAAAATGAAGTAAAAGACTGTATTATCAAACATTTAAGAAAGATACCACTTAAATATAGACAAACGATTATTTTTGATAATGACAAAGCATTCTCTCAGCATGAAATCTTATCTAAAGCATTGAAAATAAAATGTTATTTTTCTAAGCCTTATGCTTCTTTAGAAAGAAGTTTAAATGAGCATACCAATGGATTATCTCGTCAATATTTGCCAAATAAAACAGCTTTGATGAATATAGACGTATACTATCGAACATTTCATAAAATGCTGCGATAAATATCAAAATTTTCACAGATTACACTTCGCTTTTGAGTAGACCTTTCATTAAAAATTACAATATTATCTAGCATTTTTCAAAATAATCATGCGGTATTGATTTTAAACTTGAGGATATACTTTAGTCAAGCAGCATGGATCACCCTTCAATATTATTTTTTTACCTATTAAATCAATAAATCAGCTATACTCATTCATAATACATAGATCGATTGCATAGACTTCGTCCCAATCACCAAACTTTAAAAGATATCAAAAAATATTGAAAAAACAATCAAATATAGCGAAAAAAAAACCATCATCTGTCTTACCAGAAAGAGGTCTAGTGATAGCCCATCATGGCAAACAAGTATGGATACAACCTCACTTACAGACAACTAACGCTATACGTTGTCATTTACGATTTAAATTATTGACTATTGTAGCTGGAGATATAGTAGAATTTGAAAAAATTGATAATAATAAAGGCCTTGTTACAAAAAGGCTTGCTCGTCAAAATGAATTAGCTAAAAGTGATCATCGGCATAATAAAAAAGTCATTGCAGCCAATATCAATACCATCTGGATTGTGATTGCTCCAACCCCTAATTTTACATTATTGGGCATTGATCGTTATTTAATTGCAGCACAATTAGCAAATATTAATGCAGGTATTCTTGTCAATAAAATTGACTTATTATCAGAAAAACAATATTTACATTTGACTCATGAACTCAAAATATATGAAAAAATAGGTTATCCTATCTTATACACATCAACACACTCTGAAAAATATCTTGAGGCGCTTAAAGCCACTTTAAGCCATCAAACAAGTTTCTTCATTGGTCAGTCAGGTGTAGGGAAATCATCTTTAATTTCTACTTTACTGCCAAACCAGTCTATTCGAATTGGCCCTTTATCCAATATTCAACAAGGATGTCATACAACAACGACAACACGTCTAATGCCTTTAGATGAAGGCGGTTATTTAGTTGATTCGCCAGGATTACGTGAACTCAGCTTAACATATTTAACAAAAGAACATATTTTTCAAGGATTTAAAGAATTTAATGCTTTTTGGCAACGTTGTCAATTTAGTAATTGTGCGCATCATCATGATCTTGGTTGCGCTCTAATAGCCGCTGTAAAAAATGGTGATATTGCGCCTAGCCGTATGGCATCATTTCAAATACTCAATCGAGAATTAAACAAATCATATAAAACTTCATAATATAATAATTAAATTTTGCAGACACTCTATGTCATCAACTATGATTTCAATAAGACTATATCATTATTAATATTTTGTAATAGTCGACTGCACGATGTCACAAGGCTATGAATTTTCAGGGATGGACCATGCAAAAAGCGTCTGTTGTATCCACGGTCTTTATTATTGATCATGATAGAGCTACCCGGGACTCTTTAAAAAAATTATTGGATTCAATCGGGACATCTACTCGATTATTTAATAATGCTACAGATTTTTTAAATCATTATCAACATCATTGGCAAGGCTGCTTATTAATTGATGTCTGTTTACCTGATTTATGCGGCTTTACATTACAAAATAAACTGAAGCAACAACATTGCCATTTACCTATTATTTTTATGTCCGCATATGGAGATATTCCAATGGCTGTTCAAGCTTTAAAGTCTGGCGCCTTGAATTTTATACAAAAACCTTTTAGAAATCAAGATATTATACATTATATTAGAGAAGCTTTAAATCATAATATCAAGCAGCAAGATATGCTTACAAATAACGCCTGTATTTTAAAAAAAATTAATACGTTAACAAATCGTGAATATCATATTTTATTAGCATTAATTGAAGGACATCCAAATAAAAAAATCGCCTTTGATAATCACTTAAGCCATCGAACGGTAGAAACACACCGATCTCATATTATGAAAAAAATGGAATCAACTTCTTTTGCCAATTTAATCACACAGTATTTATCTGTCAAAACAAATATTATGAGGAAATAATAGGGCTTGTCACGCATGTTTTGTAATCTCATTTGAGGTCTGCCCACGTAAGTGGGTTAACAATAACTTTCAAATTCATTTACAGTTTTTAACTAAGGCGAGTCTTCAATCTGAAAATCATTTATAGATTGCTTTTTATTTTAAAATAAACGACATTATTTTTTTAAAAAAAGAATAATGACTTATGATTAGAGATTTTTTAACTGATATTCTTTAGGGAAAACACAAATAATGATGAAAAAAAATCAATGTCATCGATGGAAAAATAATTGAAATGTCATAGCTTCTATATTATAGGAATGAATATTCCCTCTCAGTTTTGCCATTGGAAAACAGCTTATAATCGATTTAATCGATAAACATATAAAAACATATGGCATTATTTTTTTTAACTCTAGCCCATTCAGCTATGAAGTGCAATACCTAAAGGTTTTTCTATTCCTCGCATCACGTCGTTAGGTGTTCGATAATTTAATAATTTTCTGGGTCTATTATTGAGTGCTTTTTGAATCGCTAAAACCGCACAATCTTCTATGTCCATAAACTCTGTATTCTTTGGCAGATATTGACGAGATAATCCATTGGTATGCTCATCAAAAAGCAGAAAGCCTTATATAAAACATTTTATTTTCAATGTTTTATATAAGGCTTTCTGCTGATAAAATGCTTTTCCATTATGAAATATAATAGCTTGTCTATATTTTGCCTTCTCAAGTGTGAAGTGCAACAGTAAGGCATTTTCTATAGCCAAAAAAAATTAACCTATACATGATTTTAAGATTGATGAGACGCCCTAGGCATCCATTTTAAAGCAATACCGTTAATTAAATAGGCTGTAATTTGGTGTTATATCCTATAAAAATATTTTATAAGAATATTTTTATAGGCGATTAATCCTGTATAATCACAGGCCGGTAATCTTGTGCATCCATGCGAGAGGCGATGTAACGCAAGCCTATAATACAGAGTACCATGAGAAATAATAAACCAAAAACCCAGCATGAACTCGTCAACGGATGTACACAAAATAGAGATAATTGATAAAAACAAACAGAGACCATATAAGCCAAAAAAGTCGTCCAGAATATAGAAAAGTACATCCATTTTGAACCAATTTCTCGACGAATAGCTCCCATCGTAGAGACACATGGAATATATAATAAAATAAACATTAAATACGCTAAAACGCTTGTTTGACTGGTAAATAAAGATTGCATCATCTGCTTAGCAGAAGAACTCAATAAAGTGTCATTGGCATCCTTTTCATTCAATAATTCACGAGACATCACTTTCAGATTCAATTGCTCTGGAATGGTTAACAGTGCTGCTTTGACTTCTAACCATAGATTAAACGGTAATTCATTGGATAAGTCCTGCTCTACAGACACTTTTGATAAATTGTCATAACTTGAATTTAAGACGGCAACAACGGTTTCTTTTGCCAAGATACCCGTTAAAATACCTAATGTTGCTGGCCAATTTTCAGGGATAATGCCTAATGGCGCCAATGCAGGGGTTAATTTTTTTGAAATAAACACTAATATAGATTCAGGTTTCTGCTGTTCATCCAGTGTAAATGAAAAATAACTCAATCCTTGAATAATAGCGACTAAAATGACAATAGTTTTACCTGTTCTGATCAAAAAATATTTTACTTTATAGCACATTTTGTCAAATAAAAGAGACCATGTAGGGCAATGATAAGCTGGCAGTTCAAGCAATAAATTATTTGACACTTGCGTTAAGAGCGTTTTCCTCATAATCAACCCAGTAAATAAAGCAGCCGCTATACCTATTAAGTACATTAAAAACACAATATTTTGACTTCCTTGCGTAAAAAAGACTGCTGTTAATAATGAAAATACTTGTAGTCTTGCGCTACAGGACATAAAAGGGTTCATTAAAATAGATAATTTTCTATCTCGCTCATTCGGTAATGTCCGTGTTGCTAAAATAGCCGGCACATTGCAACCAAAGCCAACAATAAAAGGCACAAAAGCTTGGCCAGGCAAATCAATTTTTCTCATGATTTTATCAACTAGAAAAGAAGCTCTGGCTATATAACCACTTGCCTCTAAAGCCGCTAAACAAAAAAATAATATCGCGATTAATGGTACAAAACTGACGACAATCGATAATCCTTGCCCAATGGAGGCAAAGATAGCTATGCCGGCTGATGGCATATGAAGCTGTAATAAGCAATGGCTCACGCCATTGACACAAACAGCCTGTACTAATTGCTCTATTGCTGGTTGAAATAACTGACCAACTGTCATGACAATACTAAATAAAGCATACATTACAGCAAAAAAAATAGGTAAGCCTAAATAAGTATTTAAGACAATCGAATCAATCTGTTGTGTCATGGTTTTAGCTATTTTTTTTTCTTGTACAATTGTTTTATCAATCATATTGCAAACCCAACGATATCGCATACTCGTTAAGGCAAAAGGTATTGTTTCATGACTAGCTTGATCGATTTTTTTTTTCATCTCTACAAGAGAACTAGAGATGGCTTCAGGGTATTGGGGTTTACGACTTTCCAATGCACGGATCGTCATATATCTCGAGACAGGCAAAGAGACTGTTTTCATTGTTTCTAATGCGAGTTGACAGGTATGAATTGCTTGTTCTATATCTGAGCTATAAATACAAGGCCTAGGGCAAGGTAATGTTTGATGTTGATAATCTGTCAGGGCTTTGTGGATATACGATAAACCTATATGATGTTTATTGGTACCACAAAATGGAATAATCGGCATGCCAAGCCTTTGACTTAATGCATCAATATCAATTTTTATGCCTTGAGCCTCAGCAAGATCTATCATATTGAGCACCATAATCATAGGCACTTGACGATCAATTAATTGCGATGTTAAGTATAAATGGCGGGCTATAGCGCTTGCATCAATAACATTAATAATACATTTTACATCACTTAATATATACTCACGAACCAGCATTTCATCCAATGCAGCAGATTCTGTGGTTGTATTTAACGAATACAGACCCGGCAAATCTACGACATGAAGATTCAAGTGTGGATCAATATAAGGTTTTTTTTCTAAGGCGACGGTCACACCAGACCAGTTGCCTGTTTGACTGTTTTGACCCGTTAATAAATTAAATAAGGTTGTTTTTCCGCAATTTGGGTTACCGACAAGTGAGACGGTTAGAGGGGCATCCATAGATGATGGCTTGCTATTCAAAATAATTAGTCTCTTAATAACTCAACATCAATTAATTGTGCGTCTTCTTGTCTCAAGCACAAATGACACCCTAATAATTCATATTCAACAGGATCACCCAAAGGGGCTGTTCGAATCATTTTGATCGTCAAGCCAGGAACAACCCCTAAAGGAGCTAAACGATGTTGCAATAAGTCATTCGCATTCACGTGAATGACACGACCCACTTCATTTTTTAATAATTTATTCAAAGCAATCGATGCCATATGCTTCTCTCAATAACAGGGGAATGAAATCATAGTATCTAAATCTAAATAAGAATTATTCTCAATTGGAAGAATTGTAACCTGTTTGGAGCTATATAGCAAGTCATACCTTTATGCTTGAGCACTCTATCGATCAATCATGATCATTCATCCACCGTTAAATCTTCATCAATCGCTTTATTGATTGGCACCCCTAAATGAACAAAATCACTCGCTCTTTTCATTAAATTACCTTTACCAGTTTTTAATTTACTCAAAGCTGCATCATAACTATGGTGTAATTTATCAATATGCTTACCAATCATTAACATATCTTCTGTAAAACCCCGTAATTTATCATAAATACCTTTTGCTTGATTCAAAATATTTTGTGTATTCTGACTTTGTTTTTCATATTGCCAAATACGATGAATTGTTTTTAAAACAACTAATAAATTAGTGGGACTAACGAGTAAAATATGTTGCTTTAATGCTTCTTCAAAAAAATTCGCTTTAGCATCCATTGCTGTATAAAATGCAGATTCAATTGGAATAAATAATAGAACATAATCAATCGTTTGAATTGCTTCGATCGTGTCATAGCGTTTTTGGCTTAATTGTTTGACATGCGTTTGAATAGATCGAATATGCGCTCGCAACGCTTCTTCTTGTTCTTTTTGAGTAGAGGCTTCTTGATACTTTAAGTAATCGACTAAAGATACTTTAGAATCAATAATAATTTGCTTATCATCTGGTAAGTTGACAATAATATCAGGTTGAACTCTTCCACCATCTAAAGCCGTGTAAACCGACTGTACAAGATATTCATGCCCTTCTCGCAAACCCGATTCGTTTAACACCGTCTGCAAAACTAATTCACCCCAATTACCTTGTATTTTATTATCTCCTTTCAAAGCTTTCGTTAAATTAGAAGCTTCTTGGCTTAAGGTAAAACTCATATTTTCTAAGCGTTTTATTTCATTTTGAAGTGCTCGTCTTTCTTTACCTTCTTCCTGATAAGCTGTTTCAACTTGTTGCTTAAAAGCGTTTATTTGTTCTCTAAATGGGACCAACAAATGCGTTAAGGATGCTTGAGTTTGATTCATAAAATCTTTATTTTTCTCAGTATAAATATCATGAGATAGTTGCTTAAATTGCGCTGTCATTTTTTCTAACATATCCGCATCATATTCGTTACGTTGCGTTAATAAATGACATTCACTTTGTGATTGTGATATCTCTAATTTAAGCTGCTCATTCATGGCTTGTAATTGATTAAATGTCAATAAGCGTTCATTTAAATAATGAATACGTTCAGTTAAACTAATATTTCGTTTACTTTCTTGAAATAGCTCATCACGCAACATGTGTAGTTGTGTCTTTTTTTCATTCAACCGTTTTTCATAAATAATACGCCAATGATGCATTCTATGTATAAAAAAACAATACATACCGCTTAATATCATGCAGACTAATACGCATAATCCAATCATGTCATAAGGCCACATCGTTGATAATCCCCCATCAATCTGCTAAAACAGAAAGCGTGATAAATAATGTCAATATACCATACTCCACACAGTGATATCGAATGTCTATTAGCGTCAAAAATAGTCGATTCAAAAAATCATCCTCTATTTGACTTTTTTGAATCCATTCTTCCCCCTGAATGATCAATAAAATCAAAATATTTCAGTATTTTACTCATAAAATATATTGCAAAATCATGAAGGGCTGTATATAGTTTCATGTAAACAGCTTATCCAAAATGCTATTTTTTACAAATACAGGTTATAATGCGCTATGTCACAATACGTTTATACGATGAATCGAGTCAGCAAAACGGTTCCGCCTAAACGGCAAATTTTAAAAGATATTTCATTATCATTTTTTCCTGGCGCTAAAATTGGTGTTTTAGGATTAAATGGCTCAGGAAAATCAACTTTACTCCGCATAATGGCTGGACTAGATCAAAATATTGAAGGAGAAGCTAGATCACAAGCTGGCATTAAAATAGGTTATTTAGCACAAGAACCTGAATTAGACCTTTCAAAAACAGTACGAGAAACTGTAGAAGAAGCCGTTCAAGACATTAAGCAAGCACAAGATAACTTAGAACAAGTCTATGCAGACTACTCAAAACCTGATGCGGATTTTGATGCTTTATCTAAAGAACAAGCCCGTTTAGAAAATTTAATTGCAACAGCTGATGCGCATCATTTAAATCGAAAATTACAAATCGCAGCTGATGCACTTGGATTACCTGACTGGGATTCAAAAATTGAATATTTGTCCGGAGGTGAGCGTCGTCGCGTTGCATTATGCCAACTTTTACTCTCTAACCCAGATATGTTATTACTCGATGAACCAACTAACCATTTAGATGCTGATTCCGTAGCTTGGCTAGAACGCTTCTTAACAGAATATACAGGTACCGTTGTTGCTGTGACACATGATCGTTATTTTTTAGATAATGCAGCAGGTTGGATTTTAGAATTGGATCGAGGTTATGGATTTCCTTATGAAGGCAACTATACTTTATGGTTAGAGCAAAAAGAGAACAGATTAAAACAAGAAAAAAAACAAAACGAATCACGCATTAAATCCATGAAAAGTGAATTAGACTGGGTGAAAAATAACCCAAAAGGCCGACAGTCTAAAAATAAAGCACGATTGACTCGTTTTGAAGAAATGCAATCTCAAGAATTTCAACAACGCAATGAAACAAATGAAATTTATATCCCACCAGGACCAAGACTTGGCGATAAAGTCATTGAAATAAAAAAAATTTCTAAAAAATATAATGATCGCATACTCATCAATCAATTAAGCCTTTCTATCCCTAAAGGCGCTATTGTTGGCATTATTGGAGGGAATGGTGCCGGAAAATCCACATTATTTAAAATGATTATTGGAGAAGAAAAACCAGACACTGGAGAGATTGAAATAGGTGAAACTGTTAAAATAGCCTATAACGAGCAATTAAGAGACAATATTGATAATCAACAAACTGTCTGGGAAGCTATTTCTGATGGGCAAGATATTTTAAAAATTAATAACTATCAAATTTCATCTCGAGCTTATATCGGTCGATTTAATTTAAAAGGTAGTGATCAACAAAAAAGAGTGTCAGAATTATCAGGTGGTGAGCGCGGCCGACTACAACTTGCTAATACCTTAAAACAAGGTGGCAATGTGCTACTACTGGATGAACCGTCCAATGATTTAGATGTTGAAACATTGCGAGCTCTAGAAGATGCTTTACTTTCTTTTCCAGGTTGCGCTTTAGTCATTTCACATGACCGTTGGTTCTTAGATCGCATTGCAACTCATATTTTATCTTATGAAAAAACAGGTGATATTATATTTTTTGAAGGTAATTATTCAGATTATGAAGGACATCTATCAAAAGATACAAATCAAGACACTGAAACTTCAAGAAAAAAATACAAAAAAATCAATGCTTAAATCACGCATTGCATCACTTTAAAATCTACTAAGTGATGCCTTTTGTATTTTTTTTAACCTATTCATTTTGACCTATGCTGATCAAATCTGAGCAATGATCAGCATATCTCTTATAAAACACACGCTATTTTAAATCGCTAGAGTCCTCAATTGATCATAAAAATCAATGAAAAAACATCGCTCATTCCAGAGCTGGCACTAAAAAAGCAATCAATATAATACGATAACACCCCCTTCACATCATACGTGTTTATACTATTGATTGCTGTTTCAAAGCCGACCTATTCATATATTATATCAACCTATTGATTTGGATAACGCATCAATACGATTGCTTTTAAATACGCTAAAAAAGAGTCTTAAAGCAAGACAAATTAAATAGCTTCAAATTTCGAAGTAATTGGTGTGATCCTTGTTTACTATACAAATAAATTCGTTATAATTTAACCCTAGTAAAAGAGGCCCATATGAGCAGTAAACGATACACAGAAGCATTTAAATTAGAAGCTGTTAAGCAAATCACAGAACGAGGTTATAAATTAACTGATGTTGCCAACAGATGAGGGATCACATCAAAAAGTCTATATGACTGGAAAAAAAATACAGCAACTCTGAGACAAAAGATCAAGAGTTAAACTATCAGCAAACAGAAAATAAACACCTTAAAGCTCAGTTACGCCGTATGACCGAAGAGCGTAATATCTTAAAGAAAGCCGCGACTTTCTTTGCCGTCGAGTCAAAGAAAGATACGAATTCATAAAATCTCGCACTCATAAATACTCTATATTTTTAATGTGCCATGTACTTGAGGTGAATAGAAGTGGTTTTTATGCCTGGTTAAAAAATCCAAAAAGTGATCGTGAGCAAAAAGATAATCGATTAATTACACTCATTCAACAATTTTGGCTGGCTAGCGGATGCGTATATGGCTATCGAAAAATCTATCATGATCTTAAAGAATCAAGAGAAAAGGTAGGCATCAAAAAAGTACATAGATTGATGAAACAAGCTAAAATAAGATCAAAAAGAGGATATAAAAACCATAAGACTTTTAAGTCAGGACTTCAATCAACAGTGACTCCAAATACATTGGATCGTTAATTTACAATAGATAAACCTAATCAAT